>RFGL01000031.1 GCA_003697015.1 Acidobacteriota bacterium | reverse complement strand
GGGCCGGTGGCACCAGCGGCGCGGGCGGGCTCGGCTGTGGCTCGGGGCGTTCCATGGCTTCTGACCGCAGGTTACACCACTCCCGCAGCGCCCGCCGTCGACCGCAGACGCGGCGCATCCGCTGCTCCAGCCCCGGCACCCTCCGCCCCCATGACGATCTTGAAGTTCACCAGAACCATGCCGGCCAGCGCCACAAAGCGCGCCGCGTCGAGGACGACGTAACGCTCCGCGCCGGTCGACGTCGCAGCGTGGTGATTCATGCGCTGCGGAGCAATCGGGCGAGAGACGATCGGTGTGCTTCCCGCCCGGCTCGAAGGAACATGATCTCTCTCGGCTCTGTCTCAAACCATACAAAGCTACCCCAGCTCAGAGCGGTGACCATGCGCCTGTAGGGTGATGACTGTCGATCGTGAAACGCAGTGACGTAGGCACAGTTTTCCTTGCCATAACCGCTTCTGGTGGCGAGGCGTTCGAGTTCGCGGCGACGGCGCGCATCCACGGGGCCGTCCGTGATCACGCATTCAACGAAGACGAGGAGGGGAGGATCGGGATCGAGATCCAAGAGCACGACGTCGGGCAGCGCACCGCTTACCGGAATCGTCAGGCCGATCGCCGCCAGCAGCTCTTCGTCGCGATGGGCGATCTTCCGCTTGGATTCGCTGAGCAGCACGACGGCAGGACGCTCGAGGAACTGCGTTGCAAAGATCTCGACGACAGCCTTGGTCAGATCTGCGCTCGGCCCTGGAGCGACGCGCCGGGTTTCGCCACCAGGAAGCTCGATGAGGACGTTCTCCGCCGTTACTCCCTTTCGAAGGAGGGCGATGCGGGCTAGTGCAGCTTGGGAGATATGGCGCTCCCGCCATCCCGCGACAGCAGAATCGAGCGCCTCAGATAGTATTCTCGGATCGAGGAGTGCTGCGAACTCAGAAGAGAGGGCGTAGCGCGGCTTGGGAGAGGTCGTAGGAAGTCCGGGTCGCTCGATGGCGATGCCCAGCTTGAGAAATGTTCGCAAAGTCTCGTCTCGGATAGGCTCGCGGGTGTTTTCACTATACCAGCGTCCTTTGAGGTTCCTCGGTCTGTTTCGACCTTGAACCGCGTCGAGCCACCGGCGTCGTTCAGTGGGCTCTTGCAGTCGTGCCTGAGCGTCAGTCATGTCGGTGATCGCCGTTGGTCGGAGCCAACGATCGTAGCCCTCCACGGCGTAGCCATAGAGCATGACGAAGACGCTCCGGGCGGCCATTTCACGCCGTGCCCAGCCGCGGGGATCGAGCTGTTCGGGTATGACCTTCGAGAGCCGCCGGTGGATCTCTCCAACAGATGGAAGCACGGAGTCAAGCCAAGCTAGCTTCATTAATCGCCTCTACCTCTTCTAGCGAAACTCCGTACGCTCGCGCGACGAGGTTTTCGACCGTCAGTAGCCGTACCTTCCGGCTGGTCGTCTTGGCAAGCACGTCGGCGACCCGATCGAAGACGTCACGAGAAGGAAGGGGAAGAGCGTGAAGTTCGGTAACCGAGACTGCAACGGAACCCGACAAACAACGAAACGCTTGATCTACGACAACGGTATTGAGCACTGCCGCCACGGCTGCGGCGTCGACGGCTTGAGGAGAGACGGCGCGGGCCACGTTCACGTGATTCTCGACAACAATGCCTCTCCAGTGGGTGAGGAAAGACTCCGGTACGGCGCATGCGACCAAGCGTCGTTGCTGTTCTTTGGCCGTGGTTCGTTGGATCAGGATGCATGGGTCCAAACAAAGCAGGTGATCTTGACCTTCGCGTATAGCGAAGAAAGGCGTTGCGGATCGACTTCGATAACGAAACCGGAATGCGTTCGGCCGAACTGCCTCAGCCCAGATCAAGGGAAAGGTCCGTTTGTCAACACGCTTCCGTAGTTGGTCCTTGTGTCGATTCCACACCAAGGGTCCAGTGGAGCACTTATAGCCTAGGTGATGAAGCCGTGTCTTCATCGTGGCGGCTTTCTCGAGGATGCGGGCCTGGACTTGAGACCGAGGCAAGAACCATGGGGAGCCCTTGGATCCATAGACCGTGAATGCACCGGCACGCTCTATGCGAAGCCCATCGTCGGTGGCACTAAGAAGATGGACGGTGGTCGACTTCGTCTTGTTGGGGCCGAATACGGTCAGGCAAGTTTCTTGCTGGACGTCGTCGAAGATCCCGGTACGCGTTTCAACGACGTCGATCGTCAGTGGTGGTGCATCTCGTCGCAGCAAGTCGCGAAGTCGAGAGAAGTACTGCCCGCCGAGGAACGACGTCGGCGTAATGAAGGCGATCAGACCATCCGGCTTTCGCCATCGCAGAGCCAGGTCGAGAAACAGACCGTAGAGGTTGGCGTGACCGTAAAGCGATCGTGAGAAAAAACGCCGTTGCTCTGGGCGCAAGGAGACGCGGCCGAAAGGCGGATTCGCGATCACCAGATCAAATTGTTTGCGCTCTTCTACAGCAAGTCGTAATGAGTCGCCTTCCCGAATCGGAAGTCGCAAAGGGCGGTCCGCTTCGACGGTGATAGGATACGCCAGGAGCTGGAGAAAAACGCGTGACATCCAGGCTGCGAAGCGATCGATCTCGATGCCGCAGAGTCTTTTCTCCAAGTCTTCCAAGCGTTCGTGTGGCGGTCTACGACGCCACCGGTGGTCGTGGAGAATACGATTCGCCAGAGGCACGAGAAAGGCTCCACCACCACAGGCGGGATCGATTGCAGTTACGGTAGACCAGTCTGCACCGGCGGTAGAAGCGAGGTTGAGGAGGCGCTCGGCCAGCAATGGCGGCGTGTAATGGGCGCCGCGGGCTGCCCGCAGCCCGGGAGGAAGCAAGGCCGTGTAGAGCGTGCCAGTGAGAAAAGAGGCATCGATCACCGACAGCTCAGCTAGGGCTGCTCCAGCCTGCTTAGCAAGGCGGGGTAGCTGCAAAGGCACGGTAGAAGCGTGCGCCCGCCAGGGCTGGAACCATCGCCGTTCTCCGTCGGTGCGTCGGTTCCACAAGGCATTGACGACCAGGGAGCAGGAAGCTTCTGCGATTTTCTTTGCGGGCAGATCTCGGCCAGCCGAGCTTTGACGCCAGTCGAAGGCCACCTCGAGCATGGCGGATCGAAGCGTTTGCCATCGCTTCTTGGGGCCCTGCTCGTAGCAGTCGCTCGCGGGCGCCTGCGAATGGCGGTGAAGTTTCGTTGTCATGCGATCGCAATGAAGAGATCTTGAGCCGTATCCGAGCCTACCGCAGACTAGCAGCAGCGCCGGGGCGGGTCAATGGCGTTCGCTGAGGACCGGCACGGCCCCATCCCCCTTCCGCGGGGCGTGAGAAACTGCGGCCGGTGGCAGGAGGGAGCGGCGGATGACGAGACCGAGGATGACGACTTCGCGGGTGGTGCTGTGGCTGGCGCTGGTGGCGTCGGTGCTGCGGCTGGCCTATCTGACGGAGCATGCCGGGTCGGCGTTTTTCGCCGTGCCGATCCTCGACGAGGCGTATTACGACGGCGCCGCCCGGGCCTTCCTCGGCGGCGATCCGCAACTCATCGCCGGCGGCTTTCGGCCGCTGCTCTACCCGCTCTTTCTCGCCCTCTGCTACCGCCTGGGGGGCGCCTTCGACGTGCTGGTGGCGCTGGCGGCGCAGCATGCCTTGGGGGTGCTGACCGTGGTGCTGGTGGCGCTGATGGCGGCGCGGCTGTGGCGCCGCCCGGCGGCGGCGGCGGTGGCCGGCGGGCTCTACGCCCTGGCCGGGCCGCCGCTCTATTTCGAGGGCGAGCTGCTGATCGTTACGCTCTTTACGTTCCTCGTCGCCTTGAATGCATACCTGGTGCTGCGCGCCGTCGGCGGCGGCGCGCTCGCCTGGCGCTGGTGGCTGGGGGCGGGGCTTCTGACCGGCGTCGCCGCCCAGGCCCGGGCCAACGCCCTGATCTTCGCCGCCGCCTATCCCCTGCTCGGCGCCGTCGCCGAACGCCGCCGGCCGCGGCGCGCGGCGGCCCTCGTTGCCCTCGCCCTCGCCGGCGTGCTGGCGGTGCAGCTCGCCGCCGCGGCCCTGGCGGCGCCGCTCACCGGCCGCTTCCAGCTGCTGCCGTCGGCCGGCGGCGTCAACCTCTACCTGGGCAACAAACGCGGCGCCGACGGCATGATCCCGCGCCAGGACCGTCCGGTGACCTACGGCGAGGCCTATCGCGACTCGGTCGAGGTCTTCGCCGAGGAGGACTACCGCGCGGCCCTCGCCGCCGCCGGCATCACGCCGCCCGCGACGGTCGATCCGGCGGCGGTGTCGCGCTACTGGCTGGGTCGGACGTGGGCGGAGATCCGCGCCGATCCCGGCGCCTGGCTGGCGCTCCTGGGGCGCAAGGTGGGCTATCTCGCCAGCGCCGTGGAGATCCCCAACAACAAGAGCTTCGGCTTCGTCGCCGCCCATGAGTCGCGCCTGCTGCGCCTGCTGCCGGTGCGCTGGTGGCTGCTCTTCGCCCTCGCCCCGCTGGGCGCGGTGGCCGCCTGGCAGGCCGGACGCCGGCCGCAGCTGTGGGCCCTGACGGCCATCGCCGGCCTGCACGCCGCGGGGGTCGTCGCCTTCTTCGTCAACAGCCGCTACCGCCTGCCCCTGTGGCCGCTCCTGGCGGTGCTCGCCGCCGGCGGCGTGACCTGGCTCGCCGCCGCCTTGCGCCGCCGGCGTTGGCGGCAGCTGCTGGTCGGCCTGGCTGCGGCGGCGGTCGTCGCCGCCTCCAGCCTGCTGCTGGCGCCGCCGCCGGCGGGGTGGGCGCGGGACTATTACTTCCGTTCCCTGGCCAACTTGACCAAGGGCCGCCTCGAGGCCGCCCTGGCCGACGTCGAGGCGAGCCTGGCGCTCGATTCCACCGACGGCGCCGCATTCCTTCAATTGGGCAACGTCCTGCGCGCCCGCGGCGACCTCGAGGCCGCCGTCGCCGCCTACCGGGCCGCCGCCGCGCGGCTGCCCGGGGAGCCGCGGATCGAGAACAACCTGGGGGTGGCGTTGGAGGAGCTGGGGCGGACGGCGGAGGCCTACCGGCACTACCTGCGCGCCATCGACGTCGAGCCCTCCTATGCGCCGCCGTGGGTCAACGCGGCGCTGCTCGAGCTGCGCGCCGGCCTCACGGCGCGGGCAGAGGATAGAATCGCCCGCGCCGAATCCCTCGGCTTCGAGTCGCCGTCCTCGATCGTCGCCCGGGCTCTCCTCGCCCGTGCCCGGGGCGACGAGGCGGGCTTCGAGGCGCTGCTCGCGCCCCTGCGCGAGAACGACGAGGAAACGGTCGCCCGCCTGCTCGAGGAGCACGGGCGGCCGCTGGCACCCGCCGTCTTGCTCGGCGAGGACGCGGCCGGCGGCAGCGCCACCGACGGGAGAGAGCGATGAAACGTCTCGCCACCATCTTCGGCCTGCTCGTGCTGCTCGCCGCCGTGCTCTTCACCCGCGCCGTGACCGTGCGCTCGAGCCAGCTCGAGGTGACGCCGGTGACCGGCGTGCGGGTCGACGCCGTCAGCGCCGTCCAGCGCCTCGCCCTGGCGGTAACCTTCGAGACCGTGTCGCGCGACGGCGGCGAGCCGGCGGCGGCGGCCTTCCGCGACCTGCACGCCTTTCTCGAAGGCGCCTTCCCCCGCGTGCATCAGAGCCTCGAGCGCGAGGTGGTGAACGAGCTCAGTCTGCTCTACGCCTGGCGCGGCAAGGATCCGTCCCTCGAGCCGGTGCTCCTGGCGTCGCATCTCGACGTGGTGCCGGTGGCGCCGGAGAGCCTCGCGTCGTGGACCCACCCGCCCTTCGCCGGGGTGGTGGCCGGCGGCTACGTCTGGGGGCGCGGCACGATGGACGACAAGGTCGGCGTCCTCGGCCTGCTCGAGGGGGTCGAGAGCCTGCTGCGCGACGGCTTCTGGCCCGAGCGCACGATCTACCTCGCCTTCGGCCACGACGAGGAGCTCGGCGGCCGGCAGGGGGCGGCGCGGATCGCGGCGCTCCTCGCCTCCCGCGGCGTCCGCCTCTCCCTGGTGCTCGACGAGGGGATGGTGGTCGCCGACGGCCTGGTACCGGGCCTGGAGCGGCGGGTGGCGATGATCGGGGTGGCGGAGAAGGGCTACGTCAACCTGGAGCTCGAGGCGCGGGCGGCGGGGGGGCACTCCTCGGTGCCGCCGCGGGAGACGGCGGTCGACGTCCTCGCCGCGGCGCTGCTGCGCCTGCGCGCCCACCCCATGCCGGTGCACATCGACGGCGCGACGGCGCAGTTCTTCGACCGCCTGGCGCCCGAGCTGCCCTTGAGCCAGCGTCTGTTGTTGGCCAACCGCTGGTTCTTCGGTCCCCTGCTGCGCTATGCCCTGGGCCGCGATCCGAGCATCGCCGCGACCTGCCGCAGCACCATGGCGCCGACCCTCCTCGCCGCCGGCGTCAAGCCCAACGTGCTGCCGGTGGCGGCGCGGGCGGTGATCAACGTCCGCGTCCACCCCAGCGACACCTTGGCCGACGTCGAGGCCCACGCCGTGCGGGTGATCGACGACGGGCGCGTCACCGTCCGCCGCTACGGCGACGAGGCCGTCGAAGCGAGCCCGATCTCGCCGTCGACCGGCGACGCCTTCCGCGCCCTGGAGCGCACCGTGCGCCAGATCTTCCCCGGCGCGTTGGTCGCCCCCGCCCTGGTCCCCGGCGGTACCGACGCCAAGCACTACGTCCGCCTGTCGCCCCACGTCTACCGCTTCGCCCCGATGGTCTTGAGCCGCGACGACCTCGCCCGCTTCCACGGCACCGACGAGCGCCTGGCGGTCGAGAACTACGCCCAGGTCGTCGCCTTCTACTACCAGCTGATGAAGAACGTCGCCGGCGCCGGGGAGGAAAGCGGGTAGATCCTGCTCACGCGTCTTCCGTGGCCTGGCGCGGGGTGGCGTCGACGGCGGCGACCTCGGGCAGGCCTTGGGCGGCGCAGGGGGCCTTCTTGCCGGCGCTCTCGCCGGCGATGCGGTCGGCGGCGCCGCCCAGCCGGCGGACGGCGACCAAGAGGGGCAGGGCGAGGACGGTGGCGAGGCCGCCGGCGACGTAGCCGGCGCCGATGCCGCGGGCGCGGGCGAGATAGCCCAGGCCGGTCTGGCCGGCGATGCCGCCGGCGCTGCCGAGGAGCGAATCGAAGGAGATCACCGTCGCCCGCTGGGCGCTGGGCACCACGTGGTGCAGGTAGGCCTGCTTCACCGGCCCGATGACGCCGCCGGCGGCCATCGACAGGAGGAAGAAGGCCACCGCGGTCCCGAAGGAGGTGGCGAGGCCCACCGCCACCGACGCCGCGCTCTGGATCGCCGCCGCCCACAGCATCAGGGTGGTGCGCCGGCCGCAGAAGCGGCTGGCGACGTCGACCACCGCATTGCCGGCGATCATCGCCAGCGACATCAGAGCGCTGATCAGGCCGGCCACCCACGCCGCGTCGCGGCCGAGGAGCTGGAGGAAATACGGCTGCCAGGCGTAGAAGGCCCAGATCAGGAAGCCGACGCGCACCATCGCCATGATCATCAGCAGGCGTACCGGCCGCACCCGCCAGCCGTAGGTGACGCTGTCGCCGGCGACGCGCTTCATCTCCCGCGGCATGGCCCTGAGGTCGAGGGCGCGGGGGGTGAAGCCGAGGTCGTGCATGGAGCGCCAGGCGATGACGAAGACCGGCACCAGCATCACCACCCGCAGCAGGTAGGGCAACCCCAGGTCGATGGTGGCGAGCAGGCCGCCCCCCACCGCCCCGAGCAGCATGGCGGCGCCGGTGACCATCTGGCCGCGGGCGAAGACCCGGTCGAGCTGGCCGTCGAAGCCGCTGGCCTTCAGGGCATCGACCAGCCAGGCCTCGACGGCGCCGGAATAGAAGGTGAAGCCGAGGCCGAGGATGACCGACGCCAGGCAGTAGAGCAGGAGCCCGCCGCCGATCTCCCGCAGTCCGACGTAGGCCAAGACCCCGATCGCCAGCACCACCACGCTGAGCAGAAACGACAACCGCCGGCCGCGGGTATCCGCCAGCACCCCGGTGGGGATCTCGAAGGCCACCATGCCGGCGGTAAAGGCCGCGTTGGCGACGAAGGTACCGAAAATGTCGAGCCCGGCGTCGAGCAGGAAGAGGGTATTGATCCCCCACGACAGCGAAACCGAGAAGGTATACAGCCCGGCGATCGCCAGGTAGGTGCGGATGATCTGCCGCGCGTTCGACGCCATGAAGGGGCTCCGGAGAGCCCCCAACCTACCAGCTTGGCGAGACGACCGCGAGCCGGCGCCGGCCGTCGCTGCCGGACTGGTACCGGAGGCCCGGTCGGGCGATGGACCACCGTCTGCTCGGCGTCGATCCCGCGGCAGCGGAGGGGTCGAGGGACGGGCGGCCGCGTCACGGTGGTGTAAAAACCCCGGCGCGCTCAAACCTTCGGCCGCCGGCGACGTCTAAGGGATAGACCGACGACCAGGACGCGGGCGGCTCGGGGTCGAGCACCGTCCGCGATCGGCCGATGCGACGCAGCACCATGAGATCTTCCCGCCGCCAGCTCCGCGCCGTCGCCCGCCTCGCCGCCTGGCTTCTCGCCGGCGCGGCGCCCGGCTTCGCTGCCGCCGAGCGCTCGCCGGCCCACCATGCGGTGCCGCCGACGGAGGACGCCATCACCGTCGACGGCAGGCTCGACGAGAAGGCCTGGCGCGACGCCCTCGTCGTCACCCTCGACTACGAGGTGCGGCCGGGGGAGAACACCACGCCGCCGGCGCGAACCGAGATGCTGGTCACCCACGACCGGCGGCAGCTCTACGTCGCCTTCCGCGCCCACGATCCCGACCCCGAGGCGATCCGCGCTCGTCTCGCCGACCGCGACCAGGCCTGGGGCGACGACATCGTCGGCATCACCATCGACACCTTCAACGACGAGCGCCGCGCCTTCGAGTTCTGGGTCAACCCGCTCGGCGTGCAGCTCGATCTGTTCTACGACGACCTGAGCGGCAGCGAGGACAGCTCGTGGGATGCCCTGTGGGAGTCGGCCGGGCGCCTGACCGACGGCGGCTTCGAGGTCGAGATGGCGATCCCCTTCTCCTCCCTCCGCTTCCCCAAGAGCAGCGGGCCTCAGACCTGGGGCTTCGACGCCATCCGTTTCTGGCCGCGCGACCGCGACTACAGCTTCCGCAGCCAGCCCCAGGACCGCGACCGCAGCTGCTACGTCTGCCAGTTCTCCAAGATGACCGGCTTCGCCGGCATTTCGCCGGGCAGGAACCTGGAGCTCAACCCGACCCTCACCGGCGGTCGCACCGACCGCCGCGAGCTCGGCGAGCCGGAGCTTGAGGCGGGCAGCGCCGACGGCGACGCCGGGTTGACCGTGCGCTGGGGGCTGACCCCCAACCTGACCCTGGACGCAACCCTGAACCCCGACTTCTCCCAGGTCGAGGCCGACGTCGCCCAGCTCGAGGTCAACAACCAGTTCGCCCTCTTCTTCCCCGAGAAGCGCCCCTTCTTCCTCGAGGGGGCCGACTTCTTCCAGACCCCCTTCAACGTCGTTCACACGCGCCAGATCGCCGACCCGGACTTCGGGCTCAAACTGACCGGCAAGCAGGGCAAGAACGCGATCGGCGTCTTCGTCGCCGAGGACGCCACCACCAACCTGCTGATCCCCGGCAGCCAGGGCTCGCGGCTGGCCTCGATCGCCGAGGAGAACGCCGTCGCGGTGCTGCGCCTGCGGCGCGACGTGGGCAAGAATTCGGCCATCGGTCTCTTGGTCACCGACCGCCAGGGGCAGGGCCGGTACGAAAACCGCGTCGCCGGCATCGACGGCCTCTTCCGTTTCACCGACAGCGACAACCTGCGCTTCCAATTCCTCGGCTCACAGACCCGCTACCCCGACGAGCTGGCGCGGCAGCTCGGCCAGCCGCAGGGCGACTTCGACGACGTCGCCTACCGGCTGGCCTACCGGCACAACAGCCGCGGCTGGAACGGCTACGCCACCTACGAGTCGATCGGCACCGATTTCCGCGCCGACCTCGGCTTCATGCCGCGCGGCGATCGCTCCTTCTGGGTGGCGGGGATCGAGCGCCAGTGGTGGGGCGAGGAGGGGGATTTCTGGAGCCGCCTGTGGGTGGGCAGCGACTACGACGTCACCGAGGATCAGAGCGGCCAGCTGCTGGAGCGCGAATTCGAGACCTGGGGCAGTCTCCTCGGCCCCCTCCAATCCTTCGCCTCCGTGCGCTACGGCCGGCGCGAGCGCTTCTTCAACGGCCGCTCCTTCGAGGAGAGCTTCCGCCAGATCTACTTCGAGCTGCGGCCCACCGGCGACGTCTTCTTCGGCATGTTCGCCCGCCGGGGCGACAACATCGACTTCGCCGGCACCCGCCCGGGCAAGCAGCTGCTGCTCGAGCCGCAGGTGCGCTGGAACGCCGGCATCCGCCTGAAGCTCAGCCTCAACCACACCTTCGACCGCCTGGACGTCGACGGCGGCACCCTCTTCACCGCCAACCTGAGCGAGGTGCGCGCGGTCTACCAATTCAACCGCCGCATGTTCGTCCGCCTGATCAGCCAGTTCCTCGATCTCGAGCGCGACCCCAGCCTCTACGCCTTCCCGGTCGACGCCCGGTCGCAGGACCTGCTGAACGAGCTCCTGGTGTCCTACAAGCTCAACGCCCGCACCGCTTTTTTCGCCGGCTACTCCGACAACTACCGGAGCGACGACCGCTTCGACCTGGTGCAGACCAACCGCACCCTCTTCATGAAGATCGGCTACGCCTGGGTGATGTGAGCCCCGGCCGCCGGTCCCCTTCCCTCCGCCAACGGCGTTGGCAGAGGCGGCAACGCCGTTGGCGGTCGGTTGCCCTCGAGCCCTGCCCCCGCCCGCTCGAAGATCAGGTAAATCTATTTATTTTCAATATTTAGCGGACGATTTCGGCGATCGACGGCGGCGGCATGAAGATTGCCGTAGGGCTCATGGGGCTACGGGCGAATGGATGCCCGGCCTCAACCGGAGGGTACGCTCATGGCCATCAAGAAACGAAAGAAGCCCGCCAAGGGCGGTTTGCGGATCAAGACCAGCTTCGAGGGCCAGCCGCCGAAGGGCCTCGAAACCCACGTCTACGCCTTCGACGGCGCGGGCAACTTCCTCGCCAGCGCGCGGCTGGAGGACGGCGTCGCCCGGCTCAACCTCGAAGCCGAGCAGGCGGCGGCGGCGCGGCTCTTCTTCGGCCCGCCGATGAGGGGCGACCACCTGCCGACCCTCAAACGGATGGAGCGCGCCAACGCCTTCGAGGCGGCGTGGCGCTTCGATCCGGCGAGCGAGATCCAGCGCATCGACCCCCTGCCCGAGCTCCACTGGCGGTGGTGGCCGTGGTGCCCCTGCCGGGTGCGCGGGCGGGTGGTGCGGCCGGTCCGGGTGCACGGCACGACCCAGGAGCTGCCGGTATGCCGGGCGCGGGTGCACATCTGTGAGGTCGACCAGGTGTTCCGGGTGATCGAGGTGCTGCCCGACGATCTGATCCCGCGCTTGCGCGACGATCTGGTGGCGGTGATCAACCACCCGCGTCCGCTGCCCGATCCGCCCCCCTTCACCTTCGACCCGGGGGTGATCGACCCCAGCCCGATCAACGTCGCCAGGATGCTGACGGCGAAGCGGCAGACGGTGGCGGCCCCGGTTCTCGAGGCGGTGGCCGAGGCGGCGGTAGGGGGCGAGCCGGCCCGCATCGCCGGCCCTGGGCCCGCGGCGCCGGCCTTGCTCTCCCTGCCGGCCGAGACCCGGGCGGCCCTGACGTCGCCCTCGGTGCCGATCGTCCGTCAGGCGCTGCTCGACCACGTCAAGCTGATCACCCCCTACCTCTGCCTGTTGCACTGGTTCTGGGGGTGGCTCACCTGCGACGAGCTCAAGGTGGTGACGGTCGACCGCCACGGCCGCTTCGATACCACGATCTTCTACCCCTGCTTCGGCGACAAGCCCGACCTCTACTTCTGGGTCGAGGCCTTCGTCGGCGGTACCTGGACGACGGTCTACAGGCCCCACCTGTCCTGCGCCACCTTCTGGAACTACCCCTGCGGCAGCTCGGTGACCATCCGGGTGACCAACCCCCTGGCGCCGGTCTGCGACCCCGGGCCGACCCTGGCGGGGCTGCAGGTGGCGGTGATGGGCATCGGCAAGAACGTCAGCATCAGCGAGATCGAGAGCGGCACGTCGAACCCCAAGCGCGGGCTGATCAAAGCCGACGGCGCTCCGTTCGCCGGCTCCATCGAGCCCAACGTCTGGTTCGGCCGCGCCGCCCTGATCGCCAGCGGCATCACCCACTACCGCTGGTCCTACCGCCGGCTGACCAGGGCCGACGGCACCCCGGTGAGCGACGTCTGGCACGTCATGGACAAGGCGGTTCAGCGCCACTATGCCCTGGTCGACACCACCAAGCCCGACCGTCCGCTCACCTTCCCGGTCTACGCCCTCGGGCCGAACGAGCACAACCTGTTCAAGATCCAGCCCCTGGGCAAGCCCGCCGATCTGACGATCCCGCCGGGACACACGTTCGAGGGCTGGGCGCCGATCAACCAGCGCCAGGACTCGGCCACCGGCTACTTCCTCTCCCACCTTCTGGCGGAGGGCGACGCCAAGGCGGCCGCCGGCCGCTACGAGCTCAAGCTCGAGCTGTTCGACGCAGCGGGCAATCGGGTCGACCTCGACGCCGCCGGCGTGCTGCTCAAGGAGGCCACCAGCCCGGCGCCCTTTACCGCCGGCGCCAGCACCCAGCCGGCGACGGCGGAGCACACGCTGAAGGCAGGCGGCAAGACGGTCGGCTTCCGCTTCGTCATCTTCGTCGACAACAACCCCGCCGAGGCCGAGATCTTCCCCGTCTCCGGCACCGGCGTCACCGTCGACACCGCCTGCGGCTTCGTCGAGTACGAGAGCGGCGCCACCGTCGACCTGAGCTTCAAGGCGCGGCATGAGAACGGCTTCGCCACCTTCAACTTCGACGTCCATCGCGGGCCGTCGAATCCGGTGAGCGCGGCCTCCGCCGCCGGCAAGGTCGGGGCGGCCTCCGTCAACGGCTTCCTCCGCAATCCGGCGACCGGGATCTTCACAAAGACCGTGCCGGTGACGAGCCTCCTGGGCAGCTGCGACAACGCCGCGTTCTCCGAGACCCTCCACGTCGAGGCCCTGGCCACCGACGGCTGGGCCGATCTCGAGTACCTCGACAAGAGAGCGACGCCCAAGGCCTTCGCCCTGGCGAAGAAGAAGCCGTAGTCGACTCCAACCTCCGATCCGAGGGGAGGCCCTTCGTGCGGGGTGGCCGGTTCGCCGGCCACCCCGCCATTGCGTTCACGGCTCCACCACCGTCAGCACCCGGTCGTCGCCGGCGAAGGGCTGCGCGCCTCAGTCGGGGCGCCGGGCGGCGACGACGTACTGCCGCGGCAGGGTCTCGGGGATGAGCTCGGCGTCGAGGCCGCCGGCCTTGAGCTCGTCGACGACCTGCTCGGGATCGAGACGCTCCGCCGGCGGCGGGCCGCTGGGGCTGTCTTTGGTGAAGTCGACGACGTAGACCCTGCCGCCGGGGGCGAGGGCGGCGCGCAGCTTGGCGGCGTAGGCCGGTCGCTCGGCGATGTGATGCCAGGTGTTGACGATCAGGATGCGGTCGGCCGACGCCGGCGCCAGTTCCGGGTCGTCGTAGGGGATCCGCCGCGCCTCGACGTTCGTCCATCCTTCGCGCGCCGCCCGCTGCTCGATGAAACGCACCAGATTGGGCTCCGGCTCGAGGGCCAGCACCCGGCCGCCGTCGCCCACCGCCCGCGACAGGTGAGGGAGGAAATAGCCGGTGCCCGATCCCAGGTCGACGACGGTCATCCCCGGCGCCAGCGCCATCAGCGCGACCACCTCCGCCGGTTTCTGCCAGGCGTCGCGCGCCGGGTCGTCGAAGACCGCCGACCAGCGCTCGGCGTCGCTGAAATCGTGGTGGGCCTGGTGGTGGCGGTGCTCCGCCGCCGCGTCGTGCGGGTGGCGGTGCGGGGGCGGCGACGGCTGCGGCTCCTGGGCGGCCAGCGCCGCCGGCAGCGACAGCATCAGGGCGAGGGCGAAGCGGGCGAACGGGCGCGAGGGGGGCGATGGCGTCATGGTGGTTCCTCGGTTGCGGGTCACGTCCCAGGCGACGATTCTACCGCCGTCAGCCCGCGGTCGAGGTGGAGGGTCAGGACAGTTCGTCGGCGAAGTCGAGGAAGTGCTCGATCCGCGGGCGGTAGAGCGGCCGCAGGCTCCGGGCGGCGCGCAGCACGCTGGACGTCCGCTCGGCGTCGAGGCCGCCGCCGTAGAGGCTGCGGAAGACGCGGCGGAAGCGCAGCAGCTGCTCGAGATGCTCGGCGGCCTCGCGGTCGATCACCGCCGGACGGATCGGCAGCAGGTCGGCCGCCGCGTACCGCGCCGGCTGAGGACAAAAAAAGGAGCGGCCCGAGGGCCGCTCCCGTCCGGACGCTGGCTGCAGCGTCAGTTGGAGCAGATCGACAGGTCGTCGATGCCGCACTCGACCAGGTCGCCGGGGCCGGCGCCGTCCGAGCACTGGACGCGCAGCTGCACGTTCGAGCCCGCCGGGATCTGGGTGGTGGCCAGGCTCCAGGCGGCGTTCGAGGTGGCGTCGCCGTTCGACGCGATGGTCGACCAGGTGGCGCCGCCGTCGGTCGACACCTCGAGCAGGAAGAAGTCGCCCGACGGATCGTCGCCGGCGTCGCGCTGGCCGTGGAAGTACCACACCTCGAGGGTCGAGGCGGCGCTCACCGACCAGCTCGGGGAGCCGAGGATGCAGTTGCCGCCGTCGACGTCGGCATTGCCGGCCGAGGTGTTGGTGGCGGTGAAGATGGCGTTGCCGGCACCGGAGGTGTGGTCGCCGCCGACCTGGGTGGTGACCCCGCTGTTGGTCTGCAGGGTCGGGGTGGCGAGGACGTAGGCACCGGTGGTGCAGGTGCTGGCGCCGTCATTGAACCAGCCGGTGGCGCCGCCCTCGAAGTCGTCGTCGACCACGCAGGTACCCGGCGGCGGCGGCGGTGGCGGCGGCGGCGCGTCGCTGGGGCAGATCTGGACGTCGTCGATGCCCGCCTCGACCAGATCGCCGGCACCGGCGGCGTCGGTGGCCCGCACCCGTACCTGGATGTTGCCCGGATTCGACACCGTCGCCGTCATCTGGGTCCAGGCGGCGTTCGAGGTCACGTCGCCGATCGCCACCGGGGTGGCGGCGACGGCACCGTTGTTCAGGATCTCGATGGTGAAGCCGTCGTTGGCGTCGTCGCCGGCGTCGCGCTGGCCGTGGAAGTACCACAGGGTGACGTCGACCGCGCTGGCGCTGGAGGCGTCGACGGTCGGCGACAGGGCCTCGCAGGTGCCGCCGTCGACGTCGTCGGTGCCGGCGCCGCCGAAGTTGTTCTGGGTGAAGAAGGCGTTGCCCGAGCCGGTGGTGTGATCGCCGCCGACCTGGGTGTTGACGCCGCCGTTGGTCACCGCGTCGGGCGAGCCGACGATGAAGGTGCCGGTGCTGCAGGTGTCGGCCCCCGGCGTCCAGCCGTTGGCTCCGGCCT
>RFGL01000030.1 GCA_003697015.1 Acidobacteriota bacterium | reverse complement strand
GGGGTGCTCGACGCCGAGCACCCGCGACTGTCGCGGCTCCTCCTCTCCCAGGTCGACCGGCAGGGGCGGCCGCGGGCCGGCGACCTCTACCTGCACGACGTCTACGAGCTGTCGCTGGCGGCGGAGCTGGTGGTGCTCAGCGGGTGCCGGACCGCCCTCGGTCGCGAAGTCCGCGGCGAGGGTCTGATCGGCCTCAGCCGCGGCTTCTTCTACGCCGGCGTGCCGCGGCTGGTGGCCAGCCTGTGGCAGGTGGAGGACCGGACGACGGCGGAGTTGATGGAGCGCTTCTACCGCGCCCTGCTGGCGGACGGCCTGGCGCCGCCGGCGGCCCTGCGCCGGGCGCAGCTCGAGCTGCGGCGGCAGCCGGCCTGGCGTGATCCCTTCCATTGGGCGGCCTTCGTCGCCCAGGGAGAGTGGCGGTGAGCGGGGACGACCGGCGGGCTGCTTCCCCGGGCGCTGCCGACGCCGAGCTGGTGCGCCGCATCCGCGCCGGCGACCGGCGGGCGGAGACGGAGCTGGTCGAGCGCTTCAGCCAGGGCCTCGACTTCTACCTCCTGCGCCTCACCGGCAACCGGGCGCGCAGCGAGGACCTGCGCCAGGACACCCTGCGCATCGTGCTGGAGAAGGTGCGCAAAGGGGAGGTGCGCCAGCCCGAGAGACTGGCGGGCTTTGTGCGTTCCACCGCCCGCAATCTGGAGGTGGCCAGCTACCGCAAACGCGCCCGCCGGCCCCAGCGCGAGCGCCTGTCGGCGGTCGAGAATCTGACGGACGGCGAGCGCGGCCCCCTCGCCCGGGCCCTCGCCGCCGAGGACCGGCGGGTGGCGCGGCGTCTCCTCGGCGCCCTGCCTTCGCCGCGCGATCGCCAGGTGCTCTTCCGGGTGTACGTGGCGGAGGAGGACCGCGACGCGGTCTGCGCCAGCCTCGGTTTGAGCCCCGCCCAGCTCAACCTGGTGCTCTTCCGCGCCCGCCAGCGTTTCAAGGCGTTGCTGCGGGAGCGGGGCATCAACGGCCGCGGTGCGCGGGGGGAGCGCTGATGAAATCCTCTCCGCCGCCGCGACACGACCCCGATGAGCCCGCGACGAGGACGCCATGAACCACCCTTACGTCGACGACCATCAGATCATCGAGCAGTATGTCCTCGGCACCCTGTCGCCGGAGGAGGCGGAACGCTTCGAGGAGCACTACCTGACCTGCGCCGCCTGCCGCGAGGACTTGCAGCTCGCCGAACGGCTGGGGCGGGCGCTCAAGGGGGTGGCGGCCGAGGAGCTGGCGGCGGCGGCCGCCGGCCGCCTCGGCCTCCTCGCCCGCCTGGCGCGCGGCGCTCGCGGCCGCGCCCTCGCGGCAGCGCTCTTCCTCGCCGTCGCCCTCCTTCCCACCGCCTTCCTGCTGCGCCGGAACGCCGGCTTGAACGAGCGGCTGGCGCAGCTCGAGGCGCCGCAGGTCAACGTGGCGATCGTGCGCTTCGAGCCGACGCGGGCGGCCGATCCGGCGGTGCCGCCGGTACGCCTCACCCTCGGCGAGGCGCGGGAGCCGGTGGTCTTCGAGATCCCCCTTCCCGCCGCCGCCGAAGGCCCCTTCCGCGCCGTCCTCCACCGCCCGGACGGCAGCGTCCTATGGCAGGGCGAGGGCCTCCAGCCGGACGCCCGCGGCGACCTCACCCTCACCCTCCCCTCGACGTTGCTGGCGGCGGGGGATTACCAACTCCTCGTCTTCGCCGCCGGTCCCGAGCCCCGCCGGCTCGCCCGTCACGCCTTCCGCGTCGTGCGCTGATCCGCCCGCCGGATGAAATCGGCGCGCCGCCGGCGGCACGGAGTCGATACACGGAAGCCGGGCCGACGGCGTCGGCGTCGTTTCCGGCCTTCGCTGCTCCCCGGCGCCGGTGGCCGCGCCACCCGCCCGTACGATCAGGACCGCGACGCGGCGCCCGTGCGAGCGGGCACCGGCCGGCGGGCCCCGGCTTCGCGTGGGATCCGGGCCCCGCCCCCAATCCTCAGCCACGAAGGAGAATCGTCATGCGAGCCAACCGTATTCGAGCCCGAGTCGAAGCCACCGGGACGGATCTGTTCAACGCCGGCGACACGATCCTGCTCGAGCAGAAGAACGGCATCTTCCGCTTCGTCCGCCAGCCCGAGGGAGGACGACCGGAGGTCTTCTTCGACGACGGCGTCGTGCCCGTGCCCCTGGTCCACGGCACCGTGCGCGGCAGGCGGCTGCGCCTGTGCGCGGTGATCGACCTCTTCGACGACGACCGCTCGTTCATCCGCGGCTCGATCAGCGCGATCGCTCCGCCCCCCGGCGAGCCGCGGCCCGGACGGGGCGAGGTCGGCGAGTTCGTCGCCGAGGTCCAGGGCGATCCCGACGTCGGCGACGGCGGCTACTGACCGGCGCGACGGGGCCGGGAAGGGATTCCCGGGCGGCCGTCGGCCGGTGGGGCGAGTGCGGAGGATGGGGCGCGGAAAGGCTCCGCCGCCGGCGGCGTCGGGGCCGGGGGGGTATCCTCTTGCCATGTGGCTCGTCCGGCTTATGGTCCTCGCCCTGCCGTTCCTCGTCCTGGTGCCGGCGGAAGCGGCGTCGTTGCCGGAGCTGCGCTTCGAGGCGCCGCCGCGGATGGCGCCCCTGGTCGAGCGGCTGCAGCGGGTCGACCGCACGCGCCTCCTGCGGGTGGCGGAGCTCACCGGCCTGAGCGAGCCCGGGCCGCCGATACGGGTGGTGCTGGCGCCGGAGGGCTCGGCGGCGGCGCGGCGGGCGCCGTCGTGGGGGGTGGGCTACGCCTTCGGCGCCGCCGGCCTGGTGGTGCTGATGCCGTCGCGGGTGCCGGGCTATCCCGATCAGGACCTGGAGTCGGTATTGCTGCACGAGGTGGCCCACGTGCTGATCGCCCGCGCCGCCCGCCGCCGCCCGATTCCGCGCTGGTTCGACGAGGGGGTGGCGATGGCGGTCAGCCGCCACGGCCTGGCGGACCGTACCCACCTGATCTTCGCCACCATCGGCCGCGGCTCCCTCCACCTCGCCGACCTCGACGCCGTCTTCCCCCGCGGCTCGCGCGCGGCGGCCCGCGCCTACGCCCTCTCCGGTGCCGTGGTGCGCTGGTTGATCGAGGAGCACGGCGAGGACGTCGTCGCCCGCATCCTCGCCGGCGCCGGCGCCGGCCTGCCGTTCGACGTCGCCTTCGAGCGCGCCACCGGCCGCTCCCTGGCCGCCGCCGAGGCCGCCTTCTGGCGCCGCATGGACTTCTGGAACAAATGGGTGCCCTTCCTCACCAGCTCGATCTTCCTCTGGCTGCTGGTCACCGCCCTGGCCATCGTCTCCTTCGTCCGCCGCCGCCAGCGCGACGAGGAGATCCGCCGGCGCTGGGACGCCGAGGACGCCTGGAGCGGCGACGAGGACGGCTGGGTCAACTGAGGCGGCACAGCCCGCCCTCGTCGAGGCAGGCCCGCTCGTAGGCCCGGGCGAGGGCGCGGAGCATCACCCGCCCCGCGTCCCCGGCGCTCCTGCCGAAGCAGATGATGCCGTCTTCGTGGCCGCCCATGGCCAGGATCTGGGTCTCGGGCAGGGCGGTGGAGCGGTAGAGGCGCTCGACCTCGCGCGCCATCTCGCGGCTGCCGTAGGGCACCGCCGGATCGCTGGTCGGCAGGCGCAGGGCGCGGGCGCGGCGCCAGATGGCCGGGCTGTGGAGGTGGAAGACGACGCGGATGTGGGGGCCGAGATCGTAGATCGCACCGTGGGTGGTGGACTCGGAGGACGGCAGCACCAGGCCGTGGCTCTCCACCCGTCCGCGGCGCGCGTCGCAGCGCTCGACGACGCAGAAATCCGCCAGGCCGACGCAGGCCTTGCCCGAGGTTTGGGTGCCGGTGATCAGGAATGCCCGCCGGCCGCGCGGCGCCGACGGCGGCCCCACCCGGGCGCTGACGTTGCCGTAGCCGAAGCCGCCGTAGCGCTGCGGATCCTGCCCCACCAGCCCCAGCCGGGCCAGGATCTCGCGCCAGGCGATCAGGCGGCAAGCCCGCTCGCCGTAGCGCCGCGGCTCGAGCGCCGCGCGGCGATGCTGCGCGTCGAATTTGATGACGCCTTCGCCGTGCTCCGCCACGGTTCAGCCCCCCGCCCCGGCGGCCTCGCGGATCGCCCGGGCGAGCACCTCGGGTACCTCTTCCTGCAGAAAATGGCCGGCCTGGGTGCGTTCGATGCGGGCCTGCGGCAGGGCGCGTTGGTGGCGCCTGAGGGCGCGGCCGAGGATCGGGTCGCGCTCCCCCCAGACCAGGTGGAGGGGGCCGCGGAAGGCTCGGATCCAGGCCGCGCCGGCGCGCAGGGCGGGGATGCTCGGGTGGTCGGGTCCGTCGGGCACCATCCGCGCCAGGGCCAGGGGCGCGATGCGGTCGCGTAGGCGGCGCAGGGGCCAGCGGTAGGCGCGGGCGACGTCGCCGCGGATCGACGACGGATCGCCCTGGGTGCGGTGGAGCAGGATCTGGGGGAAGCCGAGGAGGCGGAAGACGACGTCCGAGATCAGGGGCAGGCGGGCGAAGCGGTGAAAGGCGGTGCCGCGGGGACGGTCGGGCAGCACCACCGCGGTATTGCCCAGCACCACCGCCGCCACCCGCCGGCCGAGGCGCCGCGCCGCGGCGGCGGTGGCGATCGGCCCGCCCCAGTCCTGGCCGACCAGCACCAGACGGCGCAGATCGAGGCGCTCCACCACCTCGGCGACGGCGTCGGCGTGGCGCTCCACCGTGTGGTCGGCGACGGCGGGGAGGCGGCTCGACAGACCCAGGCCGAGGAGGTCGGGCGCCACGCAGCGCAGCTCGCCGAGCTCGGCGATCACCTTGCGCCAGAGGAAGCTCCAGGTCGGGTTGCCGTGCAGCAGCAGCACCGCTCGGGCGTCGCGCGGGCCGTGATCGATCAGGTGGACGGTGCGGCCGGCGTCGGGCCCCGAGTCGAGGGTCAACAGCCGCCGCTCGAAGGGCAGCTGGCGGGCGATGAAGGGGGGCAGCTGGGGAACCTCGGCCATGGGCGGGATTGTAGCGGAGGCGGGGCGGATAGAATGCTCCCCCACGACCGCCAAGGGAGAAGGCCATGTCCGACCGATCCGCGCCCGCGCGAGCCCGTCTCGCCCTCGTCCTCCTCGCCCTCGCCGCCGCCCCTCTCGGCGCTCGCATTCCGAGCTTCGAGGAGGTCGCCGGCCACCGCTTCGGCGAACGCATCACCGTGCACCACGAGATGGTCGCCTACCTCGAACGGCTGGCGGCGACGTCGCCGCGGGTGGCGGTGGTCGACCAGGGGACCTCGTGGGAGGGGCGCCGGCTGCTGATGGCGATCGTCACCTCGCCCGCCAACCACGCCCGTCTCGACGCCATCCGCGCCGCCGCCGCCCGGCTCGAGGACCCGCGCCAGCTGGCGGCGGACGAGCTGGCGTCGATCCTCGACCGCCAGCCGGCGATCGTCTGGCTGGGGGGCTCGATCCACGGCTTCGAGCTGTCGGGCAGCGAGGGGCTGCTCAAGCTGCTGGCGGAGCTCGCCGGCGCCGAGGACGAGGCGACGGTGACGGCCCTCGATCGTCTGGTGGTGCTGATCGACCCGATGCTCAATCCCGACGGCCGCGACGCCTTCGCCCACCACAACCACCAGCGCCTGGGCCACGCCCCCAACCCCGACCGCGCCGACTGGGGCAACGACGTCTCGCGCTGGGACGCCCTGCGCTTCCGCACCGGCCATTACTACTTCGACACCAACCGCGACTGGTTCGCCCACACCCAGGCCGAGACCCGCGCCCGCTGGCCGACGATCCGCGCCTGGCGGCCGCAGGTGATGGTCGATGCGCACGAGATGTCGCCCGACGTCGAGTTCTTCTTCGACCCCGCCACCGAGCCCTGGGGCGCCTACTTCCCGGACTACGCCCGGCGCTGGTTCGAGCGCTTCAACCGCGCCTACGCCGCCGCCTTCGACGCCCGCGGCTTCGAGTACATGACCGGCGAGCGCTACAACTACTACTACCCGGGCTACACCACCTCCTGGGGCAGCTACCAGGGGGCGGCCGGCATGCTCTACGAGCAGGGCTCCTCCCGCGGCCTGGCGATCACCCGCGCCGACGACTCGGTGCGCACCCTGGCCGATGCCCTGGAGCAGCAGTACGCGGCGGCGCGGGCGGCGATCGACCTCGCCGCCGGCAGCCGTCGCCAACTGCTGGAGGACTACCTCGAGGCCCATCGCCGGGCGATCGCCGAAGGCGGCGAAGGCACGCGTCGCTACCTCATCGAGGCCGGCGGCGACCCGGGGCATCGCGCCGAGCTCGCCGGCCTGCTGGAGCGCAACGGCATCGCCGTCCGGGTCCTGCGTCGCGACGCCACCCTCGAGCGGGTGCGCGATCGCCGCGGCGCTGCCGCCGGCTCCCGCACCTTCGCCGCCGGTACCTACGTGGTCGAGGCGGCGCAGCCCCGGAGCCGGCTGCTGCGCGTCCTGCTCGAGCCCGACCTGCCCCTGCCGCCGGCCTTTCTCGAGCGGGCGAGAGCGCGCCTCGACCGCGGCGAGGACCCGCGGTTCTACGACGTCACCGCCTGGTCCTTGCCCCTGCTGTTCGATCTCCCGGCCTACGGCAGCGCCGACGGCCGCCCGCTCGACCTCGCACCGCTCGCCGCCAGCCCGCCGCCGGCGCCGCCGCAGGCGACCTACGCCTACCTGATCGACGGCCGCGACGCCCGCGCCATGAGCGTCCTCTACCACCTGCGGCAGCGCGGTCATCGCGTCGCCGTCGCCCTGGTCGACAGCCGCATCGAGGGGGTCGAGGTGGCGCGCGGCACGGTGGTGGCGCGGGTGGGGCAGAACGATGCGTCCCTGCACCAGGCGGTGCGGCAGCTGGCGGCCGAGCACGGCGTGGCGGTGCGGGCGGTGGCCACCGGCCTGGCGGCGCCGGGCCTGCCCGCCCTCGGCTCGGCGGACGTGGTGCCGGTCCGCCGGGTGGCGATCGCCCTGCTGGCGGAGGAGCCGGTCCACCCCTACTCCTTCGGCTGGGCGTGGTACGTCCTCGACCGCCAGTACGGCCTGCCGGTGACCGTGCTGCGTGCCGACTCGCTGGGCCGCACGCCCCTCGCCCCCTACCAGACCCTGGTCGTCCCCGACCTCACCGACGCTTCAGCCCTGGCCGCCAAGCTCGGCGCGGACGGCCTCGCCCGCCTCGGCCAGTGGATCGCCGACGGCGGCACCCTGGTGGCGATCGGCGGCGCCGTCGACTTCGTGCGCCAGCACCTGGGCCCCTTCGCCCTGCGTTCGTTCTACGAGCCCGAGGCGGAGTCGCCGGGGGATGGGGAGAAGCCGGCGGAGGAGAAGGCGCCGGAGATCCGCCGCTTCCCCGTGCCCGGGGCGGTGCTGCGCGCGGTGCTCGACCGCGAGGTCTGGCTCACCGCCGGCTACGACGGCGACGAGCTGCCCTTCCTCGTCACCAGCGACCGCGTCTTCCTCGCCCCGGAGGGGCCGCCCGACCGCGGCCGCCGGGTGGCGTTGCGCTACGCCTCCGAGCCTCCCCTGCGCCTGTCGGGCCACCTCTGGCCGGAGAGCCTCGAGCGCCTGCGCGGAGCGGTCCTGGTCTACGACGAGCGGCGCGGCCGCGGGCGCATCGTCGCCTTCGCCGAGGAGCCCAACTTCCGCGCCTACTTCCGCGGCGCGGACCGCCTCTTCCTGAATGCCGTGGTCCTCGGCCCGAGCGCGCCGTAGGACGGTTCAGAGCCTGAGGGTGACCAGCAGCATGGCGCCGCCGAGCACCAGCTGCGCCACCTGGCTGTAGATGAAGACCAGGAGCAGGGCCTTGAGCATCGTCCACCGCCGGCGCTGGCGGTAGACCCGGTGGAGGGCCAGGGGCAGGTAGATCAGCAGCATCAGCAGGCCGGTGAGGACGTAGGTCAGGAGGCTGGCGAAGAGGGAGGCGCCGAGCAGCCGGCAGACCAGCCAGCTGCCGGCGAGGGCGAAGAAGAGGGCGCTCTGCAGGTGCAGGGCGAAGATCAGGTGGTCGACGAAGAGCACGCCGGAGCGCCGGTAGAGCAGCTTGAGCCCGAGGGCGAGGAAGGGGACGAAGAAGATCAGGGCGCCGGGCAACACCCGCCGCAGGCCGCTGAAGAGGGCATCGAGGATCTCCTGCGGCGGCTGATCGCGCAGCCTCTCGAGCTCCGCCGCGCGCAGGCGGGCGAGCCAGCGGTCGAAAGGCGACTTGGGCTGGAAGAGGGTGAGATTGGGGCGGCCCTTGACCGGCGGCGATTCGGTCACCAGCTGGCCGGCGACGTAGAGGTTGTACCGGCCGGCGTCGGGAGCGCGCAGGCTGAGGAGGGAGGAGAAGAGCAGCAGGCTGGCGACCAGGTAGAGGCGGAAGGGGCGCAGGTAGGCGGTGCGCCGGCCGGCGAGATAGCGCTCGGTGAGCCGGCCGGGGCGCAGCAGGGCGGCGAGGGTGCGCAGGAAGGTGCCGTCGAGGGACAGCCAGTCGGCCAGGATCTCGCGCAACAGCGGCAGGAGCGGCCCGCGCCGCGCCTCGATCTCCTGGCCGCAGTGGCCGCAGAACCGCGGTCCGGCCGGCCGGCCGCAATTGAGGCAGCTGCCGCCTGCGGGCGGCGTGGAGGCGTCGTCCAAAGCGGGGCGAGCCTAGCAGCTCACAGGCTCACCAGGCCGAGGACGTCGCTCGCCAGCCACCAGCCGCCGACCGCGAGGACGGCGACGGGCACCACCCAGCGCAACCACAACGCCAGCCAGCGGCGCCAGGGGAGATCGACGTCGGAGAGCTGCTCGAGGACGGCGGCGCGCTCGACGCACCAGCCGAGGGTGAGGACGGCGCAGAGGGCGCCGAAGGTCTGCATGCCGGAGCCGAAGGTCAGATCCCAGATGGTGAAGACCCGCAGGTTGGTCATCGACGGCATCGCCGCCAGCAGCACGATGCCGGCGAGCAAGAAGGTCGCCTGGCGGCGTTCGAGGCGGGTGTTGTCGGTCAGGCCGGCGACCATCACCTCGAAGGCGGCGATGGCGGAGAGGTAGGCGGCGCCGAGCAGGCCGAGGTAGAAGATCAGGCCGAAGAGGCTGCCGCCGGGGATGGCGTCGAAGACCTGTGGCAGGGTGTGGAAGAGCAGGCCGGGACCGGCGCCGGGCTCGAGGCCGAGAGCGATCACCGCCGGCAGGATCGCCAGCCCGGCGAGGAGCCCCGCCGCGGTGTCGCCGAAGGCGGTCAGGACGGCGTTTCGGGCCAGCGCCTCGCGCTCGTTCAGGTAGGAGCCGTAGACCACCATGAAGGTGCCGCCGATCGACAGGGTGAAGCAGGCCTGGCCGAGGGCCGCCACCATCACCGTCGGGGTCAGGGCGGCGGCATCGAATTTCAGGATGTACCAGCTCACCCCCTCCGCGGCGCCGGGCAGGGTCAGCACCCGGGCGATGAGCACCAGCAGGCTGAGCAGCAGCACCGGCATGATCGCCTTCGACGCCACCTCGATGCCGCCGCGCAGGCCCTTGAGCAGCACCGCCACGCAGGCGCCGGCGATCGCCGCCACCCCCGCCGCCTGCAGGGCGAAGGCGCGGGGATCGAAGCCGCTCTCCGGCGGCAGCACGACGGCGGCATCGAAGGGCAGTCCCAGGAGGTGCGCCAGCTGGCCGATGGCGTGGAAGAGCACCCAGCCGAGGGCGTTCGAGTAGTAGCCGGTGGCGGCGATCATGACGGCGAAGAAGAACCACCCGAGGAAGCGCCCGCCGGGCAGACCGGCGCGGGCGTAGGCCCCCACCGGCCCGCGCCGCGTCGCCCGCCCGAGGGCCCACTCGGCGATCAGCACCGGCACCCCGATCAGCACCACGATGGCGACGTAGAAGAGCACGAAGGAGGCGCCGCCGAACTTCCCCACCATGTAGGGAAAGCGCCATACGTTGCCCAGGCCGACGGCGACGCCGATCATCGTCGCCAGAAGGCCCAGCCGACTGCCGAAGGTCTCGCGTTCTCCCGTCATCGCGATCCGATTCGTAGACCGATCCCAGGAGCGTCCCGGTAGACTGGGGATGATACCCTCGATGCGAGGCGCGGAGGAGCCCGAGGTCCGTCCAAGGATCCATTCGATCGGCTGCGGATCGCCCAGGCGCGGGTGGAGACGATGCGTTTGGTGACCGCCGGCAGGAGGATTTCCGAGTATCCTGTCGGCTGTCGGCATCCTCTGGTGAAAACGAGAAGCTGAGAGGCGAATGCATGAGCGAGCATGAGGATCTGAAGAGCGCGGTGGAAGGCGGCGAGGGGATCTGGGTGATCCGCGGCAGCGACGTCCACCGCGGCTGGAACGGCATCCGCTACAAGACCGGCATGTCGGCGAAGAACGTCGGCGCCAAGCAGCTGTCGATGAACGTCGCCACCATCCCGCCGGGCGGGGTGGCCTACGCCCACGTCCACGTCGGCTTCGAGGTGATGCTCTACATCCTCGAGGGCCGGGTGCGCCACGAGTACGGCGACAAGCTGCGCCGGGTGGTGGACAATCAGGCCGGCGACTTCATCTTCATCGAGCCCGGCGTGCCGCACGAGGTCACCAACCTGAGCGACAGCGAGCCGGTGGTGGCGGTGGTCGCCCGCTCCGATCCCTCGGAGTGGGAGAACATCGTCACCTACGACCGCGAGACCGGCGAGCTGGGCAGCTGACGCCCGGCCGCCGTCAGAGCGACCTTGCCGGTCGCAGGCCGGTGAGCTGGAAGCGCGTCCCGGCGGGCCAGAAGTTGCGGTAGCTGAGCCGCAGGTGGGAGCGCGGGGTGGCGCAGGAGCCGCCGCGCAGGACGCGCTGATTGTCCATGAACTTGCCGTTGTACTCCATCAGCGCGCCGTCGAAGGGCCGGTAGCCGGGGTAGGGCTCGTAGTGGCTCTGGGTCCACTCCCAGAGGTCGCCGGCCATCTGCCTGAGCCCGCGGTGGCCGTTCGCCGGCTGCGGGTGGAAGGCGCCGTCGTCGAGGAAGTTGCCCGCCTCCGGATCGACCGCCGCCTGGCGGGCGGCGTGCTCCCACTCGTGCTCGGTGGGCAGGCGGGCGCCGGCCCAGTCGGCGTCGTTCTGTGCCCGCCAGCGGACGTAGGCGTCGGCTTCGTAGAAGCTGACGTGGCATACCGGTTCCGCCGCTTCGAGGGGGCGGGTGCCGGCCAGGGTCCAGGCTTGCCAGCGGCCCTCGACCCGCTGCCAGTAGAGCGGCGCCTGCCAGCCTTCCGCCTCCACCGCCGCCCAGCCGTTCGACAGCCACAGCAGGGGATCGCGGTAGCCCCCGTCCTCGACGAAGGCCAGATACTCGCCGTTGGTCACCAGGCGGTCGTAGAGGGCGAAGCCCTCGAGGAAGACCCGGTGCACCGGCAGCTCATTGTCCCAGCACCATCCCCCCTCGACGTTGCCGGCTTCGACCAGGCCGCCGTCGAACGGCACGAAGGTGCCCGCCGTCGCCGCCGGCCGTCCGTCGTGGCGGCGCCGGCAGTAGGGCTCGCGGTAGCCGTCGGGATTCGAGCCCAGGATGTGCTTGAGCTCGGTGACCAGGAGCTCCTGATGCTGCTGCTCGTGCTGGACGCCGGTGACGACGAGGAACGCCAGGCGCTCGAACCGATCCTCGGCGACGCTCCCGATCAGCGCCTCCATGCGCCGGTCGACGCGCCGGCGGAAGGCGTAGATCTCGTCGGTCGAGGGGCGGGTGACGAGCCCCCGCTCGTGCCGCGGCAGGCGCGGTCCGAGGGATTCGTAGTAGGAATTGAGTACGTACTCGAGACGCTCGTCCATCGCCGAGTCGCCGGTGAAGGGCTCGAGCACGTTCTTGGCGAAGAACCAGGTGGTGTGGCCGAGGTTCCACCACGGCGGGCTGACGTCGGGCATCGACTGGATGCGGTAGTCCTCCGCCTTCAGAGGCCGGCAGAGATCGGTTGACGTGCGGCGGGTCTGGCGGTAGTGCTGGAGCAGCTGGTCGCGGTTCATGGCTCACCCTCCGAGGTGATGGTGCCGGCGCGAGCCGGTGGCACGAGGCGCCTGGGCTGGCGCGTCGCCGGCGGTGGTCGGGGATGGGATGGGCTCGGCGTCGATCGATGGCGGACGAAAGGTACGCTCTGCAGATCGCCGGCGGCCGCCGTCGGGCGCCGCCGGTCGGGGCGATTCCGTCTTCTCCGGCCATGCTATCAAACGTCTTCCCAGCCGTCCGGCGGCCGATGCGATAGCCTCGGACGCATGAGCCGCTCCCCCACTCCGCAGCCCGCTGCCCCGGCGCTCGCCGCCGGCGGCGAGGCGGCGGTGCTGAGCGCCGCCAGCCGCGGGATGCCCATGCTGCGGGTCGGCAGCGGCGGCGTGCACTACCGGCTGGATCGCCTGGCGGTCGAGGAGCCGCTTGAGATCCGCGTCGCCGCCGGCGAGCAGCCGCGCCAGCACCCGATCGCCGTCACCATGCGCACGCCGGGGGCCGACCGGCAGCTCGCCGCCGGCTTCCTGCTCGGCGAGGGGGTGATCGACGGCGGGGCGGCGATCCTGCGGCTCGAGGAGGGGCGGCTCGGCGGCGATCCGCGGCCGGCCAACGTGGTCACCGCCTTCCTCGCCCCCGGCGTCCCCTTCGATAGCGAGCGCTTCCGCCGTCAGGTCTACGTCGGCTCGAGCTGCGGCATCTGCGGCCGCACCACCTTGGAGCGCCTGCGCCAGGCGTGCCCCGGCCGGCCGCGCGGCGACTACCGCCTGTCGCCGCAGGTCATCCTCTCCCTGCCCGAGCGCCTGGCCGCCGCGCAGACCGTCTTCGCCCGCACCGGCGGCCTGCACGCCGCCGCCCTCTTCACCCCCGAGGGCGAGCTCTGCGAGCTGTACGAGGACGTCGGCCGCCACAACGCCCTCGACAAGCTGATCGGCAGCCGCCTGCTCGCCGGCGCCCTGCCCGCCGCCGAGACGGTGGTTCTGGTCAGCGGCCGGGCGAGCTACGAGCTGGTGCAGAAAGCCCTGATGGCCGGCATCCCCACCCTCGCCGCCGTCGGCGCCCCGTCGAGCCTCGCCGTCGACCTCGCCCGGGCCTACGACCTCACCCTGATCGGCTTCTTGCGCGACGGTCGCTTCAACCTCTACACCGCCCCCCAGCGGGTGGCGACGGCGACCGGCTGAGCCTACGAGAAGGCGCGGCGCACGGCCGTCGGGACGACAATGCAGCCGAGCGCGCCCTCCGCAGGCGGCGTCGTCGGCCGCAAGAATCACTACGGTTCCCCCCTCCCGGCGCAGCACCGTCGGCGCCGCAATCTTCCACCCTCATCGAGACCGCCAAACTCCTCGGCGTCACAACCCCAAGGCCTACCTCGCAAAGGCCACCCACGCCGCCATCCGCCAAGCCGGTACCGACGCCTGCCAGAGTACGTCGCTCTACGTCGTACCTCCCGAGGGCGCCTTCCGCCATCCGGGCGGATGTGTGCTGTGGAGAGGAGATGCCTTACTGCTCGCGTAGAATCGAGACCGGATCAATCCTGACGGCTCGCTGCGCAGGCCAGCTGCTGGCCACGACAGAGATCACGAACACCGAGATGACGCAGATGATCGCCGTAGGCAGATCCAGTGGTTGTAACTCGAAAAGAATTGCCTCCAGGGATTTCCCAGCATACAACGCTACAGGCAAGCCAACGGCCGTTCCAACGCCACCCAAGAGCACGCCCCGGCGCACTACCTCGCCAAAGACCGCGAATGGGGTGGCGCCGACGCTCATACGGACTGCTATCTCCCCCATGCGAGAGACTACGTCGTAGCTTACTACAGTGTAGACGCTGAGCCCTACAAGCGTGATGGCCAAGAAAGAGTAGATAGCAACAATCGCAGAGAGAGAACGCGGCCCTGAAATCGTACCGGCAATGTCGGCGGACACACTACGCGCGTCTTCAACCAATAGGTGCGGATCCATGCTTCGAACTGCTTCTCGCAAAACGCCGATGACGTCCACTGCATCACGAGAAGACCTTGCGACAAGCTGAAACCACGCCTGTGGAACCTGCCGGAATGGTAAATATACTTCCGGTTCGGGGGTGAGATCCAAGCGCGTGGACCTAATATCGCCTACAAGGCCGACTACGATCCAGACTTCGTCCGTGAGACCCTCCACCCGAAGTTCCTGCCCAATAGGATCCGTAGCGCCAAACAAGATGCCAGCCGCCTTCTTATTGATCACTGCGACACGCCGAGATTCCAGCCTGTCAAATCCCGAAAACTCCCTCCCCTTCAGTAGAGGCAATCTCATGACTCGAAAATAATCATCGCTGACTGACCGAATCGCCATCCTGTGCGTAGTCCCATCAACTTTGCCAGCGCCCGCTGGTTTCACTGCGGAAACCGATGCCGTCATCGAAACCCCTCGCATTGGCGATCCGGTCACAATCGCTGCGCCCTCTAGGCCGGGCAAGGGGTCCAGTCGGCCCAGAAGCTCATCTACAAAAACTGTTTGTTCAGCTCCGGTCGAATAGCGGCTGTCAGAGAGCGACACGGATACAGAGTATATCCCTGTTGGATCGAAGCCAGGATCGATGCTTGATAGATTGACGAAACTGCGTATCAATAGGACGCAGACAAATAGAAGTATCGCACTTAGTGCCACCTCACCGCTCACTAGAGCAGCGCGCAAGCGATCCGCCTTCAGCCTCACGTGACCTTTTACAGCTGAAGTGAGTAGCCAGCTCGTAATCCGCAGAGCCTGGAGTATGGAAATCACGGCGATTACGGCTGCACTTACCGCGGCGAATGTCCAGATTACCATGACGACGAGGCCGGATACCGTTGCATTCTCGATCTTGCTCGACCCAAACGGATTCAATGCTACGATGGTACGAACAAAGATAGCGGCGAATCCAGTAGCCAAAAGGGCAGCCCCAACAGCTAGGAGGACGGCTTCGAGAAAAAGCCGAAGAGAAAGCTCCTTTCTGTCGCCACCGAGTACAAGATGGAGGGATAAATCCTGCGCCCTGTCTGCAGTTCGAAGAACAATGGCATTGACCATGGCGGCTGTAGCGAGCACCACGAGGAGCACGACGGCAGCCATAAAGACGCCCAGCTGCTTCTTGACCGGTCCAATGAAGTACTCAGGCAATGCCGAGATCTTCGGCTCCCATTCCGGCCCACCGCCACCGCCGGACGAACGCTCATCTACGCACAATGTAGTAAGCTCAGCTTGAGCCTGGGAGAGTGTAACATCCGCCGAAAGCTTGCCAAAGGCATCCAACATCCTGATGCGGCCGTTCATTCGGTATGCGAATTTCCTCAAAGGAACGATCACGTCTGCAGCAGGAAGTATTTCAGCGTTATCTAGGCCCGCGCCAACCACTACAAAAGGCACTTCATCAAGCGTAATGTTGTGGCCGAGGACGGCCTCTGACTGAGCGAATCTGGAAGACCAAAAACGGCTTCCAAGGATAGCGACGTCTTGCGGTTCGGGGGAGCTTTCCTCCGCGGTGAAAGTTCTTCCCACGCGTGTCCGACTACCAAGAATGTTCAGCAGCTCTGCTGATACCCAAAGAACTCTTACCCGCTCCGTGGACCCCCCGTCAAAGTAGACCCCACTACGAACAGCGAATGCTCCAACTCCAGACATGCTGGCAGAGCTCTCCCCAAAGCAGTCGATTTCCGCCAAGGAAAATTTTCCGCTCGTAAATCCCGCTTTAGGGTTCGTATTGGTCATGGCGACAATCCTACCGCTGACCAGCCTGGAAAAGGATGCCGGCATAAGCGACTCAAGAATCGAGACGCATGTGCCCACTGCGGCCAAAGCAAGACCCAAGACGAGCACAAGTTGACAGGGCAATGCTGGAGTTCGAAGAAGAGATCTTACGGCGAGCTTGGTATGCTGCTGAAACGCGCTCATTGCCCCGGCAACCTCCGGTAACTGACGTAGTCAGCCAGTTAAGACTCACGAGAATTGTAAACATCGCTAAAGAGTAGCGATGCGGAGAAAAGGGCCGTTCTTCGCCACGTAGCTACTGTCAGGCCAATTCCGACAAAGATTTCAGTCGCTATGACTGGTGCTGCGAAGTAGCTACCTGTTCCGCTCGGCAAGAGGGCGTAGGCGTTAAGAACGTTAACGAAGCCTACGTAATGGAAGTTCTTGTCAATACCCGCGTACAAGAGCACCGCAGCAAGCAAGTAAGCGGCGCAAACCGCAAACAGCTTCTGGTTCATAGAGAAACTCCCACAATATAGCTATATGCCGGACGAAGGCTTCCGGCCCTAGGCAGCTCGAACCGAACACAGCCTTGCCGGCTCTGGTCGACCTTAGTATAGCTAGGGTAGACCTTAGTATAGCTGGTGTGGACGGCGGTGGCAAGAGTGGCGCCGGCGCCGCCGGATGCGGATTCCCTGGATTCCCGGGTGACGGCGGTGGAGGCGTGATCGACGGGGCCGCGGCGGCGACGGGCAGCGCCGGTCGATCGGCGTTCAGCTGAAGAAGGGAGGCCCGGCGAGCCGTTCCGGTGGAGCGGCTCGCCGGACCCGTGGCAAAGAGGCCGCCGGGTGGGGGAGGATCCGACTGCGCGAATGCCCCCGGCGGTCCCACGCTGCGAACGCGACGAAGCAGGCAAGCCTGTCGGGCTTGGCGCCCGCTTGCTGCCGTATCCGGCTCGCGCGGGCGACGTTAGCCGTACTCCGCCAGCAGTCCAACCGAACCCGCGATGGCCCCATAGTGGGGACATCCGAAGCTCGCCTGCCGACGTCCGCCGTACTCCGCCAGCAGTCCAACCGAATCCGCGATGGCCCCATCGTGGGGACATCCGAAGCTCGCCTGCCGGTTGCGGCGGAGGAGGCGCACCTGCCTTGCCGCGGTCCTCAGACGCGCTGCTCGAATC
>RFGL01000352.1 GCA_003697015.1 Acidobacteriota bacterium | reverse complement strand
GGCTACCAAAAAGGGGCGCCCGCGCCTCCCGGGGGAGGCGCGGGCGCCGATGGGATGCGAGCGCCGCGGCGCTCAGATCAGCTTGACCAGGCGGTCGGCGAGACCCGAGTCGCCGAGGACGACGCTGAGGGACGCCTTGTCGGCCACCTTCTCCAGCACCTCCAGCTCGCGCAGCTTCATCAGGGTCGGATTCGACTCGAGGAGCCGTGCGGTGTTGGCCTGGGAGCGCATCGCCGCGGTCTCCTCCCGGCGCGTGATGAGGTTGGCCTCGGCCGCCTTCCGGGCCTCGGTCACCCGGTTCATCAGCGCCTTCATCTCACCGGGGAGAATGACGTCGCGGACGCCGAGGGTGACCACTTCGAGGCCGAGCGGTGCGGCGCGCCGGCGCAGGAGCTCCTCGAGCTCCGCGGTCACCGCGTCCTTCTCCGCCAGCAGGACGTCGAGCTCGCGGCTACCGACCACCGCCCGCAGGACGAGCTGGGCCTCGCGGTAGAGGGCCTGGTGGTAGTCCTCGACCCGGGTGACCGCCTTGGCCGCGTCGGCCACCCGGTAGACCACCACCGCGTTGAGCCGCAGGGTCACCTTGTCGGCGGTCATGATCTCCTGACCGGCGACGTCGAGCATCTGCTCGCGCAGATCGACGCGCACCACCCGCAGGCGACCGACCCCGCGCCACAGGGCGTGGGTGCCGGGCTCGAGGGTGGCGACGTGGCGCCCGTCGCGCAGCAGCAGGGCGACGCTACCGGCATCGACCTCGGCCACCTCGAGCAGCTGCCGGTCGCAGCGATCGAGGATGGTGGCCAGCTGCGGGTGCTCGAAGCGCACCTCACCGGCGTCGACGATTTCCACCCGCAGCTGGTGGAAGACGCTCCACAGGGCGTGGAGGCCGGGACCGTAGATGCGGGCGAAGCGACCATCGACCCACACCAGGGCCCGCTGGTGGTCCTTGAGGTCGAGGATCTCGGCTTGGCCGGCGAGAGCGCCGGAGCGGGCGATCACCTCGAGGTCGGGATGCACCAGATCGACCTCACGCACCGACGCGAGCTCGACGCGCACCCGCCGGAGCGGATCGACCAGCCAATGGCGGCCGGGGTTGAGGATGCGCTCGAAGGTGCGGTCGCGGAAGAGCAGGCCGCGCTCGTGGGGGCGGATCTTGATCCGACGGAAAACCATGACGGCTCACCTCCTTTCATCGATCGAGGTCGAAGGGCGTCTTGCTGCGCGCTCCGGCGGTGCAGGCCGAAGCCGCAGCTCACGGACGAAAACGATCAACCGGAACCAGCGGCGGACGTCGTCGGGGGACGGGCGCCGGGTCGCCGCGCCGCCACCGCGGAGCGTCGCTTGAGCCGCCGCCCGCGCCGCCCACCGGAGCGCCGCCGTCGCCGCGGCCAGCGCCTGCGGGCCGCGAACCGGGCGTCGTCGTCGGGGCGTTCGGGTGGCGGCGGAATCCGCGCGCTACAGGGCGCTGGCGCACGCTTGCCGTGGGCCACGACCCGGCGCCGATCGGCGCCGGGCGCGAGCCCCGGCGGGCGAGGGTCGTACGACCTCGCCCGGCGCTCGCCCCCCTCGGACCGCAAGGTGCGTACTCGCCGTACGCCAGCGTGGTGCGGGATTCGAACCCGCAACCTCTGAATCCTGGTTCAGCGCTCTACCATTGAGCTAACCACACGCGCCGATGGTGGGGTTTCAAGCCCACAGATGCCGCGGTCACAACCCATGTCCGGCAAGCACGGTACCGATCATCGGGTGAGGCCCGTGCTCCGCTGGTCCGATGGCATCCAACTAGGTTCGTCGCACGTTCGTTCGCTAAAGGTTTCCTTTCGTTGCGTACACGTCTTCTCTTGCGAGCCGGGTTGGCTCACCGATCAAAAAAGCCTTCCGGAGCCGAGGCTCTGGAAGGCTTGATTCTGCGGCGAATCGAGCGTTTCAGTGCCCGGGCTTACCCCGCGTGCGGTCCGGCTGCAGGCGACCGCCGGCGCCACGCGCCGCGAAGGGTTTGCCGAAACCCTCAGCGAGCGCCGGCGCCGTCAAGGCGTACCGTTTGCTCCGTCCGTTGATCGATTCTGATCGCAGCATGGTCGTGCTCTCCGCGAAACGAAGGCGGAGGATAGGGCATCGATCGGCCTTTGTCAAGGGTTGAGCGAAACTTTTTTGACGTTTTGTTGGCGCAGGGGCGAGCGACGTCCCGCACCGCCGTCGTCGGCTGAATCCGCGGCTTGGCTGTGGGCAAGGGTCTTGAGTCCTCCCGGACCGTTCCCGGCCGCGGCGGGGTGTAGACTCTCGGCATGCACGATCCCGAAGCCGACGTCGCCGCCCTCTCCGACGCGGGCAGCGCCGGCGGTGGCCAGGCCGTGGCGGAGCGCCTGCGGCCGGTGGCCGATGCCGCCTCGGAGCCGGCGGCCGCGGCGCCGCGGGATCTGGCCCACGTCCGCTGGCTCGGCGGCTCCGCCGGCGCCGGCAAGACGACGTTGGGGCGGTGGCTGGCGCGGCGCTTCGGCCTGCGCCTGGTGAGCTGCGACGAGCTCTTCGAACGCCACCTCGGGCGGGCGGATCGGCACCGTCACGCCGCCTTCCTGCGGCTGGCGGATCAGCCCCTGGAGGCGCTCCTGGCGCCGCCTCTGGCGGCGCGGGTGGAGGAGCTTCTGGCCTTCTACGACAGCGAATTCCCCCTCCTGCTGGCGGATCTCCTCGCCCTCCCTCGGCGGCCGGCGATCCTGGTCGAGGGGGTGGGGCTCTTGCCGCGGCGGGTGGCGCCGCTCCTCTCCGACCGCCGCCGCG
>RFGL01000351.1 GCA_003697015.1 Acidobacteriota bacterium | reverse complement strand
GCGCTGCCGACGGCTTTCTCGTCGGTCCGCGTGCCGGCCGCCAGCTCAGCCGCCAGGAGGTCGAGCGCATCGTCGCCCAGGCGCGGGCCACCGCCGAACGCACCCGCGCCGTCATCCGCCTGCCCGCCGGCCAGCGGGCGCGGATGGTGATCGCGGTCGGCGACGTAGACGGCGAGATCCTCGCCCTTTTCCGCATGCGCGACGCCACCGTCTTCTCGGTCGACGTGGCGGTGGCCAAGGCGCGCAACGTGGTCTACTTCAGCGATCCCGCCGCCGGCTTCGTCGACCTGCCCGGGGTGCCGGCGGGAACCGCGATCACCAACCGCACCATCAGCTTCGCCGCCCAGCCCTTCTACCCGCCGGGCATCGCCCGCGACCCGGGCCCGTTCTTCGAGCTCTACCGCGCCGACGCCCGAAATCCGTGCAGCCAGGGCTCGCAGCCCACCAACCCCAACCAGAACGGCATCGTCTTCTTCCCCGGCAGCATCCCCCTCTACCGCGGCATGCAGCTGGTCGGCGGCCTGGGGATCAGCGGCGACGGCGTCGAGCAGGACGATTACGTCTCCTTCCTCGGCGCCGCCGGTTTCGAGCCGCCGGAGGCCCTGTGGGCCGACCGGGTGGTGATCCGCGGCGTGCGCCTGCCGTTCCTCAAGTTCCCCCGCAACCCGGAGCGCTAGGCGATGATCCGCTCCTTTGCCCTCCGCCCTCCCGCCGCGCCGCCTTGCCGCGGCGTGGGCCTGGGCGCAGGGAACGAGGCGCGCCCGGGAGCTCTTGAGAGGGCGGGGAGCCCGACCGGTCCGCGCCGGGCGTTGCGCTCGCGGCTTTGCTCCAGGCCTCTGAGCGAGGGAGCACCAGGCCCACGACGCGGCCTTGCGCGAGCCGTGCTTGCGGCGGTCCTGCCGCTCTGCTTCGTCCTGCCGCTCGCCGCCCAGGTCGACGTGGAGCCCGACGGCCCGCTGTTCTTCAGCCCGACGCCGGCCGGGGTCGAGATCTCCGGCACGAGCAATGCCGGCGAGGGCGCCCGGGTCGAGATCGCGATCGGCGAAGCGTCGGCGACGACGACGGCGGGCGCCGGGGGGCGCTTCTCCCTCGCCTGGCTCGAGCCCGTCGCCCCGGGCCGGTACGCGGTGACGATCACCGTCACCAGCCCGGCAGGGGAGGTCGGGCGGGCGACGGCGGAGCTCTTGGTGGAGTCGAATCACCGCCTGCCGCGCCGGCCTCTGGTGGTGCAGCCGGTCGACGTCACGGTGCCCGAGCGGCCGGCGCCGGCGGAGGACTTCGTCGCCTATACCGACCGCTGGCGGGTGCCGCAGCCGGAGTACGAGATCAACGCCCGGGGGAGCCGTTTCGATCCCTACAACCAGAACAAGTGGAAGGGCGATTTCCCGATCCTAGGCGACGACAAGTTCCTGGTGCTGACCGCCGTCTCCGACACCCTGATCGATTTCCACCAGGTACCGACGCCGTCGTCGGTCTCCGCCGACCGGCCGGGTTCGATCGACTTCTTCGGCGAGGGCGACCAGCTCCTGGTGCAGCAGAACGTGAGCATCAGCGCCGATTTCTATAAGGGATCGACCGCTTTCAAACCTTTCGATTGGCGCATCCGCGGCACCTTCACGGGCAATCTCAACTACCTCGACGTGCGCGAGAACGCCGTCGTTTCCCCCGACGTCCGCCGCGGCACCGACCGCGACGACGGCCGCCTGGCATTGCAGGAATTGTTCTTCGAAAAGAAGCTCAAGGACCTGTCCGCAGCCTACGATTTTCTTTCCGTTCGTGCCGGCATCCAGCCCTTCTCCAGCGATTTCCGCGGTTTCGTCTTCACCGACGTCAACCTCGGCCTGCGCCTCTTCGGCAACTGGGGGGCCAACCGGTACCAGGCCAACCTCGCCTTCTTCGAACGCCTTGAGAAAGATACCAACTCCGGTCTCAACACCCTCGAGCTGCGCGATCAGCGGGTGCTGGTGGCCAACTTTTATCATCAAGATTTCCTGGTCCGCGGCTACACCGCCCAGTGGAGCCTCCACTACCTGAAGGACGACGCCACCTTCATCCTCGATCGCAACGGCTTCCTCGCCCGGCCCGACCCGGTGGGGGCGGCCACGCCCCATGAGATCGAAGCCTTCTACCTCGGCTGGGCGGGCTTCGGCCACGTCGGCCGGCTCAACCTCGACCACGCCTTCTACTACGTCTTCGGCGACGACAGCCTCAATCCGGTCGCCGGCCGCGACGTCTTCCTCGGCCGCGACGACGTCGACGTGCGGGCGCAGATGGTCGCGCTCGAAGCGTCCATCGACCTCAACTGGATGCGGCCCAAGCTCGCCGTCTTCTACGCCTCGGGGGACGACCGGCCGGCCGACCGCGACGCCGAGGGCTTCGCCGCCATCTTCGAGAATCCCAACTTCGCCGGCGGCGGCTTCAGCTTCTGGAACCGCCTCGGCATCCGCCTGGCGGGAACCGGCGCGTCGCTCGTCAACCGCGGCAGCCTGGTGCCCGACCTGCGCACCAGCAAAGAAGAGGGCCAGCCCAACTTCGTCAATCCCGGCATCCTGATCGCAAGCGCCGGCCTCGACCTCGAGCTCACCCCGGAGCTGCGCGCCGTCGTCACCGCCAACTACCTGCGCTTCGACGCCACCGAGGTGATCGATTTTCTGACCTTTCAGGACGGCACCCGCAAAGAGATCGGCTGGGATCTGAGCCTGGGCCTTCGCTGGCGGCCGCTCCTGACCAACAACCTGATCCTCGTCGGCGGCGTCGCCGCCCTCCTCCCCGGCCGCGGCTTCGAGGACGTCTACGAAGACGACTCCACCCTCTTCGGCGCCTTCACCAACCTGACCTTGACCTTCTGAGAAAGCTTTTCGCCATGCGTCACACCCCTTGCGCCACCGATGGAAGCCTGGCGGCTCGTGCGGGCGCTGCTGTCGTGCGCAGGCCCGGCACGCTGCGCGCGACTCGGGCAGCTGGCCGGCGGTCCGCCGTCGCGTCGCTGATCGCCGCCCTTGCCCTCGCCGCGGCGGGCGCGGCGATCGCCGAGACGCCGGCGCCGTTCGACGCCGCGGCCGCTGCGGCGCGCAACCTGGCGCTGATGCAGCAGAGTCCGGCCGAGGCGCTGGCCAAGAGCCGCGGCTGCCTCGACTGCCACCGCGGCATCGAGAAAATGCACCGGGCGACGAGCGTCAAGCTGGGCTGCACCGACTGCCACGGCGGCGACGCCACCGCCGGCGCCGCCGGCGCGCCGGCTGGCAGCGCGCCCTACGACGAGGCCAAGAAGCGCGCTCACGTCGCGCCGCGGTTTCCCGCCGCCTGGCCGTCCGCCGCCAACCCGCCGCGCAGCTACACCCGGCTGCTGCGCGAATCGCCGGAATTCGTGCGCTTCCTCAACCCGGGCGACCTGCGGGTGGCGCAGGAGAGCTGCGGCGGCTGCCACCAGCGCCAGGTGGAGGCGGTGGCCAAGAGCACCATGACCACCTCCGCCATCTTCTGGGCGGCGGCGGCCTACGCCAACGGCGTGCTGCCCACCAAGCGGGCGCTCCTGGGGGAGAGCTACGGCCGCGACGGCGGCGCCCGGCGCTTGCTGGAGAGCGCGCCCTTGTCCGACGACGACCGCCTCCGTCGCGGCGCCCTGCCCGGGCTCTTCCCTCTGCCGCGCTTCCAGGTCGTCCAACCCGGGGCCTACTTCCGCGCCTTCGAGCGCGGCGGCCTGCTCAACCCGGCCATCTTCCCCGAGATCGGCAATCCCAACCCCGCCGACGAGCCCGGCCGCCCCGACACCCGGGTCTCCGAGCGCGGCCGCGGCACCGGCCTGCGGGTCAGCCCGGCGCTGATCAACCTGCACAAGACGCGGCTCAACGATCCCCACCTCTCCTTCCTCGGCACCAACGATCACCCGGGGGACTACCGCTCGAGCGGCTGCACCGCCTGCCACGTCACCTATGCCAACGACCGCGATCCCCTGCACTCCGGCGGCTGGGCGCGCTTCGGCCACCGCGGCCTGAGCGCCAGCGGCGATCCGACCCTGCCGCGGGACGAGCCCGGCCATCCGATCCTCCACCGCCTCACCCGCGCCATCCCCACCAGCCAGTGCATGGTCTGCCACATGCACCAGCCCAACGCCTTCCTCAATACCTACCTGGGCTACACCATGTGGGACTACGAGACCGACGGCGAGCTGCTGTGGCCGGCGGAGCAGCGCCGGCCGACCCTCGCCGAGCGGCGGGCGAGCCTCGATCACAACCCCGAAGGCGCCGCCGCCCGCGGCCGGTGGAGCGATCCCGCCTTCCTCGAACGGGTGAGCGAGCTCAATCCGCAGCTCCAGCACACCCGCTTCGCCGACTACCACGGCCACGGCTGGATCTTCCGCGCCGTCTACAAGCGCGATCGGGCGGGCAACCTGCTCGACGCCGAGGGCCGCGTCGTACCCTTCGACGATCCGGCGCGCTTCGACAAGGCGGTGCACCTGCGCGACGTCCATCTCGAGGGCGGCATGCACTGCGTCGACTGCCACTTCTCCCAGGACGCCCACGGCACCGGCCTGATCCACGGCGAGTACGGCGACGCCATCGAGATCGAATGCGAGGACTGCCACGGCACCGTCGACGCCTACGCCGACCTCCGCACCTCCGGCCCGGCGGCGCCGCGCGGCGGCAACGACCTCAAGCGCGGCACCACCACCTTCGGCGCGCCGCGTTTCGAGTGGCGCGACGGCGTCCTCTACCAGCGTTCGATGCTCGAAGCGGGCAGGGAGTGGCGGGTCAAGCAGGTCAAGGACACCGTCACCCCGGGGCGAAGCGACTACAATCCGCGCTCCGCCCGCGCCAAGACCCTGCGGCGCGACGGCGGCTGGGGCGGCGTTTCCCCCGCCGCCGCCCTCGCCCACCGCGACGCCGACATGACCTGCTACAGCTGCCATTCGTCGTGGATCACCTCCTGCTTCGGCTGCCATCTGCCGCAGGAGCAGAACCAGAAGTCCGAGGTGCTGCACTACGAGGGCGAGACCCTGCGCAACTACGCCAGCTACAACCCGCAGGTGATCCGCACCGACGTCTACATGCTGGGGCGCAACGGGCGGACCAAGGGCGGCAAGATCGCGCCGGTGCGCTCCTCCAGCGCCCTGGTGTTGTCGTCGATCAACCTCAACCGCCAGCGCATCTACGTCCAGCAGCCGCCGATCTCCGCCCCCGGTTTCTCCAGCCAGGCCTTCAACCCCCACGTGCCCCACACCGTGCGCACGCGGGAGACCCGGCAGTGCAGCGACTGCCACGTCGCGGAGGCGAACGACAACAACGCCTGGTTGGCCCAGCTCCTCACCCTCGGCACCGGCTTCGTCAACTTCGTCGGCCGCAACGCCTGGGTCGGCCTCGGCGAGCACGGCCTGACGGCGATCGAGGTGACGGAGTGGGACGAGCCCCAGGCGGTGATCGGCAGCTTTCTCCACCGCCTCGCCTATCCCGACGACTACCGCCAGCATCTGGAGCACGAGCGCAAGCTCGAGCACGCCCACCACCACCCGGGGGCGGGGGAGGTGAAGAGCCTGCAGCTGCGCGGCGAGTACCTCTACGCCGCCCTCGGCCGCGGCGGCTTCCGCGCCTTCGACGTCGCCAACGTCGACAACAAGGACTTCTCCGAGCGCATCGTCACCGCGCCCTTCTCCCCCCTCGGCCAGGACACCCACGTCCCCAGCCGCGACGCCACCGCCGTCGCCCTGCCGACCACCATGCCGGTCGCCCCCTGGCGCACCCCCCTGGCGGAGAACCTCGAGCAGCCGATGCACCCGATCTACCACTACGCCCTCGTCGGCGACCGCGAAGAAGGGCTGATCCTGGTCGACGTCGACACCCTGAGCGACGGCGAGCCGCGCAACAACTTCCTCCGCCGCGCCCTGACCTGGAACCCGGAAGGCCTGCTCGCCGGCCTGCGGAGCCTGACGGTGGCGGGGACGACGGTCTACGCCGGCTGCGACGCCGGGCTGGTGGTGCTCGACCTCGACCAGCCGCTCAAGCCGCGCCACCTCGCCACTCTGCCGGAGCTTCAGGGGATCACCGACCTCGAGGTGCAATTCCGCTACGCCTTCGCCAGCGACGCCCGCGGCCTGGCGGTGGTCGACGTCACCGAGCCCTCGCGACCGCGCCTCGCCGCCCGCCTCGACGGCCTCGGTACCGTCCACGCCCTCTACGTCGCCCGCACCTACGCCTACCTGGCGGCGGGGGAGCGCGGCCTCGTGATCGTCGACGTCGAGCGCCCGGAGGCGCCGCGGCTGGTGCAGGCGTGGAACGCCGGCGGCCGGCTGCGCGATACCCGCGACGTGGTCATCGGCTCGACCAACGCCAGCCTCTTCGCCTACCTCGCCGACGGCGACAACGGCTTCGCCGTCGCCCAGCTGACCTCCCCCGCCACCGTCCCCGGCTATCTCGGCTTCAGCCCCCGTCCGTCGCCCGAGCTGATCGCCACCTACCCCCATGCCCGCCCCGCCATCGCTCTCTCCCGCGGCCTCGACCGCGATCGGCTGGTGGACGAATCGGGCCACCAGGTGAGCGTCATGAACCGCATCGGCGCCCGCCCCTTCACCCTGGAAGAGATGCGCCGCCTGTACCTGCGCGACGGCGCCGTCTACCGCGTACGTGACGACGACGCCGGCGAAGCGTCGCCCGGCGAAGCGTCGTCCGGCGACGGAGGACCCACGCCATGATTCGGCCACGAGAGAACGTCCCGCTCGCTTTCCCTTATTGCGACCGAGGGAAGGGAAAAAGTCCCCTCGGTCGACCCACTTGCAACGGGGGGAAGGGAAATCGGCACCGGCGAAGGATCTTCCTCCTCCTTCTCCCGTTGCTCGTCGCCGGGGCGGCCGTGGCCCAGCCGGAGCCGGCGACCCCCGTCGACGAGGAGACCTGGACGCCACGCCCCGGGGTCTACGTCGGCACCGCCGGCTGCACCAACGCCCTCTGCCACGGCGCCGCGGCGCCGCGGGGCGAAGACGGCGACGACGTGCGCAACGACGAATACACCGTATGGCTCAGCGATCCCCACCGTCTGAACGCCTTCCGCATCCTCGAAAGCCCCCTGTCGCAGGCCATCGCCGAAGCCCTCGAGCCCGGGTCGCGGGCCACGGAGCTGGCGCTGTGCCGCGACTGCCACGCCCTCGCCGCCGCCGCCGGCTCCGCCCTGGTCGAGGCCGAGGGCATCTCCTGCGAGGGCTGCCACGGGCCGGCCGGCGGCTGGGTCGACCGACATTACGAGCGGCGGAGCGATTGGAGCCGCGCCCGCTCGATCGAAAACGGCATGATCGACCTGCGCGATCCCACCAACCGCGCCCGGCTGTGCGGCGGCTGCCACCTGGGGGACGCCCGGCGCGCCGTCGACCACCGGCTGATCGCCGCCGGCCATCCGCAGCTCCAATTCGAGCTCGACAACTTCAGCCTGAGCGAGCGCTGGCCGCGGCACTTCTTCCTCGACCGCGAACGCGCCACGCCACGCGGCGAGTCCCACGGCCTGCGCGCCTGGGCGGTCGGCCAGCTGGTCGCCTGGCGCGACGGCCTCGACTTCCTGGCGGCGCGGGCCGGCGGCGGCGGCCCGTGGCCCGAGCTCTCCTCGCTCAGCTGCCGCAGCTGCCACCACCCCCTCGCCGGCGGCAGCTGGCGGCGCCAACCCGGCTACCGCTTCCGCGGCGGCCTGCCGCCGTGGAGCCCGGCCCGCTGGGTGGTCTTGCGGGCGCTCCTCGGCGAGCTCGCGCCGGACCGTCTCGCCACCCTCGAAGCCGACGTCGAACGCCTCGGCGAGGCCCTCTCGACCTTCGCCGATCGTTCCGAAGTGGCTCGCCTGGCGGCGGGCCTGAGCCGTACCAGCGCCGACCTCGCCCCCGTCGTCGACCGCGCCGAGTGGAGCGTCGAGCGCGCCCGGCGCCTGGTCCGCGCCCTCGCCGCCGATCCCGCCCTCGCCGCCGCCGACGTGGCCACGGCGGAGCAGGTCGCCTTCGGCCTCCGAAGCCTCGTCGCCTACCTCGTCGAGCACCAGCCGGCACAGCAGTCCGGCACCCTGGCGAGCCGCGTCGCAGAGCTCTTCGACGCCCTCGCCGACCCCGACGCCTTCGACCGCCAGCGCTTCGTCGACGTCCTCGCCGCCCTCGCCGCCAACGGCCCGTAAAGGTGCCAGGGTCTTCGCAAGTTCTTCGTTTTCAGTCGATTGCAGAACGTCTGCCGGTGAAGGCTCCAGCGTCTTCGCTGCCCGTGAAGGTGCTGCCCGTGAAGGTGCCAGGGTCTTCGCAAGTCCTTTGTTTGTAGATCGTTGACGCCAACGGCCCGTGAAGTGCCGTCCCGTCTGAAGGTGCCAGGGACTTCACAAGTCCTTTGTTTGCAGATCGTTGACCGCATCGACGCCGGAGAGCACGGTGGCTCTCGCACCTCGACGCCTCGCCCGTCGAGCCGCCGGCGGCGGACGGGGGGCGTTGAGGCGGACGCTCCGCGTCAGTCGCCGGGCGGGGGAGCGTCTTCGCCGGGGAAGAGGCCGAGGCCGAGGAGGGCGGAGACGATCGGTGCCACGGCGGTGTTGTCGTTGGCGCCGGTGAAGCGTTCGGCGCCGGGTCCGTAGGCGAAGATCGGTACCGGCGACGCGGTGTGGTTGGTGGTTCCCCAGCGATAGCGCAGGGGCTCCTCCGGGGTGCCGCCGAGGAGCATCAGGCCGCCGGTCTCGTGGTCGGCGGTGACCAGCACCAGGGTCTGGCCGTCGCGGCGGGCGAAGTCGACGGCGCGCTCGACGATGGCGTCGAGGGTGAGGACGCCGCGCACCACGCGCTCGAAGTCGTTGAAGTGGGAGCCGGTGTCGGTCTCCTCGGTCTCGACCATCAGGAAGAAGCCCGCGGGCGATGGGCTCAGCTTGTCGAGGGCCGCCGCCGCCAGCTCGCCGAGCTCGGGCGGCTGCGCCGGGTCGCCGATCGCGGTCGGCGGGAAGAGGCCGGCCACCGACCCGGTGGCGCTGCGCAGCTCGTCGAGGCTCCGGGCGACGGCGTAGCCGCCGTCGCGGAACGGCGCCAGCAGCTTCTCCAGGTCTTCGTCCCCCGGCAGCAGCTCCCCGGCCAGGATCGTGGCTCCGGAGCTCGCCATCTGCGCCGCCACCACCTCGCGCAGGCGGCGGCGGGTGTGGGCGACGAAAGCGGCGGGGGTGGCGTCGAGGAGGTAGGAATCGGTGACCAGGCCCACCGCCATCCCGCGCTTCATCGCCGCCTCGGCGACGGTGGTCAGTCGGCGCCGAGCGGGGGTCACCGAGAGCAGGAAGGGGGCGGTCTTGTGGCCGGTGGCGAGGGCGGTGGCACCGGCCGCCGAATCGGTGTAGATCGAGTCGTCGGCATAGGTGGTGAGGGTGCCCGACACCGGCAGGCGCTCCATGAAGAGGCGTCCGGCGACGCCGGCGGAAAGCGCCCGCGCCGCCAGCACGTGGGAGGTGCCCATGCCGTCGCCGATCAGCAGGATGACGTTCTTCACCGGGCGATCGGCCGGCGGATTGACCAGCCGATCGGTCGCCGCGGCGGCGGCGAAGTCGAGGGCGGCGACGGAGGGGGAGCCGCGGCGTGGCTGGATGACGATCGTGCGGCCGCTGAGCAGCGCCACCAGCCAGGTCGCGGCGATGCCGGCGAGGGCGCCGAGGAGCAGGATGAGGAGAGTACGGCTTCGCGGCCGGCGCAAGACAACCTCCAATCGCCGATCGCCGGGTCGGGAATGACAACCGGCGCCGAGCGGTTGTAGCATGCGCGGCGTCCGCCGGCAAGGGCGGACGCGGCGTCCATGCACGCCGGCGGCGGGCCGGGCCGGTCAGGCTGGCGGCTCGCCGGTCGTCCCGGCCGCGCCGTCGCGGTCGTCGAAACACCGAAAATCCGAGGAGAAGCGAGATGATTCGAAATCGAGCTCTGTCCCTGTTGATCGTCCTGCTGCCGCTGTTGATCCTGGCCGGCTGCGCCGCCGACCCGGCGGCCGACGCGCCCAAGGCGGAGGTCAAGGAGCCCGCCGCCACCGGTCTGGCCGACTCCGATTCGGAGGTCGTAAGCGGCGTCACCTATGCCTTCTCTCCCGAGTCGAAGATCGAGTTCGTCGGCTCCAAGGTCACCGGCAGCCACAACGGCGGCTTCAAGTCCTTCACCGGCGAGGTGACGGTGGTCGACCAGGACCCGACCCGGTCGAAGGTCAAGGTCGAGATCGACACCACCTCCCTGTGGGCCGACAACGAGCGCCTGACCGGCCACCTCAAGAGCGCCGACTTCTTCGACGTCGAGACCTATCCGACCGCCTCCTTCGAGTCGACCGCGATCACCGACAACGGCGACGGCACCTACACCATCACCGGCAACCTGAATCTCCACGGCGTGACCAAGGAGATCAGCTTCCCGGCCACCATCGAGCTCACCGACGACGGCTTCACCGCCCAGGCCGAATTCTCGATCAAGCGCTTCGACTTCGGCATCGAGTACAAGGGCAAGGCCGACGACCTGATCCGAGACGAGGTGCTGATCAAGCTCGACCTGCGCTCCGCTCCCGCCGCCGCCGCTGCCGCCTGAGCTGCCGGCTGGCGCCGGGGATCCCCTTCCCGGCGCCGGTCGACCCGCCACACCCTTCCCCCCTTTCGTCGAGGCAGTGCCGTCTGGCCCCGAGCGTGTAAGCGATTACCCACTGCGTGTAATCGCTTACACGCTCGGACGATCGCCCGGGATTCGCCTCTTTCGCAACCCCTTTTTCGCCAGCAACTTATGGGTTCGTGAGCATAGTGCCATGTTGGCACGACGCTTGCAGCCAATGCCATATGGCTGGCCAGTACGCGCGTGGTGGCCGCACACCCAGACTCGTCATGGGCCACCGCGATTCCCAACACACGGTCGGAGTAACGCTCCGGGTCCGGCCGTGAGTTCATCGAGCCGGAGCCAGACAAGGAGGTTAGCTATGAGAAGAACGATCACCGGTCGGCGTCATGCGCTACTTGTACTTAGCCTTCTAGTCTTCGCGCTTGCTTTCTCCGCCGCACAACTTACGGCAGCCGTTCCCGTACAAGCTCTCGCTGATGAGCCGATCTGTTCCGGTCTGCGATGCTGGGGCCAAGAGGATTGCGGTAGCAAGTGCTTCTGCAATCGTCCATCCGGAAAATGCTTCGCAGACGCGATTGCTTACTAAGTAACACTGGTTCCTGAACCACTGAACCACAGTGTGTTTGCCAGGCATCTGAAGTAGGATCGCCACGCATCTCCAATTGGGATGCGTGGCGTTTCGCCGTTGGTTATCTTTAACCTGCACGCTCAGGAATCGGCCATTAGAGGTACTCGACCGAGTAGGTGAAAACAATGTCAAAGATGAATGGAGTTCTGATCGCTCTATCGCTGATCGTAGCTTCGGTAAGCTTTGCATTGGCGCTAGAGAATCGATCGCTTCGGACAAAACTCGCTGATGCGATTGACGAGGCGAAAAAGACTTACATACTGGAGCCTGGCATGACCGTCGCGCCCCTTAGAGGTCGTGACATCTATTCAACAAAAGTGGAATATCCTTACGGGAAGGATGCGGGCACTACGCTGGTTTTAGTGTTCTCCCCTACGTGCGGCGTCTGTGATGATAACTGGCCAAAATGGCGGCGACTTATTGAAAACGCACCCAATCGCGGAGTTAGAATAATTGCCATCGACCTTTCATCAAGCGCCGATCCATCCTACCTAGAGAAGCAGGGGCTGGTTCCTGGAATACCAGTGATCGGCGAGTTGGACCCTGCTCTGATAGTCAGTTATCGTCTGAGGCTCGTGCCAGAAACCCTTCTCGTCGACGAGAGTGGTACTGTGCAAAGGGTCTGGCTTGGGGAGCTGGATGAAGCGGCGGTCGCTGAGATAGAGCGAGTGATGAGTCTTGCTGCAATAGCAGCCGCATAACATATTTCGTGAGGAACATCGCTCCTGTGGCTAAAGAACAAAGACTCAGTAGCGGTTCTCGTTATGGTCGCTTTCTTTCTGTTGCGATCATAACCTTGTTTTTTGTTGTCGGCTTTGCCTTGCTCGTTCTAATAGCAAGAAACAGGTATGCTGCTGATGGAAACAGGGGCGAGTCCAAGGTGCCGGCCTGTGAAGGGCTGAGATGTTATGACGATTCGGACTGTGGATCGTACTGTGTTTGTGCGGCCAGGACCGAGGAGAGCCTTGGTCTCTGCGTGACCCAGTAGGCGTTGGCTGACCGCAAGGGATCGAGCCAATTAAATGGAGCTGGTGCTGTGTCGAGCGGACTGCTTCATGAGGCTTTAAGTTCAGTGCGCCGCCTGCGGCGGCGGCCAGGCATTCTCTGTATCAGTTTGTTCGTACTCACATTGGTGTTGGCGTCCACAGCGATTATTCTGACGTTCGTAGATAATGTGCTTTTCAGATCTCTTCCATTTCCTAAATCACGAGAGTTGGTCCATCTGTGGGAGTCGAATCCAAGTCAAGGGATCGCCAGGTTCGGTGTTTCGCCAGGAACATTCGTTGCCTGGCGGGATGAGAGTCGGCTCTTGGATTCGGTAGGAGCCTACTATTGCGACGGACGTGACATGATTTTACGTATGGAGGATGAAGAAATCGCTGTTTCCTCGGCTTCGATTACGCCTGATTTCCTTTCGACCCTCGGAATCCGCCCGGTGCTTGGTCGGCCCTTCCAAGCTGAGGAACATGAAACAGTCGCGCTCGTCAGCTCGAGATTGTCGCAGAGATTCGCCGCAGCAAAAGAAGTAGTGGGTTCGACAATCCTGCTCGATCAGCGAGAAGTCAAGATAATAGGCGTACTTCCGCGTAGCGTTGAGATGATTTGCATGGCCGATTTTTGGTTGCCCATGACCTTTCGTCATACTGTTAGTTTGCGTGAACGCGGAACTCGATACTTGGGTGTCGTCGGTCGATTGAGAGCGGGGATCGGTGTAGACAAGTTACGTGCAGAGCTTAGGACAATCGGACGGCGTCTTGCTGAGGATTATCCGTCGACGAACAGGAGCTGGGAGGGCGTAGTTGCCCCCCTGCATGATTCGATTGTTGAGGGGTACAAACCCGCACTTCTTGCCCTGCTGATCGCTGCAGTGCTTGTAGTAGTATTGGGCTACTCAAACGTGATGAATGTGCTGATTGCGACCTTGGTTTCGCGACGGCGTGAACTTGCGATGCGCTGGGTTCTAGGGGCTTCTCGGCCGTTGATTTTCATTTCGAGCATCGGGGAGAGCGTCCTGCTCAGTCTTGGTGGCGGCCTGGCGAGCATCGTGCTTGCCAACTGGATGCTTGATCTATTTATAGCACTGAGTCCCGAGATCTCCAATCGGGGAAATGTTGCACTAGATGAGCGTGTAATCCTGATGGTGATTGCATTTGGTGTGTGCTGTGGCGTTGTTTCTGGCTTCGTCACGGCACGTGCTTCTTTGTGCGAGGATCCCGCAATCATGGTTTCGCGTGCGTCCGTTGGGTCGACGCGTTCAGAACGCCGCTACCGTGCTGCCTTGGTGGGCGTGCAGGTTGGTGTTGCAGTTGTGGTGGCTTCAGCTGCAATTGTCTTGGCAAGAGATTTTTTTGAGGTTACCGCCGCCTATCCCGGATATCGTACGAAGGATCTTCTTACGGCAGAAATCAGGCTCCCCTGGCTCCGGGGTGGCGCTGAGGCTTACCCGGAATTGGCACGTCAGCTTATCGTTGAAGTTGACGGGTTACAAGGATTGGATGGGGTGGCGGTCGGCTCTCAGATGCCACTGGTTGGAGAGCCGCTGACGCGGTTTGTGAGTGTCCCTGAGAAGGGGGAAGAGCGATGGTCTTCAGTGTACTGTGCAGTGCTCGGTCCCTACTTTCAGACGATGGGTATTCCCGTTCTCGAAGGTCGGCCGTTCCAGGCGGCTGATAGCAGCACTGGGGAGCCTGTGGCAATCGTGAATGAAGCCTTGGCGAAAATGCTCTGGCCCGAAGGTAAAGCACTAGGGAAGTATTTGAGCGTGCATCTTGACGAATACCCGTCACGGCGAGTCGTTGGTGTAGTCGGAAATGCAAAGTTTCGGTCTTTGGAACACGATCCGGATCCCGCGGTATTCGTGCCGCTGACGCAATCTCCTTCGCCGTTCGTATATGTTGTTGCAAGCGCCCACATTTCTGAGGAAAGCTCACTGAGCACTTTGGCTGGTATGATTCGGAGCGTAGCCCATGGCATTCATCCTGACGTCAGCGTGGTGAATTCGAGGTCGATGTCGGAAATTGCATTCGATTCAATGAAGCAACGCCGTCTGGTCTATATCGTGATCGTAAGTCTGGCGGTCGTAGGATTGGTGTTGGCGGGCGTCGGAGTCTATGGGGTCGTCAGCTTGTCGATGTCTCAGCGAAGTAGAGAGTTTGGCGTCCGCGTAGCCTTGGGTGCAAGGTCGGTAGATCTTTGCAAGCTGGTTCTGACTGAGACATGGCGAGTATGTGGTCTGGGGATTGGTTGTGGAGTGGTGGGGGCCGCAGCGTTGGACCGTCTAGCGGGGCATTTCGTCCTTCAGAGTTTGGAGATGAACGTAGGCAGCTATATTCTCGCGGCGGTCTGTATGCTGACGGCAGCGTCTGTTGCGGCATGGATTCCTGCGGTCCGTGTCTTGGGGTTCTCTCCTGTTGAGAGCCTGCGTGGCGAATAAGGGATAGGGGGAACGCAGGTCGCGGGACGGCGGCGGTGATGCTGCGTCTCATCTCGGCGCCGAGCGGGCGGGAGGCGTAGCCTCACTCCCGCTTCAGGGGTTTCAGGCTCTGCATCACGGTCGGCAGGAGCTCGGCGACGGTGGGGTGGATGCCGACGGCGCGGTGGGCGAGGACGTGGTAGGAGGCGCCGGCGTACATCAGGGCGGAGAGGGTCTGCACCACTTCGTCGCCGTTGATGCCGAGGATGGCGGCGCCGAGGATCTGTTCGCTCTCTTCGTCGACCAGGATCTTGATGAAGCCGTCCATCTCGCTGCGCTCGCGGGCGCGGCCGACGTGCTTCATCGGCCGCAGGCCGATCAGCACCTTCTTGCCCGAGGCGCGGGCCTGGGCTTCGGTGATGCCCACCCGGCCGAGGGGCGGGTCGACGAAGAGGCCGTAGCAGAGGATGCGGTCGGAGACGCGGCGCCGGCCGCCCGCCAGGTTGGCGGCGACGATTTCGTAGTCGTTGTAGGCGGTGTGGGTGAAGGCGCCGCGACCGTTGCAGTCGCCGAGGGCCCAGATGCCGCCGGCGCTGGTGCGCAGCTCGTCGTCGACCACCACGTAGCCGCGCTCGTCGACTTCGACGCCGGCGTGCTCGAGGCCGAGGTCGTCGGTATTGGGCACCCGGCCGACGGCGAGCAGCAGGTGGGAGCCGGTGATCTCGGGCGGGCCGCCGGCGCAGTCGACGGTGATCGCCACCCCGTCGCCGTGGCGGGCGAGGGCGATGCACTCGGCTTCCAGGCGCATCTCGACCCCCTCCCGCTCGAGCACCTCGCGGATGGTCTCCGACACGTCCTCGTCGTCGCGGGCGATCAGCCGCGTGCCGCGTTCGACCACCGTCACCCGGCTGCCGAAGCGGCGGTACATCTGGGCGAACTCGAGGCCGATATAGCTGCCGCCGACGACGATCAGGTGCTCGGGCAGCTGCTCGAGCTCGAGCAGGCCGCTGCTGGTCAGGAAGGGCACTTCCCGCACCCCCGGCAGGTCGGGCACCCGGGCGCGGCCGCCGACGTTGATGAAGATCATCTCCGCGCGCAGGGTCTCGCCGCCGTCGAGACGCACCGTACGCCGGCCGGTGAAGCGGGCGTGGCCGCGGTAGAGGGTGACGCCCTCGGTCGACTCCAGCATGCGCGTCAGGCCGCGGTTGGAGTGGCCGGCGATCTCCCGCATCCGCGCCTTGACCGCCTTGACGTCGACGGTGATCGGGCCGCCGACGCGCACCCCGAAGTCGGCGCCGCGGCGTGCCACGTAGGCGGCGCGGGCGCTCGCCACCAGCGCCTTGGTCGGGATGCAGCCGTAGTTGACGCAGGTGCCGCCGACCTTCTGCCGCTCGACGATGGCGACCGTACGGCCCTGGCGGGCGAGGTGGGCGGCGAGGGAGGGCCCGGCCTGGCCGGTGCCGATGACGAGGGCGTCGTAGGAGCGGCTCATTCTTCCTCCTCGGCTGAAGGCCGCCCCGCCGGCCGCGGAGGGCGGGGGCGTGCGGCCGATGGACGTGATCGCCGCCATAGCATACCGGCTCCAGGCCGGGGAGGCGGGCGGCACCGTAAGGCGGCGTGTAACGAAACGCCGCCTTGCGGCCCTGACTCTGGCGAGGGCCGGCGACCGGACGCCGGATCCCGTGTCGTTTTGTCGCCGCCGGCGGCGGACGGGCGCCGCCGGCGTTTCGAGGCAGGGGAGCGAGCCATCATCAGGGACGTCACCACCGAGGTTCATCTCGGCCTGAGCCGGGCCCGGCCGCCGCGCCGTGCGACCGCCGATCTGAGCGGGCGCATCCTGGGGCCGTACCGGATCGTCGAGCGCCTGGGCGCCGGCGGCATGGGACAGGTCTACCGCGCCGAGGATCTCGCCCTCGGCCGCCAGGTGGCGATCAAGGTGCTGTCGCCCAAGGTCGCGTCGCGGGGGGGTTGGCAGCGCCTGCTGTACGAGGCGCGGGCGCTCGCCGCCATCGACCACCCCAACGTGGTCACCCTCTACGCCGTCGAGCGCGCCGCAGGACGCCGGCTGATGGTGATGGAGCTGGTGCGGGGACGCCACCTCGGGCGGCTGATCCCCGACGGCGGCTTCGACGGCGAGCGTTTTCTCCAGCTCGCCCTGCCCCTGGCCGCCGCCCTCGGCGCCGCCCACGCCGCCGGCATCGTCCACCGGGACGTCAAGCCCGCCAACGTCATGGTCGGCGACGACGGGCGGCTCAAGCTGATCGACTTCGGTCTCGCCAAGTTGGGGCCGGCGGTCGAGAGCCCCGACGAGCTGCGCTCGGTGCGCTACGCCCTGCGGCGCCAGGGGCACGTCCTCGGAACCTACCCCTACATGTCCCCCGAGCAATTGCGCGGCGAGCCCACCGATCCGCGCTCGGACGTCTTCTCCCTCGGCACCGTGCTCTACGAGATGGCGAGCGGACGCCACCCGTTCCCCGGCGACGAGCAGGCAGCGGTGGTGGCAGCGATCCTCGGCCATCCTCCCCGGCCCCTGGCCGCGGTCAAGGCCGGGCTGCCCGCCGGCCTGGGGCGGATCGTCGGCCGTTGTCTGGAGAAGGAGCCGCCGGCGCGTTATGCGAACGCCGGCCAGGTCCAGGTGGCTCTCGCCGGCCTCGCCGCTCGCCGCTCGCCCGCCGGCCGCCGCCGCTGGCTGAGGCGGTCGCTGGCCCGTGGGGTCGGCTAGCCGCGTGGGCGCAGCGCCCCTCCGGCCGGGCTGCGGGCGCCGTCGCCGCCAAGGCGGAGCCCCCGGGCTGACGGCGTGAGGCGCCGTTTCGCGGTCGCTACCCCGGGAATGCCTGCTTGTATTCGCGGACGGCCTTGGGGCCGCTGCGCTCCAGGCCGCGGAGAAAGGCCTGGCGGTCGCGGTCGCGGTACTCGAGGCGTTCGACCCGCGTGGGACGCAGATCGGCGCCGGACTTGCGCCGCCGATCGGCATCGAGGAAGTAGTCGATGGCGCTGTCGACGCTGGCGGCATCGGTCCAGTCGGCCTTGTAGGCCACCACGCCGCCGCGGCGCAGGATCCAGGTCATGTTGGGCATCGAGCCGTAGGCCCGGTGGCAGGCGCCGTCGAGGGCGTCGACCAGGATCGGCCGGGCGACGCCGAGCTCGTCGCGCAGGGCGGCGGCATGGGCCATCTTCTGCTCCATCGAGGTGTGGTGGGGAAAGCTCTCCCCCGGGTGGGCCTCGTTGGTGTAGACGAAGAACGAGCCCACCCCAGCGCCGGCGACGCGCTCCGCCAGGGCGTCCATGGATGGCGCCGCCATCCCGCAATACGGTCAGGTGAAGCTGCCGAACTCGAGCACCAGGTAGCGGTAGGCACGCCACAGCTGCCGCAGCTCGACGCGCTCGCCGCCGTCGAGCCGCCAGAGGGGGAAGCTCGGCGCCCGGCGGCCGAGCGGCGGGCTCTCCTCGAAGCGCATCCAGGGCTCGAATTTCTCCGGCACGAACTCGTCGTAGTTGTAGCGCGTCAGGAGCTCGGGGTCATGCATCGGGGCTCTCCGCCGTCGGTAGCAGGTCCGCGGCGCCGGGGCCGCAACCGCGCATGGTACACCGCCCGGCGGCGGGCGCGACCCCGGGGTGATCGGGAGCGGCGCCGCCGGGGCAGCGGCTCGTTTACGGCAGGTGGACCGCCATGCCGCGCTGGACTTTCGACGCGTCGCCGGAGATCACCGAGCAGATCGACAGCTTCTCCCGCACCTCGTCGGCCCGCACGCGGGCGATCTCGTTGATCGATTCGTCGAGGATCTCGCCGGTGTCGGGATCGCGGATCACGTCGGCGGTGCCGACGACGAAGACCTGGCCCACCGGCACGCCCTCGCGACTGCCGCGGTTGACGTAGACCTTGCCGTTCTTGACCAGCGCCACCGTGCCGGTCCAGGGGATGCCCGGCAGCTGCTCGACCAGCCACTCCACCGCCTGCGCCACCGCGTCCTCGATCGCCTTGCCGACGTTGTCGTTCTTGAATCCGCCGACGTCGCCGCCGAAGTTGCGCCCGGAGTAGCCGATGCGCGCCGCGCGGCTCTGGGAGGTGGCGACGACGCTGGTCGAAGCCACCACCTGGCCGGTGGTCGAGTCGACGATCTGGACGGTGGCGTTGACCTCGGCCTTGCCCTTCTTGCCGCCGACGCGGAAACCCTTGATGCGGACGCCGCCGCCGCCGCCGGCGGTCGAATCCTGAACGTGGGTGATCGCCCCCTTGACCAGCAGCTGGGCCGGCGTCATCTGGCCGGTGGCCGGCGTCTTGCGGCCTTGCGCGGTGCGCCCCGAGGCGGCGAGGTCCTGTTCCGCCATCGCCTCGTAGCGCATGTCGGTCTCCCCCAGGACGATGAATTTGCCGGTCTGCTGCAACATGTCGGTCATCACCAGGCCCCAGGCGTCACCCAGGTCCCAGCGGCCATGCCAGCCGGCGCGGTTCTCGAATTTGCTCACCGTGATGGTGTAGCGCAGTCCCCCGGTCTCGGCCGCGAGGCTCGTCGCCAGGGCGGAGAGGGCTATCGCGATGAGGATGATCTTGATCGCTCTGTGCATCGTTCCCTGTCCTCCAACGAAAGGGGCAGCCGGTCGGCTCCCGTTTGGTGAGGGTGCGACGCCGGTCGTGGGCCGGCAGGATCGCATTCCCTGTGGCTGTGACTGCCGAATCACGCCTGCCAGTCTACACCGCTTCGAAATCTCCTCACAGCCGCCGCCAGCCGAGCTGGCGGCCGACGTGGGCCAGACGGCGGCGCGGCCACGACCAGCCGGCGGGGGTTTCCTGGGCGACGACGCCGGGATGGGCCCACAGCTGGCGCCGGATCACCCGCCAGCCGGAACGGCTGCGGCGGCCGGCGAGGAGACGCGCCATGACCAGCTGGCCGAGGCGCAGGGCGTCGGCGCCGCGCCGCGCCAGCCGCGTCGCCAGCCAGCGTTCCGGCGGCCGCAGATCGGCGAGCAGGGGACCGGCGATGGCGCCGGCGGCCGGCCGCGGCCAGAGCGCCCGGCAGTGGGCGGCGGCGAGTGCCACCGGCAGCTGCAGGTCGAAGCGGCGGGCGAGGTCGACCACCGCTTCGCTCAACCCGTCCTCGTCCCCCTGCGCCGCCGCATGGCCCGCCAGGCGCTCCAGGTCCCAGCATGCCAGGAGACTGCGCGGCGGCGGCTCGAGCCACAGGTGAACCGCCGCCAGGAGGAAGGCCCCGGCGAGACTCGGCCGGCGGCCGGCGCCGAGCTCGGGAGCGGCGACGGCGTCCTCGACCAGAGCGCCGGCCAGCTCCTCCGGCGCCAACCCCCAGAGGCGGAAGTGAAGCTCGACCAGGGGCTGGCCCCGGCGCCGGGCTTGCCAGGCGTAGCCTTCCTCGCGGCAGTAGCGCTCGGCCGCCTCGCCGGGCACGAGGCTGCTCCAACCGGCGTCTTCGAGGGCGGCGCGGGCGGCGTCGAAGCTCGCCGGGGCCACCAGCAGGTCGAGATCCGAGGTCGGGCGATCTTCCGGCGCCTCGTAGACCCGGTCGGCGAGATCGCAGCCCTTGATCGGCAGCCAGCGCACGCCGGCTCGATCGAGGGCTTCCCCAACCGCGCGGCGGGTTTCCGCCAACCACAGCCAGTGGGCGGCCGCGGCGATGCGTTGCCGCCGCCAGCCTGCGGGTGGCTCGACGTTGACCCGGCGCGCCAGGCGATCGAGGGCGGGAAGCAGGCGGTGGGGGGCGACCGCCGCCGGCGGCAGGCTCGCCGCCGCGGCGATGGCCTCGCCGTCACCGGTCAGGGCGCGGGCCAGCAGGCGATGGACGTCGGGCAGGTAGACGTCAAAAGCCATACGGCACCTATCCTAACCAAGAACCGGCGCGTCCGATCCGCGGGCGAGGACGGCCGGCGCGTTCTGGCGGAAGGGCGGAAACGGGGCAGAAGCCGGCGTCGATCGATGATAGACTGCCCGGTCATGACGGCGACGTCGCGCCTGCCGCAGAAGCCCGAAGCCCGCACCGAGAAGGTCGAAGACCTGGTGGCGCAAGTGCGTCGCGGCCGCGTCCGGGTGCCCCCTTTTCAGCGCGGCCTCAAGTGGCAGAGCTCGGACGTCGTCGACCTCTTCGACAGCATCTACCGCGGCTACCCGATCGGCTCGCTCCTCTTCTACAAGCGGTCGGCCCGGGCGGAGACCATCGCCCTCGGGCCGCTGCCGATCGCGGCGCCGGAGATCCCCGACGCCTGGTGGGTGGTCGACGGCCAGCAGCGGGTGACGACGCTCGCCGTCTGCCTTGCCCGGCCGCTGCCGCTGCCGCAGCGGCCGGGCAAGGACGATCCCTTCGTGGTCTACTTCGACCCGCGGACGCTGCGCTTCGAGGCGCCGCCAAGGCGGGGCGACGTCCCCGACGCCTGGGTGCCCTTGCCCCAGCTGCTCGACGCCAGCCAGCTCAGCGAATGGGTCTACGCCTGGCCCTACAGCCGGGACGAGGATCTGCGGCGGGCGGTCTTTGAGGCCGGCCAGCGCTTGCGCGAGTATCCGATCCCCCTCTACCTGATCGAGACCGAGGATCCCGCGGTCGCGAAGGAGATCTTCTACCGCGTCAACCAGGCGGGCAAGCCCCTGGAATGGACCGAGATCCACGACGCCCTCTTCGGCGGCGGCGGCTCTTCCCCGGCCACCCTCGAGGAGCTGGCGCAGGAGCTCGGCGCCGTCGGCATGGGCCGGCTGGGCGAGAAGCGCCTCCTCACCTGCCTGGTGGCCTTGCGCGGCAAGGATCCGACCCGCACCCTCGCCGAGCACCTGCGCCGCGATCCGCAGGTCCTGAGCGACGCGGTGCAGGAGGCCGTGCCGGTGCTGCGGCGGGTGCTCTCCTTCCTGCGCCGGGACGCGGGGATCCCCCATCTGCGGCTGCTGCCGAAGCCGATCCTGCTCGACGTCCTGACCCGCGTCTTCGCGCTCCATCCCGATCCCAAGCCGCGCAGCCGCATGCTCTTGTCGCGCTGGCTGTGGCGCACGATCCTGGGGGCCGGTGCGTTCGACGACCGCACCTTGCGCCGCCGCGGCATCGCCGCGGTGGGCGACGACGAGGAGGAGAGCATCCAGCGGTTGCTCGCGCTGGTGCGCCGGGAGAGGCCGCGGGCCGCGGAGCTCCCCCAATCCTTCGATCCCCGCGCCGACGGCAGCCGTCTGGCGTTGCTCGCCCTCGCCCACCTCGGCCCGCGGGATCTCGGCAGCGGCGAGCCGCTCGACGTCGCGCGGTTGATCGAAGCCGTGGACAAAGCCGCCTTCCGCAAGATCGTAGACGGCGGCTCGTCCCGTACCCGCGGCGCCGCCAACCGGCTGATCCAGCCGCCGAGCGGGACGGTCGGGAGGCTCCTCCGCCGGCGCCTCGAGCGCAACGGGGCGGGCGATGGGGTGCTCGCCAGCCACGCCATCGACGAGATCGCCGCCGAGCGCCTGGCGGCGGACGACGCCGAGGGCTTCCTCCGCCGCCGTGCCGAGGTCCTCGTCGCCGAGCTCCAGCGCCTCGGCGAGCGCATGGCCGCCTGGGATCATAGCGACCGGCCGTCGATCGACCATCTGTTGGCGGCGGCGGGGGTCGACGGGTGAGCCGGCGGCTGGAGGTCCTGCTCCACGGCGAGGTCGTGGCCGAGCTGGTGGAGACGCCTGAAGGCAGTGAGCTGCGCCTGCTCGAGTCCTATCGCCGGCGGGTGCCGAGACCGGTCCTCGGCCAGCGTTTCGAGGACGACCTCGAACGGACGTGGCGCAGCCGCAAGGGGAGCACCTTGCCGGATTTCTTCGCCAACCTGATCCCGGAAGGGAAGCTGCGGCAGGTGATCGAGCAGGCCGCTGGGCTCGAGGCCGGCGACGACTTGGCCCTGCTCGCCTTCGTCGGCCGCGATCTGCCGGGGGCGGTCGAGGTGCGTGCGGCGGAGGGCGAAGAGCCGTTCCAGCGCCGGCGCGGTCCGGCGGCGGAATCCACCGCGCAGACGGAAAGCGACGCCCTGCGGTTCTCGCTCGCCGGCGTACAGCTCAAGTTCTCGATGTTGCTCGAAGAGGACAAGCTGACCCTGCCGGCCCGGGATCGAGGCGGGACGTGGATCGTCAAGCTCGACTCCCCCAGCTACCCGCATCTGCCGGAGAATGAATACTCGATTCTCGAATGGGCGCGGGCAGCGGGTTTCGAGGTCCCGGAATGCCGACTGCACCAGGCCGAAGACCTCCAGGGCTTGCCCCGCCGTCACGTCGCCCGCGACTCCAAGGTGCTGGCGATCCGTCGCTTCGACCGGAGCGACAAAGGCAGGATCCACCAGGAGGATTTCGCTCAGGCGGTGGGGCTGCCGCCGGGGATGAAGTACGAGCAGATCACCTACGAGACGATGGCGCGGCTGGTGCGCCGTTTCAGCGACGAGGAAGCGGCCTACGAGCTGCTGCGTCGATTGGCCCTGGTGATCGCCAGCGGCAACAACGACGCCCATCTCAAGAACTGGTCCTTGATCTACAGCGACCGCATCCGGGCGCGGTGGTCGCCGCTCTACGACCAGATGGCGACCGTCGCCTGGCCGGGCCCGGACCGTGCTCTCGCCCTGAAGCTCGCCGGGGTCAAGGGATTCGATCGCATCGATGGCGAGGCGGTCGTCCACTTCGCTGAGCGGGCGGAGCTCGATCGAAGCCGGGCGACGGCCGAGGTGGGGAAGACCCTCGAACGCTTGCGCGCCGTTTGGCAGGAGCTCGGCGCTCACCTGCCGTTGCCCGCGGACCATGCGCGGCGGATTCGCCGGCATTGGCGCCGGGTGCCGCTGTTGGCGGCGGCCGGCCCTCTCGACTGAGCAGCGGCTGGAGGTTTGCGGCGATGAAAGCGATGGTTCTGGAGCGCCCGGGGGAGCCCCTGCGGTTGGTGGAGCGGCCGGTGCCGCAGCCGCGGCGGGGGCAGGTGCTGGTGGCGGTGGAGGCGTGCGCGGTATGCCGTACGGACCTGCACGTGGTCGACGGCGAGCTGCGGCAGCCGAAGCTGCCGCTGG
>RFGL01000350.1 GCA_003697015.1 Acidobacteriota bacterium | reverse complement strand
CCCGCGGCGCCGCCGCGAGACGCGGGCCGGCCGCGCCGGCCGCCGCCGATCCAGGCGGCGAAGCAGCGTTTCGAGGTCCTCGCCTTGGCCCGCGACGACGGCCGCGTGCTGTGGCGGCGCACCGCCATCGAGGCGACGCCGCCCGCCGGCACCCACCCCCACGCCACCTTCGCCTCGGCGTCGCCGGTGACCGACGGCGAGCGGATCTTCGCCCATTTCGGCTCCCAGGGGCTCTACGCCTATTCCTGGGACGGCGAGCTCCTGTGGTCCAAGGATTTGGGGGACATGCAGACCCGCAACAGCTTCGGCGAGGGCAGCACGCCGGCGCTTCACGACGGCGTCCTGGTGGTCAACTGGGACCACGAAGGCGACTCCTTCATCGTCGCCCTCGACGCCGCCACCGGCGCCGAGCGCTGGCGCCGCAGCCGCGACGAGCCCACCTCCTGGTCGACCCCGGTGGTCGCCACCGGCGGCGGCAAGCCGCAGGTGATCGTCGCCGCCACCGGCCGCACCCGCGGCTACGATCTCGCCACCGGCGAGGTGCTGTGGCAGGTGGCGGGGATGACCCTGAACGTCGTCCCGACCCCGATCGTCGCCGGCGACGTGGTCTACGTCACCTCCGGCTTCCGCGGCAACAAGATGCAGGCGATCCGCTACGCCGGCGCCAGCGGCGAGCTCGACGCCGGCGACCCGGCGATCCTCTGGCAGTACGACCGCGACACCCCCTACGTGCCGTCGCCGGTGCTGGCCGAGGGCCAGCTCTACTTCGTCAAGCGCAACGGCGGCATCCTCTCCGCCCTCGACGCCGCCACCGGCGCGGTGCGCTACGCCGTGCGCCTCGACCGGCCCGACAACGTCTACGCCTCCCTGGTCGCCGCCGCCGGCCGGGTCTACGTCGTCGGCCGCGACGGCACCACCGCGGTGATCAAGTGCGGCCCGAGCTTCGAGGTCCTGGCCACCAACCATCTCGACGACGGCTTCGACGCCTCGCCGGCGATCGTCGGCGACGTCCTCTACCTGCGCGGCCGCACCCACCTCTACGCCATCGCCCGTCCGCTGAGCGCGGCGGGCGGCGAACGGAGCGCGCCCTGAGCCCGGCCGCGGCCCGTCCCGGCGCGCCGCTCCGGCGACGTCTTCCGAGCTGGCACGGAACCTGCTAAATGTCCGCAGCATCCGCCTGCCGGCGCTGGAGAGAAGCGGCTCCTGGCGCCGGCGCTGCGTCAAACTGACGCCCGGCGTGGTCGATTTTGCCTGCTGCGCTGCGGCGGACAGGGAGCGGCGGCATGCCGCAGGAATGAGAGAGGTAACGATGACGGACGAGACAGCGGTTGGAGCGGCGACGGCGGAGTCGCCGCCGGCCTCGATCGGCGGCGAGGTGCTGATCGAGGTCGAGCATCTGAGCAAGCATTACGGGCCGATCCGGGCGGTCGACGACGTCAGCTTCACCGTCCGCCGCGGCGACGTCCTCGGCTTCCTGGGTCCCAACGGTGCCGGCAAGACGACGGCGATGCGTCTCATCACCGGCTTTCTCGAGCCCGACGCCGGGCGCGTGCGGGTGGCGGGTTTCGACCTGGCGACCGACTCCCTGCGGGCGCGCCAGAGGATCGGCTACCTGCCGGAGAACGCTCCCGCCTACGGCGAGATGACGGTCAGCGGCTTTCTCGACTTCATCGCCCAGGCGCGGGCGATCGAGGACGCGCCGCGGGCGATCGCGCGGGTGATCGAGCGCACCGGCTTGAGCCGGGTCAAGCACCAGACCATCGACACCCTGTCCAAGGGCTTCAAGCGCCGCGTCGGCCTGGCCCAGGCGCTGATCCACGACCCGGAGGTGCTGATCCTCGACGAGCCCACCGACGGTCTCGATCCCAACCAGAAGGTGCTGGTGCACAAGCTGATCGACGAGCTCGCCGCCGACCGCTGCATCGTGCTCTCGACCCACATCCTCGACGAGGTGGAGCGCATCTGCAACCGGGCGATGATCATCTCCCAGGGCAAGATCCTGGTCGACTCCACCCCCGAGGCGCTGATCGCCCGCGCGCCGAGCCACAACGTCATCCGCCTCAGCCTCTACCAGGAGAGCCCGGCGCTGCTCGACCGCATCCGCCAGGAACCCTGGTGCGATCGCCTGGCCCTGCGCTCGCCGCTCCTCGTCGACGTCTACCCGCAGGGCGGCGAGAACCACCTGGCGGAGCTGCTGGAGGTGATCAAAGAGGCGCCGATCTCCAGCATCCACCTCCAGGAAGGACGTCTCGACGACGTCTTCCGCGACATCACCGAGGGGGTGGCGGCATGAATCGCTCACACGGTCGCTTCACCGGCCTGCGGGCCGTCTTCCTGCGTGAGCTCAAGGGCTACTTCTCCTCCCCCCTGGGCTACATCTTCATCGTCACCTTCCTGGTGGGCAGCGGCTGGCTCACCCTGTCGCGCGACTTCGGCCGCTTCCTCGAGCTGCGCGATGCCAGCCTGACGCCGTTTTTCACCTACGTTCCGTGGCTCTTCGTCGTCCTGGTGCCGGCGGTGGCGATGCGCCTGTGGGCGGAGGAACGCAAGAGCGGTACCGTCGAGCTGCTCTTCACCCTGCCGGTCACCCTCGAGGCCTCCTATCTGGGCAAGTTCCTCGCCGGCTGGTGCTTCCTCGGCTTCTCCCTCCTCCTCACCGCCCCCCTGCCGCTGCAACTGGCGCGGCTCGGCGACCCCGACTGGGGGGTGGTGCTGACCGGTTACCTCGGCTGCCTGCTGCTCGCCGGTTGCTACCTGGCGATCGGCATGCTGTTCTCCGCCCTGACCAAGAACCAGGTGGTGGCCTTCATTCTCGCCACCGCCGCCACCGCCCTCTTCCTGATCGCCGGCCTGCCCCAGACCCTCGACGAGATCGGCCGCCTGCTCGGCTCCTACCCGGCTCAGGTCGTCGCCAGTTTGTCCCTCTCCGACCACTTCGCGACCCTGACCCGCGGCCTGGTGGAGCTGTCGGCGGTGAGCTTCTTCGCCCTCTTTACCGCCGGCTGGCTGGTCTGCGGCATGTTGGTTCTCGACCGTACCAAGGCGTCCTGAGGAGAAGGTGATGAGCAAGTTGCTGGCAAGCCGAACGACGACGATCGTCCTGATCGCGCTGGTGGTGATCTTCGGTGCTCACGTCGTCACCCGCGCGGCCGAGAACCTGCGTCTCGACCTCACCGCCGACGATCTCTACTCCCTGTCGGAGGGCACGGAGGAGATCCTCGCCAAGATGACGCACGAAGGGGTCAAACCGATCGAGATCACCCTCTACTTCTCCGAGACCGCCGGCAAGACCCTGCCCAAGTTCATCAAGGACTTCATCGCCTACGAGCGCTACGTGCGGGCGCTCCTGCGCGAGTACGAGCGCGCCGCCGGCGGCAAGATCCGGGTGCGCTACGTCGACCCCGTCCCCGACAGCGACGAAGCCCAGGACGCCCTCGACTACGGTCTCGACGGCAAGCCGATCAACCAGCACGGCGACCTCTTCTTCTTCGGTCTGGTGTTCCAGACCCAGACCGGCTCGAAGGACGTCATCGACTTCCTCTGGCCGTCGCGCCAGGCGACCATCGAATACGAGATCACCAAACGCATCTACCGCCTGCTCTGGCCGCAGAAGAAGCGCGTCGGGGTGCTCTCCAGCCTGGAGGTGATCGCCGACGACTCGAATCCCTACATGCGCCAGATCCTCGCTGCTCAGGGCAAGCAGCCGGCGGAGTCGTGGCTGGCGATGAAGTTGCTGGAAGAGACCTACGAGGTGTCGAAGATCGACCTCGAGACCGACTCGATCTCCCACGACGACTACGACCTGGTGGTGGTCATCCACCCCAAGAGGCTCTCCCCCCGCGCGCTCTGGGCCCTCGACGAATGGATCGTCACCGGCGGCAACGCCCTCATCTTCCTCGATCCGTTCACCGTCACCGACGTGCCGCCGCAGAATCCCCAGCAGCCCTGGCATGCGATGCAGTACAAGGCGGCGTCGAACCTCAAGCCGCTGCTCAGCGCCTGGGGGCTGGCGCGGGAGGAAGACAAGATCGCCGCCGACTTCGAGCTCGCGGTCACCCGTCCGACCAGCCGTCGCGGCGGTGCCGAGCGCCTGCTCTACGACCTGGTGATCGACGAGCGCCACCTGCCGCAGGCGGTCGCCGCCGGCCATCCGATCGTCCAGGGCCTGTCGGATCTGCGCTTCTTCGTCGCCGGCAGCCTGAAGACCCTGTCCAACGGCGACGGCGGCGAAAGCGGCGGCGGTGAGGGCGCGGCCGCGAGCACGGGGGAGAACGGAGAGGAGGGCGTGCCGGCCTCCTCCTCCGGCCTCACCTTCACCCCCCTGATCACCACCACCGCCAAGGGCAACACCCTCGAGATGGTCCCCGGCTTCCCCGGCGGCGACGATCTGGTCTTCCAGGACCTCAACAACCCGGCGCGGCTGCGCGACCGCTTCCGCGAGGGCAGCGAGCCGGTGGTGCTGGCCTACGTCGTCCAGGGCAAGTTCCCGACCGCCTTCCCCGACGGCGCCGAGGTGCCGGCCGAGCCGGTGCCGCCGCCGCCCATGGACCTGCCGCCGGAGATCGAGCTGCCGGTGCCGGAGAACCTGGAGAAGGTGCACAAGGATCCGGTACCGGAGGAGGCGCGCCGCGAAGCGACGGTGGTGGTCTTCGCCGACGTCGACTTCATCGCCGATCCGATCGCCTTCCAGAACAGCCTCTTCGGCGTCCAGGCGGCGAACGACAACTACAAGGTGTTGCTCAACGCCATCGACTATCTGCTCGGCTCGCAGGAGCTGATGAAGGTCCGGGCCAAACGCCACATCCATCGCCCGTTCACCCTCTTCGACGAGATCGAGGCGCAGGCCGACCGCGAGACCCTGGAGCGGGAGCGCCAGCTGCGGGCCGAGATCGAACGCTTCCAGGAGCAACTGCGGGAGAAGACCCGCGAGCTCGGTGGGCGCAACGCCGCCCTGTTCAAGAAGCAGGTGCAGGACGAGGTCGATCAGCTCAACGAGCGCATCGCCGCCGCCAATCGCGAGCTGCGCGAGATCCGTCTCGCCAAGCGGCGGGCACTCGAGGACGAGGAGGCGCGAGTGCGGCGCACCACCCTCTTCGCCACCCCCTCCCTGGTCCTGGCGCTGGGGCTCTTCCTCTTCGTCCGCCGCAAGGTCCGTGACGCCCAAGCCCGGAGGAGCGCGTGATGCACCCGAATCTGGTCAAGTGGAACAAGATCCTCTTCACCCTGGCCGCGGCCCTGGTGCTGCTGTCGTTCTACACCTGGAACGACAGCGTGCGGCGCGCCGAGCGCTTCGAGCGCGGCCAGAAGCTGCTGCCCAACCTGAATCCCGACGAGATCGCCGAGATCCAGGTCGCCAAGGGCGAGGAGTCGGCCCATCTGCGGCGGACCGACGACGGATTCGTCGTGGTCAACGCCGACGGCTACCCGGCGGCCAACGAGGCGGTCAACCGCCTGCTGCGCGACCTGCTCGACCTCAGCCTGGAGAAAGAGGTGGGCCGCGACCAGGAGCTGCGCCAAGAGCTCGGCCTCGTCCCCGGCGAGGGGGAGGCGGTCGAAGTGGTGCTCAAGGACCGGGCGGGCAAGGAGATGGTGCGCTTCGTTCTCGGCAAGGCCTTCGAGGGCGGTAGCGGCAACTACGTCGAGCGCACCGACGACGAGGGCAGCGAGATCTACCTCACCAGCGAGCGGGTCTACCTGTCGACCGCCGCCGCGGACTTCGTCAAGAAAGACATCCTCGACGTACCCGAGTCCAAGATCGCGGCGATCCGCGGCAAGGACTTCGAGATCAGCCGCCAGGACGGCGTCCTCACCCTCGCCGGGGTGCCGGCGGGCAAGAAGGAGATCCCGGCCAAGATGAGCCAGCTCAAGGGGATTCTCACCGGCCTGCGATTCACCGCCCATCACCTGGCGGACGCTCCCGAGGTCGCCGGCCTGATCTTCACCGATCGGCTCGAGGTCCAGCTCGAGGACGGCTCGGGCTACCACCTGGCGGTGGCGGACAAGGGCGAGAAGCACTTCTTGAAGATCGCCGGCTACCCGCCGGCGGAGCAGGTCGAGGTCGCCCTCGACGCCTCCGAAGAGGAGGTGCGCGAGACCTCCGAGGTCCTGGTCCGGGCCGACGAGATCAACGAGTTCAACGACTTCCACGGCTCCTGGGTGTACGAGGTCTCGGACTTCGTCGCCAACAAGATCAAGCTCAAGAAAGCCGACCTCCTGCAGGACGCCTAGCGCCCGGCCGGCGCGGGCGGGGTCGGGCCGCGGTCCCCAACCCGCCCGGCGTTGCCGTCGCCTGCCGGCTCGCGCCCGCTGCCGGCTCGGGGATAAGATCGGCGCCACGATGAAACGCCGAGCGCTAGGGCTCGTCCTCGCCTTGCTGGCCTCCGCCGCCGCCGGCGCGGCGGCGGCGGAGAGCAAGGACCTCTTCGGCTGGGCGGAGCGGGTGCTGATCGGTCCCGGCCGGCTGCAGCTCGACGCCAAGCTCGATACCGGTGCCGACACCTCGTCCCTCGACGCCGCCCACATCCGCCGCATCCGCCGCGGCAACCAGCGCCTGATCCGCTTCGAGCTGATCGATCGCGAGAGCGGCGAGACCATCACCGTCGAGCGGCCGCTGATCCGCCGGGCGACGATCAAACGCCACGGCGGCGAGCATCAGCGGCGGCCGGTGGTGGCGATCGACGTCTGCCTCGGCACCCACCTCCTGCGGCAGATCGAGGTCACCCTGATCGACCGCAGCGAGTTCAACTACCCGCTGCTCCTCGGCCGCAGTGCCCTGGAGGGGGTGGCGGTGGTCGACCCGGAGCTGAGCTTTACCCAGAAGCCGCGCTGCGCGATGAAGGGCTCGACCGAGCGATGAGCGCGCGGCACCTCTACGCCGTCGCCGGCGTGCTGGCCCTGGCCGGCGCCGGCATCGCCGCCTACAAGGTCGTCGCCCTCGGCTTTCCGCTGCGCGAAGGGGCGGAGACCGAGGTGTGGACGGTGCAGGCGCGGATCCGCTTCACCGCCGCCGGCGGGCCGGCCAAGGTGGTGCTCGAGCTGCCCGCCCGACCGCCGGGGTTCACCATCCTCGACGAGAGCTTCATCGCCCGCGGCTACGGCCTGACGCGGCACGAAGGGGGGGATGCGCGGCAGGCCGAATGGACCCGCCGCCAGGCCGACGGCGAGCAGGTCCTCTACTACCGTGCCCGGGTCCATTCCGGGGCGGCGGAACCACCGACGCCGCCGTCGCCCCCGCCCCCGCCGCAGCTCGAGGAGCCCTACCAGACCGCCCTCCTGGCGATCGTCGACGCGGTGCGCGAGGAGTCGGCCGACGTCCACAGCGCCGCCGCCCAGATCGTCAAGCGACTCAACGACCCGAGCCCGGACGAGCACGTCGAGCTCTTTCTCCGCGGCACCACCAGCCACAGCGAACGCGCCCAGGTCGCCGTCACCGTGCTTCGCGCCGCCGGCATCCCGGCGCGGGTGGTGCACGGCATCCACCTCGAGGCGGCCGAGCAGCGCGCCGTCCCCCAACCCTGGATCGAGCTTCACGACGGCCGCAGCTGGTCCTACGTCGATCCGGTGAGCGGCGCCGAGGGGCTGCCCGAGGACGTGCTGCTGTGGTGGCGCGGCGAGCTGCCGATCGCCCGGGTGAGCGGCGGCTGGCCGCCGGAGGTGACGATCTCCGCCCAGCGCAATCGGGTCGAAGCGATGGCGATCGCCGAGCGGCGAGCCGAGCTGCGGCGGTCGCTGATGGTCGACCTGTCGCTCCTCAGCCTGCCGCTCGAGACCCAGGCGGTCTACGGCGTGCTGCTGTTGATCCCGATCGGCGGCTTCGTCATCGTGCTGCTGCGCAACGTCGTCGGCGTGAGCACCTTCGGCACCTTCATGCCGGTGCTGGTGGCCCTCGCCTTCCGTCAGACGCGGCTCGTCGCCGGCCTGATCCTCTTCACCCTGCTGGTCGCTCTCGGCCTGTCGGTGCGCTTCTATCTCGAGCGGCTGCGCCTGCTGCTGGTGCCCCGCCTCGCCGCCGTGCTGTCGGTGGTGGTGCTGCTGATGCTGGCGGTGAGCATCGTCAGCCACAAGCTCGGTCTCGAGACCGGCCTGTCGGTGGCGCTTTTTCCCATGGTCATCCTGACCATGGCGATCGAGCACATGTCGATCGTGTGGGAGGAGCGGGGGGCGGCGCAGGCCTGCAAGCAGGGGGTGGGTACCCTGGCGGTGGCGGCGGCGGCCTACGCGGTGATGAACCTGCGCCCGATCGCCTACCTGGTGGTGGTCTTCCCCGAGCTGCTGCTGGTGCTGCTGGCGGCGATCGTCCTCCTCGGCCGTTACAGCGGCTACCGCCTGTTCGAGCTGTCGCGTTTCCGCGCTTTCGCCGGAGGAGACGGCTGATGCTCGTCGCCTCGCCGGCTACCCTGCGCCGCCACGGGGTGCTGGGCATCAACGCGCGCAACGCGCGCTACGTCATGGCCTACAACCCCCGCCATCGCTACCCCCTGGTCGACGACAAGCTGCGCACCAAGCAGCTGGCCCTGGACATGGGCATGGCGGTACCGGAGCTCTACGGCGTCGTCAGCCACCAGCACGAAGTCCACCGGCTGCCGTCGATCATCGCCGGCCGCGACGACTTCGTGATCAAGCCGGCCCAGGGCAGTGGCGGCAACGGCGTCCTGGTGATCGCCGGCCGGCGCCGCAACCTTTTCTTCAAGGCCGACGGCGAGGCGATCGATCGGGACGACCTGGCCTTTCACGTATCGAAGACCCTGAGCGGTCTGTTCAGCCTCGGCGGCGAGCGCGATCGGGCGATGATCGAATACCGGGTGTGCTTCGATCCCTTATTCGAGAAGGTCAGCTACCAGGGCGTGCCGGACGTGCGCATCATCGTCTTCCTCGGCTATCCGGTGATGGCGATGGTGCGCCTGCCGACCCGCGCCTCGGACGGCAAGGCCAATCTCCACCAGGGAGCGATCGGCGCCGGCATCGACGTCGGGCGCGGCCGCACGCTGCAAGGGGTCTGGGGCAATGAGGTGATACGCGAGCACCCCGACACCGGGGCGCCGATCGCGGGCCTGGAGATCCCCCACTGGCCGGCGATGCTCGCCATCGCCGCCCGCTGCTACCCGCTTTCGGGGCTCGGCTACCTCGGCGTCGACCTGGTCCTCGATCGCCGCCGCGGCCCCCTGCTGCTGGAGCTCAACGCCCGCCCCGGGCTCAACATCCAGCTGGCCAACCGCCAGGGCCTGCGCCCGCGTCTGGAGCTCGTCGAAGCCGCCGCCGACCCCGCGGCCGAGGCCGATGCTCGGGTGGCCTTCGCCCGCCGGCACTTCCGCCACCCCTTCCGCCCGCCGGCGTCCTGAGGGCCGCCGGGCCGCCGGGAAGCGCCTGGACAAGCTTCCGCCGGCTTGCTACGGTCGCTGCGAATCTTTCGTAGGTGGGCCCGTGCGCTTCTACGCCGATCTCCACGTCCACTCCAAGTACTCCCGCGCCACCAGCCGCGACTGCGACCTCGAGCATCTGGCGTGGTGGGCGCGGCGCAAGGGGTTGTCGGTGGTCGCCACCGGCGACTTCACCCATCCGGCGTGGTGGGACGAGATCCGCGACAAGCTGGTGCCGGCGGAGCCCGGGCTCTACCGTCTCAGGCCGGAGATCGAGCGCGAGGTCGAGCGCACCCTGCCCCCCGCCTGCCGCGGGCCGGTGCGTTTTCTGCTCGAGGTCGAGATCTCGACGATCTACAAGTCGGGCGACAAGACGCGCAAGGTCCACCACCTGATCTACGCCGCGCAGATGGATACCGCGGCGCGTTTCCGCGAGCGCCTGGGGTCGATCGGCAACATCGCCTCCGACGGCCGGCCGATCCTCGGCCTGGATTCGCGCCATCTGCTGGAGATCGCCCTCGACAGCGGCGACGACGCCTATCTGGTGCCGGCCCACGTGTGGACGCCGTGGTTCGCGGTGCTGGGCTCGAAGTCGGGTTTCGACGCGGTGGAGGAGTGCTACGGCGACCTCGCGGAGCACATCTTCGCCATCGAGACCGGGCTGTCGTCGGACCCGCCGATGAACTGGCGGGTATCGGCCCTCGACCGGTACACGCTGGTGTCGAATTCCGACGCCCACTCGCCGCCGATGCTCGGCCGGGAGGCCTGCGTCTTCGACGTCGACCTCGACTACTTCGCCATGCGCCGGGCCCTCGAGACCGGCGAGGGCTACGCCGGCACGGTGGAGTTCTTCCCCGAGGAAGGCAAGTACCACCTCGACGGCCACCGCGCCTGCGGCGTGCGCCTGGAGCCGCAGGAGACCCGCCGCTGCGACGGTCGTTGCCCGAGCTGCGGCAAGCCGCTGACGGTCGGCGTGCTGCACCGGGTCGAGACCCTCGCCGACCGCCCGCCCGGCGTTCGCCCCGGCGGTGCCGCCCCCTTCCGCTCGCTGGTGCCGCTGCCCGAGGTGGTGGCCGAGCTGACCGGCGTCGGCGTCAAGTCGAAGACGGTGGCACGCACCCTCGGCGTCCTCGCCACCCGTCTCGGCCCCGAGCTCGAGGTGCTGGAGAACCTGCCCCTCGAGGACGTGCGCCGCGCCACCGACCCGCTGGTCGCCGAAGCCCTCCGCCGCCTGCGTGCCGGCGAGGTACGCCGCGAAGGGGGCTACGACGGCGAATACGGCACCATCCGTCTCTTCGCACCGCACGAGATCGGCTCCCAGCTCACCCTCTTCGCGATGGAGAAAAAGGGTGGCACCCGAGACGTCCGTCGAGAAAAGGGTGGCACCTGGCGAGAAGAGGCCGGCACCGGTCGAGAGACGGGCGTCATCTCGCGAGAAAAGGGTGGCACCCGGCGAGAAAAGGGTGGCACCCGGCGAGAAAAGGGTGGCACCCGGCGAGAAAAGGGTGGCACCCGGCGAGAAAAGGGTGGCACCCTTTTCT
>RFGL01000349.1 GCA_003697015.1 Acidobacteriota bacterium | reverse complement strand
TCCTCGCCCCGGGGGACGAGCTGGCGCTGGTCTTCGATGCCTCCGGGCTGCCGCCGCCGCCGGCCGGCTTCCGCCGCAGCCTCTTCCTCGAGAGCCACGGCTGGGACAAGGACGCCGACCGCAACACCTGGCAGGGGCATCGCCTCGAGCCCCTCCCCCACCGCGGCATGGGCTCCTACGCCGACGGCGTACCCTTCCCCGACGATCCGGCGCACCGCGCCTACCGCGAGCGCTGGCTCAGCCGCGTGGTCGGGCAGGACTGAGCGCTGCCGCCGCGCCTCAGCCGGCGGCGGCGCGGACGATCTGGTCGAGCTTGCGTTGCACCTCGGGGGCGAGGTCGGTGAAGGCGATGCCCATGGCGTTGCGCTCGTCGTCGATCACCTCGAGGTAGATCACCTTGCCGGTGAGCTCGAGGATCTCGTCGCCCAGGGCGACGCTGACGTTGACCAGCGAGCGCAGGGGCAGGGAGTGGCCGAGCTCGAGGCGCATGCCGCCGCGGGAGAGATTGAGCGTGCGGCCGGTGGCGAGGTCGGCGTGGAAGCCCTCCTCGTCGAAGCGGCTGATCTGGACCAGCTGGATCTTCTTGATCCGCACGCCGCGGCGGCGCTCTTCATTGCTTTCGTGTCGCGTCATGCCATCCTCATCGGTCGCACGTCCGGGTCTGCGGGGGGCAGCGCTACTCTAGACCGCGGCCGGCGTCAGGTCAACCGTCCGGCCCGCCGCGAGGCGCCGGCAGTCCGCCGCCGGCGGGGCCTCAGGAGGGCTTGTGGAGCTTGATCCGCGCCACCGGCTTCGAGCCCATGCGGGTGCCGCGAGCCGCCAGCCCGCAGACCTCCAGCCGGCGCGGGTCGAACCAGTCCTCCTTCTTGCGCTGGCGCGGCGCCGGCCGGTAGAGCAGCTGCACCAGGCGGTCGGCGTCGCCGACCCACAACTTATCGATGGTGCCCTGGCGGCCCTTGATCAGATCGTACTCTTTGTCGCGGATGAAGCCGGTGATGTGGATCTTCTTCGCCCATGCCATCTTCTTGGCATCGCGATACAGAAAGGTCAGGATCACCCCCGCCTCCTCATCGAGCTCCTCCACCGCCAGCACCTTCGGGCCGACGTAGAGCTTCTCCGGCGGGCTGACCACTTTATAAAACCCTTCGCCCGACACGATCAGCAACTTGTCGTACTCGGACACGGAGAGCTTGAACTTCGATCCCTTGACCGCCGTGCCGACGAAGCCGGTCTTCGGATCGTAGCTGACCTTGAGGGCCTGGAGAGCGACCTCCTTCTTGCTCACCACGTCGAAACTCTGGATCTCCGTCCGCCGCTTGTAGTCGCCGCCGTAGCGCTCGAGCAGATCCTCCAGGTAGGCGATCGTGGTCCTGGTCAGGGCGCGCAGCTTGCGCTTGGTCTCCTTGATCCGGCGGACGACCTCGTCGAGGTCCTTCTTGTACTTGTTGATGTCGTAGACCGAGATCCGGCGGATGGGGATCTTGAGCAGGCGATCGACGTCGTCGTCCGTCATCGGGCGGATGAAGAACATGCGATACCTGTCCATGCCGTCCCAGACCGCCCGCCGCACGCCGTCCGACGTGCGCTCGGTCTCGATCCCCTTGTAGACCCGATTCTCGATGAAGATCTGCTCCAGGGTCATGAAATGCCGGCGATCCTCCAGCTCCCTGAGCTCCAGCTCGAGCTCCGCCTTGATCTGGTCGCGCAGCCGACGGGTCAGCACCTCCATCACCTCGGTGACCGTCATCTCCGCCGGATGATCGCCTCGGATGACGGTGATGTTGGAGCTGATCGACGCCTCGCATTGGGTGTAGGCGTAGAGCTGCGGCTCGACCTCGTCGGCGTAGACGCCGCGCGGCAGGTGGAGGACGATCTCGACGTCCTCGGCCGTACGATCCTCGATCGAAGCCACCTTGAGCTTGCCCTTCTGCACCGCCGTTTCGATCGAATTGATCAGGCTCTCGGTGGTGGTGCCGTAAGGGATCTCGCGAATGATCAGGGTCTTCTTGTCCTTCCGGCGCTCGATCCGCGCCCGAACCCGCACCCTGCCGCGGCCGTCGTCGTAGTCCGAGACGTCGAGAAGCCCCCCCTGCTGAAAATCGGGATAGAGCTCGATCGGCTCCTTCCTCAAGAGAGCGATCTGCGCCCGCAGGAGCTCGCAGAAATTATGCGGCAGGATGCGCGTCGCCATGCCGACGGCGATGCCCTCGGTGCCGAGGAGGAGGATCACCGGCAGCTTGGCCGGCAGGAAGACCGGCTCCTGCTTGCGGCCGTCGTAGCTCGGCTGGTACTCGGTCAGCTTCTTGTTGAACAAGGTCTCCCGCGCCAGCGCCGTCAGCCGGCATTCGATGTAGCGCGCCGCCGCCGGCGGGTGGCCGGTCAGGACGTTGCCGAAGTTGCCCTGGCGTTCGATGAAGTAGTCCTTATTCGCCAGCACCACCAAGGCGTCGCCGATCGACGCATCGCCGTGCGGATGGAGCTTCATCGTCTCGCCGATGACGTTGGCCACCTTGTGGAAGCGGCCGTCGTCCATCTCAAAAAGGGTCGTCAGGATCCGCCGCTGCACCGGCTTCAGGCCGTCGCGCAGATCCGGGATCGCCCGGTCGACGATGACGTAGCTCGCATACTCCAGGAAATTCCGCCGCATCAGCGGCTCGACGTAGCTCATGATCGCCTTTCTTCAGCCGATCGGATCAAGGCCCGATCCCAGGGTGCGTCCCGCTGCCCCCCTCACGCCACGTCGGTGACGAGATTGTCGACGATGAAGGCTTTGCGCTCGGGGGTATTCTTGCCCATGTAGAACTCCAGCGCCTTGGAAACCTCGGATACCGAGTGCATGCGCACGTTGATCAAGCGCATGTCGCCGGTCATGAACCGCTTGAGCTCTTTGGGGGAGATCTCCCCCAGCCCCTTGAAGCGCGTGACCTCGGGTTGGGAGAGCTCCTCGATCGCTCGATCGCGCTCGGCCTCGTTGTAGCAGTAGCGGGTCTCTTTCTTGTTGCGGACGCGGAAGAGGGGGGTCTCGAAGAGGTAGACGTGGCCGCGCGCCACGAGCTCCTCGAAGTAGCGCAGGAAGTAGGTCAAGAGGAGGTTTCGTATGTGCATGCCGTCGACGTCGGCATCGGTCGCGATGACGACTTTGTTGTAGCGCAGGTTGTCGACGTCGTCCTCCACGTCGAGCGCGCGCATGATGTTGTACAGCTCCTCGTTCTTGTAGATCGCGTCGCGTTTCTGCCCGTGGCAGTTGAGCGGCTTGCCGCGCAGGGCGAAGATCGCCTGCGTATCGACGTCGCGGGCCTGCACCATCGAGCCGCCGGCGGAGTCGCCCTCGGTGAGGAAGATCGACGATTCCGCCGCCCGGGGGTTCTTGTCGCCGCGGTGGATCTTGCAATCGATCAGCTTGGGGATGCGGATGGCGGTCTTCTTCGCCCGCGCCTTGGCCTCCTTCTTGACCGCCTGCAACTCCTTGCGCAGGCGCTCGTTGGCCTCGATCTTCTCGATCAGGGTCTTGGCGGTCTCGGGTTCCTTATGCAACCAGACCTGGACCGCGTCCTTGACCGCCTGGACGATCCAGCCGCGCACGTCGGTCGAGCCGAGCTTGTTCTTGGTCTGGCTCTCGAAGACCGGATCTTGCAACTTGACCGCCACCGCGCCGATGATGCCGTCGCGCACGTCGGAGCCGGCGAACGTTTTCTTGGCGAATTCGTTGATGCCCTTCAGGATCCCTTCGCGGAAGGCGCTCTGGTGGGTGCCGCCGTCGGACGTATGCTGGCCGTTGACGAAGCTGAAGTACGTCTCGCCGTAGTTGTTGGTGTGGGTGAAGGCGAATTCCAACCGGTCCTCCCGATGGTGGACGATCGGGTAGATTCCGGATTCGTCGCCGAGCTCTTCGCGCAGCAGATCCTTCAACCCTTCCTTGCTGGTAAAGCGTTTGCCGTTGTAGGTCAGGACCAGGCCGGTATTGAGGAAGGCATAGTAGCGCAAACGATGCTCGATCAGCTCCTCTTCCCAACGGTACGCGCCGAAGATCTCCTCATCCGGAACGAAGGCGACGTAGGTACCGTTTTTCTGCCGCTCGCGACCGCTTTTCTCTTCCACCTTCTTGCCGCGGGCGAAGGCGGCCCGTTTGTATCTGCCGTCGCGCCAGCTGCAGACCTCGAAACGCGACGACAGGGCGTTGACCGCCTTGGTGCCGACGCCGTTCAGACCGACGGAGAATTGGAAGACGTCGTCGTTGTACTTGCCGCCGGTGTGCATCTTCGACACGCAGTCGACGACCTTGCCCAGGGGGATGCCGCGGCCGTAGTCGCGCACCTCGACGCGATCGCCGTCGCGGCGGACGTCGATGCGCTTGCCCTCGCCCATGATGAACTCGTCGATGGCGTTGTCCACCACCTCCTTGAGCAGCACGTAGATGCCGTCGTCGGGATTGGAACCGTCGCCGAGACGGCCGATGTACATGCCGGTCCGCAGGCGGATGTGGGCCAGCGGGTCGAGGGTCTTGATGGCGTTTTCGTCGTAGGCGATCCGGGTCTGCACCATGGGCCGCTATTCTAGCAACAGCGGCGGCTCGCCGAAACGGCTCCGGCTGCTGGTAGCATCCCCCGTCAGGAGTGCCGGCGGCCGGCGCCGGCACCGGCGACGCCGAGGAGGACTGACGATGCGCACACCGAGCTTACGCGTCACCGGCTTCGGGCTCCTCGCCGCCCTGCTGGCGGCGGCGTTGGCGCCGCTGGCGGCGGAGAACGACGAGCCCTCCTATGCCGCCGCCACCCGCGGCACCCGCTGGCTGGAGACGCGGCCCGGCGGCCTGGCGATCAAGGTGCTGGTCGAGAGGGCCAACCTGGGGGGCGACGAAGTCGAGCTCGGCGAGATCACCTTCCCCCCCAACAGCCGCATCGGCGATCATCCCCACGGCTCGGTCGAGATGTTCTACGTCTTGGAAGGGCGCCTGGAACACGTCGTCAACGGCCGCTCCCACGTCCTCGAAAAGGGCATGGTGGGCATCGTCCGCCCGGGAGATCGGGTGCAGCACAACGCCGGACCCGAAGGCTGCAAGGCGCTGGTCGTCTGGGCGCCGGGGGGCGAGGTCGCCCGCCTCGCCCCCGGCTTCCGCATCCGCCCGGTGGGGGATCATGACTAGCGGCGCGCCACCCGGCAGCGGCCGAGACCGGCCCCGCGGGGGTGGACGATGATCACCCTCGATCCGCGGCTGCGCTTTCCGGATCCACGCCGGGCGGCCGCTCACGGGCTGGTGGCGGTGGGAGGGGACTACCATCCCCTGCGGCTGCTCGCGGCCTACATGAACGGCATCTTCCCCTGGCCCCACGAAGAGATCCCCTACGCCTGGTTCAGCCCCGATCCGCGCATGGTCTTGCCGCCGGCCGAGCTACGGACGCCGCGCAGCCTGCGCAAGGTGATCCGGCGGCGCCGTTTCACCGTGCGCTACGACACCGCCTTCGAGACGGTGATCGAGCGCTGCGCCGAGGCGCCGCGGCCGGACGAGCGGGGGACCTGGATCACCGGCGAGCTCAAGGAGGGCTTCCTCGAGCTGCACCGCCTGGGGCTTGCCCACTCGGTCGAATCCTGGCGCGACGGGCGGCTGGCAGGCGGGCTCTACGGCCTCGCCCTGGGCGGACTCTTCTGCGGCGAGTCGATGTTCTTCGACCAGCCCGACGCCTCCAAAGTGGCCTTCGTCCACCTCGTCGAGCGGCTGCGCGACTGGGGGTTCCTGCTCGTCGACTGCCAGATCTACAGCGAACACCTGGCGCGCTTCGGTGCCCGCGAGTGGCCGCGGGATCGCTATCTCGACGCGGTCGCGGAGGCGCTGCGGCTGCCCACCCGCCGCGGTCCGTGGACCGAGGGCGCGCCCGCCGCACGGGACGCCGTCCTCGCCGGCCGATGAAGCTGCTCCTGGCCATCGTGCTCGGCGCCGTCGCCGGCCGCGCCGTGCGCGCCGGCACCCCGTACCTGCTGCGCCTCAAGGACGCCAGCCGGCCCTTCGCCTGGCCCTGGGTCGAGCTCGCCGGCGCCGCCGTCTTCGCCCTCCTGGCGCTGCGCCGCGGCCTGGTCTGGGAGCGGCTCGACCTCTTCCTCTTCGCCACCCTGCTCCTGGCGGTCGCCGCCACCGACGTGCGGGCGCGGCTGATCCCCGATCTGCTCACCCTGCCCGGCACCGTCCTCGGTCTGGCGTGGAACGCCGCCCAGCCGCAGCAGATCGCCAGCTTCCTCGGCCAGGTGGAGGTGCTTCCCCTGCTGCGCCTGCCGCGCGAGGTGGCGCCGTGGAGCGGCCTGCTGCTGGCGGCGATCGGGGCCCTCCTGGGCTTCGTGCTGCTGGAGGGCTTTCGCCGCCTGATCGCCCTCCTCGCCGAGATCGAGGGCATGGGCATGGGCGACGCCAAGCTGCTGATGATGATCGGCGCCTTTCTCGGCCCCCACGCCGTCCTCCTCACCCTCTTGCCGGCCTGCGCCGCCGGCGCTGTCGCCGGCCTGTTCCACCGCCTGCGCAGCGGCCAGCCCCACGTCGCCTTCGGCCCGGCCCTGGCCTTCGGTGCGGTCGCCGTCGCCGTCGCCGGCGAGCCCCTGCTCGGCGCCCTGTGGCGCGCCAGCCTCGCCCTGCTGCGCCTTCCCCGCTCCCTGCTCGTCACCTTCCACGGCCTGCTGCTCGCCCTCCTCGTCCTCGTCCTCTGGCAACTGCGCCGCCGCGCCGCCCACTACAGCCAGCTGATCGAGGACGACTACCGCGCCCTGGACGAGGAGCTGCGCGACGACTGAACCCATGGCTATCCGAATGCGTATCCCGCTGACGGAACTCCGCCACCGGAGGAGCTGTCGATGACCACCCTGCGGCACGATCTGCGCGTGGCCGGCCGGCGGCTCGGCAAGAGCCCCGCCTTCACCCTGGTCGCGGCCCTGACCACGGCGCTCGGCATCGGCGCCAGCACCGCGATCTTCAGCGTCGTCTACGGCGTGCTCCTCAGGCCGATCGGCATCGGAGATCCGGCCGGCGTGGCGGTTCTCAGCGCCCACCGCATCAGCGATCCCGGGGACGGGATGGGATTCTGGCCGGCGCATCTGGCGGAGCTGCGCGCCGAGGTGATCGGCCGCGGCGGCATCCGCCGGCTGGCGAGCTACGTCTTCGACTCGGTGACGCTTCTCGGCGACGGTGAGCCGACCGAGCTCGGCACCGCCTTGATGGTCGACGGCGACTTCTTCCCCCTGTTCGAGGTCGAGCCGATCGCCGGCCGCGCCCTCGGTCCGCAGGACGTCATTCCCCGGCGGCGCGGCGACGTTTGCGTGATCAGCGAAACGCTCTGGCGGAGCCATTTCGGCGCCGATCCGCACCTGATCGGCCGGTCCCTGGTGCTCGATCAGCGGCCGGTCACCGTGGTCGGCGTCATGCCGGCGACGGTGCCGCTGCCCCAGGTGGGGGTCCAGCTGTGGATGCCCCAGGGCTGGGACGTCGAAGATCGCCGTCTGTTCGGGCGGCTGAACGTTCTCGCCCGCCTCGAGCCCGGCGCCCCCGTCGCCGGTGCCGAGGCGGTGCTCGCCACCGCCGCCGAAGGGCTCACTGCCCGTCACCCGCGTTTCGCCGGCTACACCATCTCGGCGCGCAGCTTCGCCCGCACCCTGGTCGGCGGCGCCCGGCCGGCGATTCTCGCCGTCGCCGGTGCCGTCGGCCTGATCCTGCTGATCGCCTGCGCCAACGTGGCCAACCTTCTGCTCTCCCGGGCGGTGGGACGGGAGCGCGAGATCGCCACCCGCCGTGCTCTGGGGGCGCGCCACCGCCAGTTGGCGGCGCAGCTTCTCACCGAGAGCCTGCTGCTCGCGCTCATGGGTGGCGTGCTAGGCACCGGCCTGGCGGTGGGACTTCATCGCCTGGTCCTGCGTCTCGCCGACGACCTGATACCTCGTCTCTACGACGTGCGTCTCGATTGGCCGGTGTTGGGCTTCGCCGCCGCCGCGTCGGTGATCATCGGGTTGATCTTCGGCCTGGCGCCGGCGCTCTACGCCCTGAGCCGCGACCTGAGCGGTGCCATGCGCGGCAACTCGCAACGCGGGCGCATGGGCCTTGGCTTCGCCCGCCGCTTGCTGGTGGTCGCCCAGGTGGCGGTCGCGGTAGTGCTGGTGGCGGCTGCGGCGCTCTTCCTGCGTAGCCTGGTCGCCATCGAGGCGGTCGATCCTGGTTTCCGTACCGCCGGCATCGGCGGCGCGCGCATCTTCCTGGACGACAAGGCCTATGGCGACGACGCCCGCGAGCTGGCGTACTTCGAAAGCGTGCTCGAACGCCTGCGATCGATGCCGGGCATCAGCCACGCCGGGGCGACCTCCGGCCTGCCGATGGACGCTCTGACCTTCGACTTCGACCTGCCCTTCACCCTGCCCGGCGAGCCGGCCGGCGATACCTTGCGCCAGGCCCACTTCCGCAGCATCTCCCCGGGCTATCTGGAGACCCTGGGGATACCGCTGCTGCGCGGCCGGCCGCTCGATGCCACCGACCGGGCCGACGCCGAGCCGGTGGCGCTGATCAACGCCACCTTCGCCCGCATCGGCTGGGGGGAGCGCGATCCGGTCGGCGAGACCTTCTCGATCTACGGCGGGCGGCGGCAGCTCCGGGTCGTCGGCGTGGTCGGCGACGTGCGCTTCCACGGCAAGAGCCGGCCGACGCGTCCCGCCTTCTTCGTACCGTTCACCCAGACCACCTACGGAGCGATGGCGGTCGTGGCACGGGCGGAAGACGGCGCCGGCGCCGCCGCCGCGGTGGCGAGCGCGGCGGCGGCGGTCGATCCCCAGCAGCCGGTTCACAGCCGCTTCGTGCTCGCCGACGTCGTGCTCGGCTCCCTCGCCACCCACCGTTTCTACACCCGCCTCCTGCTCGCCTTCGCGGCGATCTCCCTGCTGCTCGCTGGCGCCGGCATCTACGGCGTGCTGAGCTACTGGGTGAGCGAGAGCCGGCGGGAGCTCGGCGTACGCCTGGCGATCGGTGCCAGCAGCCGGTCGATCCTCGGCTTGGTGCTGGGGCGCGGTCTCGCCACGGTCGCCGTCGGCCTCCTCATCGGTCTCGCCGCCGTCGCCGCTGGCGCCCCTCTGGTGCAGCCGTTCCTCTACGCCATCCATGGCACCGACGCGCTCGCTCTCGGCGCCGTGGTCTTGATGCTCGCCCTGATCGCGGTCTGTGCCAGCCTCGTCCCGGCCCTGCGCGCCGGCCGCCTCGACCCGGCGTCCTTCCTGCGGCTGGAGTGATCGCCGCGCCGCGCCATGCGCCGACCGACCGGCACCCCCGTCCGGCGAAAACGGTGGCACCACATTGCCGTGGCGCGGCGCCAAACCTTGACGACAAACGACTTGCGAAGACCGTGGCACCTTTTCCAGACACCTGCCGACCTGCCCGCCGGCCGCCTCGACCCGGCGACCCGAGGGCCGACGGCGCGGCACCGGCGCGGCGCCAACGCCTTGACGACAAACGACTTGCGAAGACCGTGGCACCGTAGCTGGCAGCTGCGGTGCCGAGCGTAATAGGATGGCCAGCCCGAGCGCCACCGACCACGAGCGACCGATGACCGACGACCGCAGCCCCCCGTCCTCCGGCGCCGATCCGGCCGGAACCCGCGACCCGGCTGCCCGCCGCGATCGTCTCGAGCTGCCGGCGGACGAGATGCGCAGGCTCGGCTACCGGGTGGTCGACCGCATCGTCGAGCACCTGGATACCCTGACCGAGCAACCGGCGATCCGGCGCGGCAGCCGCAACGACCTCGAAGCGCGCCTGCGCCGGCCACTGCCCGAGGACGGCACCGACCCCGAGCAGGCGATCGAAGAGGTGGTCCGCGACGTCCTGCACCACACCGGCCAGGTGCAACATCCGCGTTTCTTCGGCTTCGTGCCGTCGCCGAGCAACTACGTCGGCGTCCTGGCCGATGCCCTGGTCGCCGGCTTCAACCCCTTCGCCGGCACCTGGTTCGCCGGCTCCGGTCCGATCCAGGTCGAGATGGTGGTGATCGATTGGTTGCGCCAGCTCTGCGGCCTGCCCGACTCCGCCGGCGGTCTCTTCGTCAGCGGCGGCTCGGTCGCCAACCTCACCGCCCTCGCCGCCGCTCGCCACGCCCGACTGGGCAGCCATGACATGGGTTTAGAGCAGGCGCGCCGGTTGGTCGTCTACCTCAGCGATCAGACCCACTCGGCCGTTCCCCGCGCCCTTCGCGTCCTCGGCTTCGGCGATCATCAGCTGCGCCGCCTGGCCAGCGACGACCGCTGCCGCCTGCCGTTGGCGGAGCTGGCCGCCGCCGTCGCCGCCGACCGGGCAGCCGGCCACGAACCCTTCTGCGTCGTCGCCAACGCCGGCACCACCAACACCGGCGCGATCGACCCCCTCCCCGACCTGGCACGCTTCTGCCGCCGCCAGAACCTCTGGCTTCACGCCGACGGCGCGTACGGTGCGGCCGCCGTCCTCAGCCGCAGAGGCCAGCGGCTCCTCGACGGCATCGGAGAGGTCGATTCCCTCGCCCTCGATCCCCACAAATGGCTTTTCCAGCCCTTCGAGATCGGCTGCGTCCTGCTGCGGGAGCGACAGATCCTGCGCCGCGCCTTCGCCGTCCATCCGGAATACTTGCGCGACGTCGAGCGCGGCGACGAAGAAGTCAACCTCGCCGACTATGGCATCCAGCTCACCCGCTCCTTCCGCGCTCTCAAGCTCTACTTGACCTTCACCATCTTCGGCGCCCGCGCCGTACGCGCCGCCGTCGAACGCGGCTTCGACCTCGCCGAGCACGCCGAAAGCCTGCTGCGCCGGCAGGCCTGCTGGCAGATCCTCACCCCTGCGCAGCTCGCCGTCGTCACCTTCCGGTACGCCCCACCCGGCGCAGACCCCTCGACACTCGATCGACTGCACGACGAGATCGTCGATCACCTCGTCGCCGACGGCACCGCCCTCCTCACCTCCACCGTCCTGCGCCGGCGGACCGTCCTGCGCCTGTGCACCATCAACCCCCGCACCACCGAGGCCGATCTCACCCTCACCCTCACCCGCCTGCAGCACCTGGCAGCGACCCTCCTACGCTCCTGACCCCACCGCCCCGGCATGCGCTTGGGGATTGCAACCCCGCCCAAGATCTCCTAAAATCCCGCCTCGGCTCGCCACCGGCAGGCAAAGGCGTTCACACCCGACGCCCCACCTGCCACCCGCCCCCAAGCCGACGTAGCTCAGTGGTAGAGCAGCTGATTCGTAATCAGCAGGTCAGCGGTTCAAGTCCGCTCGTCGGCTCCAAGCTAAATCGCCTAAAATCAAGCAGTTACGAGAGCTCGGAGATGGGCTGGATGAGGCCGATCTGGGATTTTGGGTCCATTTTGGGTCCACTTGGACGCGGTGCGGGCCGAGGGGGCTCATCAGGGCGCCTGGGGTAGGCGCCGCGCGCAATCGGGTGCCGTCCGCGGCGCTCGACGGCATCGGGCACCGGCAGGAAACCGGCGGCCGAGGGGGCCGCCGCCCGGCCTAGTCGAAGGGCCGGCGGGGTTTGATGGCGAGGAGCTGGACGTGGTGGGCGATGATCTGGTCGATGGCGTGGGGCTGGCCGGCGTCGTCGATCCAGCGGAAGGTTTCGCGGTGGCCCTCG
>RFGL01000029.1 GCA_003697015.1 Acidobacteriota bacterium | reverse complement strand
GCCGGCCGCAGGATCGCACCCTGCGCCGCGCCTTCGTCAGCTGGTTGACGCGGGTCCTGCTGCCGTCGCGGCTCGGCGGCGTCGCGATCCCGGAAGTGCGCAACCTCGAGGAGTTCCGAACCATGCTCGAAGAACGGGTCTTGCAGTGGACCGAAGAATGGAAGCAACAAGGACTGCAAGAAGGCCGAAGAGAAGGCCGAAGAGAAGGCCGAAGAGAAGGCCGAAGAGAAGGCCGAAGAGAAGGCCGAAAAGAGGGTCTTCGCGAGGGTCTGAAGCAGAGCGAAGAGTTGCTGCTGCGTCAGTTGCAGCTGAAGTTCGGACCGCTCGACGACGAGGTCAGGGCGCGGGTCGCCGCCGCGGATGGTGACGAGCGCCTGCGGTGGGCGGAGCGCCTGCTGAGCGCGGCGACGCTCGACGACGTTTTCGGCTGAACGCAGCGGCGCTCGACGGCGACGACCCGGCGGCTCAGAGCCCTCGCGCCGGCTGCGGGCGCGGCGGGCCGCAGAGGTGGCAGCAATCGGGGATGGCGAGGGCCTCGGCGACCTGCTGCGGCAACTCGGGGCGCACCTTGACGCGCAGGCCGTTCAGGCCGACGGTGACCACCTCGCCCTTCTCATGAACCTCGACGGTGACCGTCGCCTCCGGGCCGGGGCCGGTGGTCGATTCGAGCAGCAGCTCGCGCAGGCGTGCCAGGCGGCGGCGCAGCTCGGCGCCGGCGTCGCCGTTGCTCCGCCGGCCGTTGCCGCCCGCCAGTTGCTCGGCATCGATGACCACCCGCAGGCCCTCGGCGAGCTGCGCCGCCCGCTCGAGAGGGACGACCCGCTCCACCACCAGGCTCGGAGTGCCGTCGCGCAGCTGCAGGCGGCCGCGCAGGAAGACCACCCGGTCCTCGACCAACAGCTCGCGGTAGCGGGCATAGGCATCGGAGAAGACCACCGCCTCGAGCGGCCCGCTGCGGTCCTCGAAGGCGAGGATGGCCATCGTCTGCCCCTGGGCGCGGCCGCGCTGGACCACGCGTTTTCGCACTTCGCTGATCAGCCCGCCGATGGTCACTACCGTATCCGCCGGCAGGCTTGGAAGCTCGGCTACCGAAGCGCTGGAGAAGCGTTCGACGACCGCGCGATGCTGGTCCAGAGGGTGGCTCGAGACGTAGAAGCCGAGGACCTCTTTCTCGTGCTTGAGCTGCTCCGCGGCGGACCATGGCGGCACCGCCGGGAGGGTGGGCTCGGGCAACGGAGCGTCGCCGCTTTCCTCCAGCACGCCGAAGAGATTGGTCTGGCCCGAAGCACGATCCGCCGCCGCCCGCTGGCCGCCGGCGATGGCGCCGTCGAGCGCCTTGAGCAACGCCGCGCGCCGTTCCGCGCCGTGCAGGCGGTCGAAGGCGCCGCACTTGATCAGCGCCTCGATCGTCGCCCGGTTGACCGCCCCCAGGGGCACCCGCTCGCAGAAGTCCCACAGGCTCTCGAAAGGACCGTTTTCCTCCCGTTCGGCGATGATCGCCTCGACCGCCTTCTCCCCCACCCCCTTGACCGCCGACAGGCCGAAGCGGATGTGGCCGCCGGCGGCGTCGTGGGTCTCGCCGTCGGCGAAGACCGGCGTGAAGCCAACCCCCGAGGTGTTGACGTCCGGCGGGCGTACCGGGATGCCTTTGTGGCCGTCGGGGAAGACCACCCGCGAGCACTCGTCGATGTACTTGACCACCTTGTCGGTCGATACCGACTCGTAGGTCAAGAGCGCCGCCATGTACTGCACCGGGAAGTAGGTCTTGAGGTAGGCGGTCTGGTAGGCGACGATCGAATAGCCGGTGGAATGGCTCTTGTTGAAGCCGTAGCCGGCGAATTTCAGGATCAGGTCGAAGAGCTGGACTGCGTCCCGCTTCTTGACCCCCTTGGCCTGCGCCCCGTCGAGGAACTGGGCGCGCTGCTTGTTGATCTCCTTTTCCTTCTTCTTGCTGATCGCCTTGATCAGCGAGTACGCAGCGCGCAGGGGGATGCCGCCGAGCTCGTGGACGATCTGCATCACCTGCTCTTGGTAGACCATGATGCCGTAGGTCTCGGCGGTGTGCTTCTCGACGATCGGGTGGCTCTTGGGGACCTTTTTCTTGCCGTGCTTGCGGGCGTTGTACTCGTCGATCAGGGCCATCGGCCCGGGGCGGTAGAGGGCGTTGGCGGCGATCAGGTCGGCGAGGCGGTCGGGGGCCATGGCGCGCAACATGCGGCGCATGCCGTCGGACTCGAATTGGAAGACGCCGACCGTGTCGCCGCGGCGGAAGAGGTCGAAGACCCGCGGGTCGTCGTAGCGCAGGCGCTCGAGGTCGAGGGGGTCCCACTCCGCCGGCTTCTCCCCCTTCGGGTCGATGGTGCGGCGGATGGTCTCCTCGTCCACGGTCTGGCGGATGAGCTGGCGGGCGCGCTCGATGACCGACAGGGTGCGCAGGCCGAGGAAGTCCATCTTCAGCAGGCCGAGCCGCTCGCAGGTCGGGCCGTCCCACTGGGTGACCACCGTTTCCTTGTCGCCCTGCTTGTTGATCGCCAGGGGGACGACGTTCGACAGCGGCTGGTTGGCGATCACCACGCCGGCGGCATGGACCCCGGCGTGGCGGGCCAGACCCTCGATCTTGCGCGCGGTATCGAGCCAGCGGCGGACCTCGGGGTCGCCGTCGTAGCGCTCCTTGAGCTCCGGCGACTGCTCGAGAGCCTGATCGAGGGTGATGCCGAGCTGCTCGGGCACCAGCTTGCAGAGCTTGTCGACCTCGGCGATTGGACGCCCCATGACGCGGCCGACGTCGCGGATCGCCGCCTTCGCCTTGAGCACGTTGAAGGTGATGATCTGCGCTACCTTGCCGAGGGTCTCGGCGTCGTACTTCTCGCGCACGTAGTCGAGGATGGCGCCGCGCCCGTCCTGGCAGATGTCGATGTCGATGTCCGGGTACTCGGAGCGATCCGGGTCGGTGAAGCGCTCGAAGAGCAGGCCGTAGTGCACCGGGCAGGCATTGGACAAACCGAGGCAGTAGCCGACCATGGTGCCGACGCCGGAGCCGCGGGCGTTGGCCGGGATGCCGCGGCGCCGCGCCTCGTTGACGAAGTCCCAGACGATCAGGAAATAGGAGGAGATGTTCTTGTCGGCGAGGATCGCCAGCTCGCGCTCCAGCCGCTCGCGGATCTCCGCCGTCGCCCCGCCGTCGCCGTAGCGCCATGCCATGCCGGCTTCGGCCAGCTCGCGCAGCGCCCGATCGCACTGCTTCTTGAGCTCCGCCGGTGAGGCCTCGTCGCGCGAGGCGTCGAAAGGCAGGAGCTGGTACTGGGCGCAGAACGCCTGGTACCAGGCGCTCGAGCCGCGGGCCGGGGAGCCTTCGGCCTCCAGGTCGAGGGACGGCTGGTGCACCACCTTGACCACCGGCGCCAGGTTCTGGCCCAACTCGAGCTCGACGTTGCAGCGCTCGGCGATCGCCCGGGTATTCTCCAGCGCCTCGCGGCCGGCGGTGGGATGCTCGTCGGTGCCGTAGTCGCCGAAGAGCTGCCACATCTCGGCCGGCGACTTGACGTAGAGCTCCTCGGGATAATGCAGTCGATCCTGGTCTTCCTTGTGCTTGTTGGTGGCGATGCAGACCAGGGAATCGTGGCTGTCCCAATCTTCACGCAGCAGGAAATGGGCGTCGTTGTCGCACACCAGGGGCAGATCGAGCTGGCGCGCCAGGCGTACCAGCAAGGGATTGATCGCCTCCTGCTCGTCGACGTGGCGCTGCAGCTCGACGAAGAAACGCGGCTCGCCGCGGTCGTTGGCGCCGAAGACCCGGGCGTGCCAGCTCGCCTCCTCGACGGCGCGCTGCCAATCCTCGTCGCTGCCGCTGCGGGCGTAGTTGCGGAGATGGTGGGCGAGGGAGGAGCCGAGGTGGCCGTTGATCGCGATCAGCCCCTCGCCCCAGCGCTCGAGGGTGGACTTGTCCATCCGCGGCTTGTAGTAGAAGCCGTTCAGGTAGGCGTCGGAGCTCAGCTTGACCAGATTGCTCCAGCCGGTCTCGTCCTCCGCCAGCAGCACCAGGTGGAAGCCGCCGTCGGCGACGCCGGTCTGCTCCTTGCGCCGGCGGTCGGACGGCTTGCCGCCGACGTCGGGGGCGACGTAGGCCTCGATGCCGAGGATCGGCTTGATCCCCGCCTTCTTGGCCTTGGTGTAGAGCTCGACGGCACCGAAGAGGTTGCCGTGGTCGGTCACCGCCACCGCATCCATCCCCAGCTCCCGGACCCGTGCCAGCAGCTGGTCGATGCGGTTGGCGCCGTCGAGCAGGCTGTATTGCGAGTGCAGGTGAAGGTGGACGAAGGGCTGATTGCTCTTGCTCATCGGACGGCCCGCATCCCAAGTCGTAGGGGTCGAGAACTCTAGTCTACCGCCCATGTTGGGGTCGGCGCTAGACTCGAAGCCGGCGATTCGGACGATCCATGCTCCTTTACGGAGCGTTGCGAAGAGCCTATGATGGCCGCCATGATCCAACTCAAGCCAGCGCCAGCCGCGAAACCCTTCTCCGCTCTCCCGGGGCACGTCGCCTGAGCGAGCCCGCCGCCTGGGCGGCGCTCGCTCGACGTCGGGCGCGGCCAGCGGCGGATCCAGGGCCTGGGGTAAACCGGTGCGCCGCCTCGCTTCCCTGCTCTGCGCCGTCCTCCTCGGCGTCGCCTGCGGCGGCGGTGCGCCGTCGTCGCCCGCCGGCGGCTCCGGGGAGGTGGACGCGCTGCCGCGCGGCCCGCGGCTGGCCCAGCGGCTGCTGATCTTCGCCGTCGACGGGGCGACCTGGAAGATCGCCGATCCGCTGATCGAAGCGGGCAAGATGCCCCATCTCGCGCGCCTCGTCGCCGGCGGGACGAGAGCCTCCCTCGACACCCTCGAGCCGACCTTGTCGCCGGCGATCTGGACCACCATCGCCACCGGCGTGCCGCCCGAGCGCCACGGCATCCTGGGCTTCGACGGCGTCCCCGGTCAGTCGATGACCACCCTGCCCAACTCCCGCATGCGACGGGTCAAGGCCTACTGGGACGTGCTGCCCGACGCCGGTCTGACCAGCGGCACGGTCGGCTGGTGGGCGACCTGGCCGGTGGACGACCTCGGCCCGGGCAGCTTCATGGTCAGCGACCGGGTGCCCTACACCCGCATGGAGGCCGCGATCGCCCGCGACGAGCTCGATGCAGAGGACGTCTGGCCGCGGGAGATCCTGGCCGAGATCCTGCCCCTGGTCGAGCGCCCGGACGCCATCGACCCCGAGGTGGTGAGGCGTTTCCTCAAACTCGAGGGGGCGCAGATGGAGCGGCTGGTGCTCGGCGCCGAGTACCGCATGGGGAGCTTTCTGCCCGAGTTCAAGTACGTCTACCAATCCGACCGCTCGACGATGAAGATCGCTCTCCACCTGCTCGAGGCGTGGCCGGTCGACGTCGCCGCGGTCTACGTCACCGGCGTCGATACGGTGAGCCACCTCTTCTGGCACTTCACCTTCCCCGCCGGTTTCGAGGACTACGACGTGCCCGCCGTCGCCTACGCGCATTTCCGTGACGTCATCCCGCTCTACTACCAGCTGATCGACGACTACCTCGGCCAGCTGCTGGCGGCGGTCGGCCCGCAGGCGACGGTGATGGTGGTCAGCGACCACGGCTTCGGCCCCACCGGCCATCTGCCCTGGTCGGGAGGCCACGGCCGCATCACTCCCGGCGCCCCGATCGCTCCACCCGGCATGCTGGTCCTCTCCGGCCCCGCCATCGCCCCGGGCATCACCCTCGAGCGGGCCCACGTCCTCGACCTGGTTCCCACCCTCCTCCACCTCCTCGGCCTCCCCGCCGCCGCCGACATGCCCGGCCGGATCCTGCGCCGGGCCCTGGTCCCCGGCAGTCCCCCACCTCTGCCCCGCATCCCCAGTTATGAGGACGTCGGCCGGCCGCGGCGCAGCGGCGACGTGCCGATCGACGAAGAGGGCGACGCCGAGCGCCGCCAGCGGCTGAAGGCGCTGGGATACCTCGACTGAGCGCCGGCGATCAGGGGCCGCCGCTCAGCGCCTGGTGGACCGTGCTGGTCAGGACCGAAGGGGTGATCGGCTTCTTGAGCACCACGGTGCCGGGCTCGAGCACGCCTTTGCGGGCGTAGGCATCTTCGGCGTAGCCCGACATGAAGAGCACCTTGATGCCCGGGCGCTGGCGGCGCATGGCACGAGCCAGCTGGTCGCCCTTCATGCCGGGGAGCATCCAGTCGGTGAGCAGGAGGTCGACGGCGCCGGCATGCCGGCCGGCGAGCTCGAGGGCCTTCTCGGCGTCGGCCGCCGGCAGGACGGTGTAGCCGCTGATCTCCAGCGAACGGGTGACCACGTCCCGCACCGCGTCGTCGTCCTCGACCAACAGCACGGTGCCACGGCCCTCCTGGGTACCTTCGGGCCGCGTCGCGTCGGACTCGGGCTGCTCCTCGTAGCGGCGGGGGAAGTAGAGGTCGAAGGTGGTGCCGCGGCCGGGCTCGCTGTCGACCAGGATGTAGCCCTCGCTCTGCTTGACGATGCCGTAGGCCATCGCCAGCCCGAGGCCGGTGCCCTTGCCCTTCTCCTTGGTGGTGAAGAAGGGCTCGAAGATGTGCTTGCGGGTCTCGTCGTCGATGCCGACGCCGGTGTCGGCGACCCGCAGGCGGACGTAGGAGCCCGGCTGCACGTAATCCGGCAGCTCGTCCGCCGCCGTCAGCTCGACGTTGGCGGTCTCGATCGACAGGCGACCGCCGTCGGGCATGGCGTCGCGGGCGTTGACCATGAGATTGACCAGCACCTGTTCGATCTGCCCCGGGTCGGCGCGGATGCGGCCGAGGGAGGCGGCGCGGCGGGTGACGAGCTCGACGTCCTCGCCGATCAGCCGGCTGAGCATCTTCTCGACCTCGGCGACCACCTGGTTGAGGTCCATGATCTTCGGTTCCAGCACCTGCTGGCGGCTGAAGGCCAGGAGCTGCTTGACCAGGTCGGCGGCGCGCTCGCCGGCGCGGCGCACGTCGTGCAGCTCGTCCGCCAGCGGCATGCCGCGCTCGAGCCGCGCCAGGCCGAGGTCGCAGGCGCCGATGATGGTGGTCAGGAGGTTGTTGAAATCGTGCGCGATGCCCCCCGCCAGGCGGCCGATCGCTTCCATCCGCTGGGCCTGCTCGAGGCGCTCCTTGAGCCGCGTCCGCTCGCTGACGTCGTGGGCCAGGGAGGCCATCCCGACCACCGCTCCGGCGCCGTCGACCAGGAGGGTGTTGTACCACTCGCAGACGATGCGCTGGCCGCTCTTGGTGCGGTTCTCGACCGTGATCGGATTGTCGCCGGTCTGCACCATCGGGTTGCGCGCGAAGTCGGTCCCCGGCGTGCACGTCGCCGGCGGCATGATCAGCTCCCAAGCGTGGCGCCCCAGGGTCTCCTCGCGGCGATAGCCGAAGATTCGCTCGGCGGCGGGATTCCATTCGACGACCTGGAAATCGACGTTCCACTCGATGGCGGCCAGCGGGGTCTGCTGGAAATGCAGGCGGCGGCGCTGCTCCGAGCGGCGCAAGGCCTCGGCTGCCCGGTGCGCTTCGGTGATGTCGCGCACGATGACCATGATCTGCCGGTTGCGCAGGGGCAGAAGACGGGCCTCGAAGCGACGCTGGCGGCCGCCGTCGGCGAAGCCGTACTCGATCTCCACCGTCGCATCGTCGCGCCGGACGCGGGCGATGGCCTCGCGGAAGCGGGCGCCGACCGACTCGGGGGCGACCTCCTGGATGCGCGTGCCGACGGCGGCGCCGCCGGGCAGGAAGGAGACGGCGCTGCTGCCGCCGCGGTAGTCGAGGATGGTGCCGTCGGCGGCGAGACGGACGAAGAGGTCGGGGGAGGCGTCGAACAACGCCCGCATGTCGTCGTTGGCGGCCAGCAGCTCCTCGGAGCTGAGGTCGAGGGAGCGTTCGAGCATCCGGCGGTCGACGTCGGACTGGCGGTAGGCGTCGTCGACCGCCGCCAGCAGCGCCCGCCAGGCCGGGGGCAGCTCGTCGAGGGAGGTCAGACCGCATTTCTTGAGCTGCCGGCGCAACAGGCTGTGAAGCTCGCGCATCGCCCCGTCCTCAGACCGTCTCGCGGAGGGTGGTGATGGTCATGGTCTGATTGTGCAGCTCGCAGCTGGCGCTGGGGGTGAAGGGCGACAGCTCGCCGTAGGAATAAAAACCCGCCAGCACCGTGCCCGGGCCGACCACCTCCCGCACCCCTTCGACCTCTTCCTCGATGCGCTGCTTCAGCACCATCTTGCGGCCGACGCAGCTGATCAAGAGCGCCAGCTCGGGGTCGCTCGCCCCCAGGGCCTCGCAGCTGGCTTCGGCGGCGCCGTGGGCGCCGTCGATCAGGCGGTCGAAGTTGGCCTTCATCAAGCGCGCGTAGGAACCCTCCGGCACGTCGCCGGCGAAGGTCATGCTCTGCTCGTCTTCGTCGCAGGAGATGATCGTCCGAACCACCCGCGTGTCGCCCTCGGGAGTACGCAGGCTGAGCGGAAAGAGGAGGGCGGTGGCCGGCAGGCCGGCGGCCTGTTCGCCGAGATAGCGCTTGTAGAGCCCGAGGGCGGACTGGCCGTCGAGCTCGTAGAGCACGTTGCCGGCGGAGCGGGTGATCAGGCGTTCGGGGCCGAAGGGATCCCAGCCGCCGAGGGAGCCGCAGCCCACCCGGAGCGCCGGGCCGTAGAAACCGACGGCCCCCACCGCCCCTTCCCGCATCTCCTCCTGCCACAGGATGACGGTGTGCTCGAAGCGCTCGCCGTCGCCGGCCAGCCCGCCGCTGACCATCACCTCCGGCGGCTGGCTCTGGTTGAGCCCGCGCACCAACTCGCTGCCGTTGACGTGCAGGCCGTCGGAGAGCAGGAAGATCAGCCGCAGGTCGCGGGCGGCCAGTTCGGCGGCGATGCGCCGGCCGGCGGCGAGGCTGTCGCCGGCGTGCGCCAGCTCGACGCAGGCGGTGCGCAGGCGGCTGGCAGCAAGGCGCACGGCGGTCACCACCAGGGTGTCGTCGGTGACCTTGACGTCGTGGATCTCGCCGGCGGTCGAGCAGCCGAAGAGGTGGGCGTCCGGGCACAGGCGCCGCACCTCGCGGCGCAGCGCCGCGTCCTCCAGCAGCCGCCGGCTGCCGAAGACGAAGGCGAGATCGACCGCCGGCGCGATCGGCTCGGCGCGCGGCCCCCAGCCTTCGCGCTCGCTCCACAGCCGTTGCTCGATCTCCATCTCGCTCTCCTCGCCCCGGTCTGAGCCAGCTGCCGATCGCTCGACGTCGGAGAGCCTGAGTATAGCGCCTACCCCGCGACCTCGGCCCTGAGCTCGGCCCGGCGCTCGGCGCTGAGGCCGAAGGCGTCCGCCAGACGCTCGAGCCAGGTTTCCTCGAGCTCGGAGACCCGGCGGTCGGCGAGGACGACGGCGGCGGCAAAGCGGTAGAGCAGCTCGCGTCCCGCCGCGTCCGTCACCAGCGCCGCCAGCTCGCGCGGCGACGGCGGCAGCACCATGTCGCGCCGAACCTGGGCGAGGTCTTCGGCGGCGAGGCCGGATTCGTCGAGCCGGCCCTCGATCAGCCGCCTCTCGCCGTCGGCGAAGTCGCCGTCGGCGAGGGCGGCGGCGACCATGGTGCGGACGACGGCGCAGGTCAGGGACGGCGGCACGACGGCGTCGAGGGAGGGTGCGTCGCCGGCCGGCGCAGCGTCGCCGGCGGG
>RFGL01000348.1 GCA_003697015.1 Acidobacteriota bacterium | reverse complement strand
TGGAGCGGGGTCCTCGCCGCCCGCCTGGAACCCGTCGAGCCGGCGTTCCCACCGCCCAGGACCGGATCCCCCCTCGAGCGGCTCGAGCGGCGTTCCCTGCGCCACCTGAGCTGACCAGCGGTCGAAACGAGCGCCCGGCCGTCCTGGCCGGGCGCTCTTCCACCATCACCGAGCCCCAACCAATGCCCCGCAACCCCCCGGAGCAGCCGTGAGCACCAAGATCGCCCTCGAGATCACCGAAATCGACCTCACCGTCCTCCATCACCGGCCGAGCCAGCTCCGGGTCACCGCCCGCGGCCTGGTGCCGAGTACCGGCTGGCGCCACGCAGTCCTGGTCCCCAACGTCTACGACCGGCCGCCCGAGGACGGCATCTACGACTTCGCCCTGGTCGCCGACGAGCACACCGACCTGGCGATCCCAAGCCTGACGCCGATCGTCGCCCACCACCTGCTCGAGGAGGTGCCGCGGGGCTTCCGCGGCGTCCGCGTCCGAGCCTCGCGCAACGTCCGCCTGGCGATCCTCGCCGGCGGTACCGGCCATTGCCCGCAGGTCTCCCTGCGCACCGCCGGCAACCGCCGGAGCGGACGGGAAACGGCGCCGCAACGACGCCGCGCCTCATGAGCGCCGCCCGCCCACCGGGGCCTCACCGCCCCCGGTCGTCGCGCGGCCCGTGGTACACTGGGGGCGGTCTACCGCCCTGAGTCACGGCGATACGGCGATGAAAGGCAGCACCGCGCACGACCCTCACGGCCCCCGTCTTCCCGGCTCGCGAGCGAAGGCGGTCGCCGCTCGCCCCCCGGCCGCGGCGCCGCGCCGTGAGCTGCCCGAAACCGGCGAGGTGGAGCTGCCGGCGGAGAACGAGCGCCAGCGGGCGGAAGAACGGCTGCGCCAGCGCGAGGAACAGCTGCGGGCGTTGACCGAGAACGTCCCCGGCCTGGTCTATCAGCTGCGCGCCGACCGCTACTTCACCACCGCCTACCTGACCGACTACGTCGAGCAGCTCACCGGGCTCGGGCGGCGCGAGATCCGCCTGCGCTACCGTTCCCTGCTCGACCTCTGCCATCCCGAAGACTCGGCCCGCATCCGATTCGAGATCGACCACGCGATCGAGCAGAACCGCTCCTACGCCCTGATCTACCGCCTGCACCACCAGCGCACCGGCTGGCGCTGGGTGGAGGACCGCGGGCGGCCGGTGCGCGACCGGCGGGGCAGGCTGCGATTCCTCGAAGGGGTGATCTTCGACATCACCGAGCGCATGGAAGCGGAGGAGGCCTTGCGCCGGGCGAAGGAGGCGGCGGAGGAGGCCAACCAGGCGAAGAGCGAATTCCTCGCCAACATGAGCCACGAGATCCGCACCCCGATGAACGGCGTCATCGGCATGACCAGCCTGCTCCTCGATACCGCGCTGACCAAGGAGCAGCGGCAGTTCGTCGAGACGGTGCGCTCCAGCGCCGAGTCGCTGCTCGAGATCATCAACGAGATCCTCGACTTCTCCAAGATCGAATCGCGCCAGCTGGCCATCGCCCGCGAGCCCTTCAACCTGCGCGCCCTGATCGAGGACGCCATCGACCTGATGGCACCGGCGGCGGCGGAGAAGGGGCTGGAGCTGGCCTACGAGATCGAGCCGGGCACGCCGGAGCACCTGATCGGCGATCCCACCCGCACCCGCCAGATCCTGGTCAACCTGCTCAACAACGGCGTCAAGTTCACCGTCCAGGGCAGCATCTGCGTATCGGTTTCGGCCCGGCCGCAGGGTCCCCGCTACGAGCTCGCCTTCGCCGTCGAGGACACCGGCATCGGCGTGCCCGAGGGGCAGATCGAGCGCATCTTTCAGCCCTTCAGCCAGGCCGACGCCTCGACCACCCGGCGCTACGGCGGCACCGGCCTCGGCCTCGCCATCTGCAAACGGTTGTGCGAGCTCATGGGCGGCAGGATCTGGGTGGAGAGCGCCCCCCAGACCGGCTCCACCTTCCGCTTTACCATCCTCGCCGACGCCGCCGGCGGCGCCACGGTGCGCCAGAGCGTGTCGAAGCCCGATCCGGCCCTGGCCGGCAAGCTCCTGCTGATCGCCGCCGCCGACCCGATGCTGCGCCGCGTCCTCGGCCGCCTCGCCGCCTCGTGGGGCCTGCGGGTGGAGAGCGCCGCCGCGCCCTCCGCCGCCGCCGAGCGCCTGGCCCAGGACCCGGCCCCCGACGCGGTATTGCTCGATCAGCGATGGGCGGCGGACGGCGACGGCGACGTCCTCCTCGCCCGCTGCGCGCAGCGCACGATCCGCCGGGTGTTGATGGCGGCGCGGGGCACCCACGCCGCCGGCGAGATCGTGGTCAGCAAGCCGGTCAAGCCCGCCCTGCTCCACGCCGCCCTGCGGCGCGCGCTGATGGGCGGACCGGAGACCGGCGAGCAGCCGATCGCGCGCCGTTTCGTCGCCGACCGCGAGCCGACGCGCGGCAAGCCCCTGCGCGTCCTGCTGGCCGAAGACAACCCGGTCAACCAGCAGGTGGCGCTCCTGATGCTCGAGCGCCTCGGCTACCGCGCCGACGTCGCGGCCAACGGCCTGGAGGTGCTGGAGGCGGTCGCGCGCCAGCCCTACGACGTGATCTTCATGGACCTGCAGATGCCGGAGATGGACGGCATCGAGGTCACCCGCCGCTTGCGGCGCATGCCGGAGCTGCCGCGCCAACCGCGCATCGTCGCCATGACCGCCCACGTCCGCGCCAGCGATCGCCAGCGCTGCCTGGAAGCCGGCATGAACGATTACCTGAGCAAGCCCGTCCGCCTCGAAGACCTCAAAGCCGCCCTCGGACGGCTCGCCGCCGAGGTCGAAACAGCCGCAGACGAGCGCGGATGAGCGCAGCGACGCGCCTCGCGATGAGCATGGAGTCGGCCTGAGCGGCTCCCGCGCCGCTCCTGACGCGGCCGTCGGCTACTCCCGCGACGACGGCCGGGCTGGAGCGGCGGTCCTCCCGGACCGCAACTCGACGAGCAGGAAGACCGCCGCCAGCAGACAGGTCATGACGGCGTCGGCCAGGGAACCGGCGGGGCTGACGTACTTGGCCGTCAGGGCGCCGTCGATCCAGTCGGCGAGCTCGACCCCGAGGGCCACCGCCAACACCACGGCGAAGGCCCGGCGGCTGCTGCGCCGCCGCCCCGCCCCGCGCCACAGAAGACAGGCCCGTACGGCGGCGAAGACCAGGCCGCCCAACAGCAGGTGGAGCAGCCACTTGGCGGCGCCGCTCATCTGCACGATGGCGTCCTTCCAGGTGCTGGCGTACTCGATCAGCGTCGGCCGGCCGCGCTGCTGGAGGCGGGGGAGGGCGCCGCGGTAGGTGCGGATCGCGCCCCACGTCCGCCGCAGCTCGAGCAGCAGATCGGCTTCGTCGTCGCCGTAGCGCGCCCAGCCCCCCTCACCGTCCCCCAGCTGCCACAGAAAAGCCGGAATGCCGTCCTCGTCCCGCCGCCCGGCGCTCGCCTCAAGCTCCCGCCGCACCGCTCCGGACTCCAGGGAGCGCAGCAGGCGCTCGCGCCCCTCGAGCAGCGCGGTGAGCGCCAGCGCCGCCACCAGCTCCTCGTCCACCGCCGCCGGCGCCACCTCGGCGAGCCGCGACGTCACCTCGGTCTCGAGCTGCCGCAAGGCCCGATGCGCGGCCTGCAGGTCGCGCCCCAGATCGCGCCGCTCGTCCACCCCCGCCGCCACCCGCAAACCCTGCGCCCGCGCCGTCGCCACGTC
>RFGL01000347.1 GCA_003697015.1 Acidobacteriota bacterium | reverse complement strand
GCGAGCTGCGCGCCGGGCTCGGCGTCGCGTGGCCGGCGGGCGCTGCCCGCCGGCGCCGACTGGTTGCGCGCCAGCTCGACGATCGCCGGCGGCAGGTGGAGCTCGGGATCGCCGAGCAGCTCGACCAGGCGTGCGGCGCCGAAGGCGCGCAGCCAGCGGAAGCGGGCCTCTTCCGGACGGCCGTTCCAGAACGCCAGGTCGCGGGCCATGAGGACGACGAAGGACAGGCTGTCGCGCACCGTCCAGGGCTCGGGCTCGACCCCGAGCAGGCGCAGCTCCGGCGGCAGGTCGGAGCCCCGGGCCGCGAGCCAGGCGTTGACCCCGTCGGCGTAGCCCCGATACCACGCCCGGGCGCGCTCGCCGAGGCTGGACTCGAGGGCGTCGAGGGCGCGCCGGGCCCCCAGGCGCAGGAAGTAGACGTCGAGCTCGAGGGCCGCCGGGCCGAGGATCTCGGCCAGCCGGCTCTGCGCCGCCCGCCGCCCGAGCTCGAGCTGGGTCAGGCGGTCGTTGGCGTGCAGGTAGCCGAGGGCGGCGGCCAGATCGCGTTCCGACGACGCCTCGACGTGGGGCACCCCCCAGCGGTCGAAGCGCACCCGCACCTGCGCCTCGAGACCGGGCAGGCGTTGCTCCCCCTGCCGCACCGGCCGTCCCGAGCCGCGCAACCACAGCCAGCCGGCACCGGCGGCGAGGGCCGCCAGTACCATCACCGCCACCGCCGCGAACGCGAGCTTCCTGCCCATGACGGCGCAGTCTATCCCAGGATGCTCCGCCGGCCGCGCACCCGCCTCCGCCGCCGCCGGGCGGGTCGCTTCCCGGCCGCCGTCCGTCTGCTATGCTCCCCGTGCACCAGCGATCATGCGCCAGTACCTCGATCTCCTGCGCCACGTGCGCGACCACGGCACGGTCAAGGACGACCGTACCGGCACCGGCACCCTGAGCGTATTCGGCGCCCAGCTGCGCTTCGACCTCCAGCAGGGCTTCCCCCTCCTCACCACCAAGCGCCTCCACCTGCGCTCGATCGTCCACGAGCTGCTGTGGTTCCTGCGCGGCGACACCAACCTGCGCTACCTGCACGATCACGGGGTGACGATCTGGGACGAGTGGGCCGACGCCGACGGCGAGCTGGGGCCGATCTACGGCCGCCAGTGGCGCAGCTGGCCGGCGGCCGACGGGCGGGCGATCGACCAGCTGGCGTGGGTGCTGGAGGAGATCCGCCGCAACCCGAGCTCGCGGCGCCTGGTGGTCAGCGCCTGGAACGTCGGCGAGCTCGAACGCATGGCCCTTCCCCCCTGCCACCTGCTGTTCCAGTTCTACGTCGCCGGCGGCAAGCTCTCCTGTCAGCTCTACCAGCGCAGCGCCGATCTCTTCCTCGGCGTGCCCTTCAACATCGCCTCCTACGCCCTGCTGACGGCGATGGTGGCCCAGGTGACGGGCTACGAGGTGGGGGATTTCGTCCACACCCTGGGGGACGTCCACCTCTACAGCAACCACCTCGAGCAGGCCGACCGGCAGCTCACCCGCACCCCCCGCCCGCTCCCCACCCTGTGCCTCAACCCCGCCGTCGCCTCCCTCTTCGACTTCCGCTACGACGACGTCCAGATCACCGGCTACCATCCCCACCCGCGCATCCGCGCGCCGGTGGCGGTGTGAGGCTCAGTGGCGACGGCGCCGGCGGTCCCTCGCCGTCCGCTGGCGAGCCCTTCCCAGGCCGCTGCTGCAAGGGGTAGGCTGGCTGCCAGGTCAGCCTTGCGGGGAGGGGTTCGCCGCAGGGCTTGGATAGGGCGAGTCGAGCGAGAGGCGGAAGCTGAGCGGCGGGATGCAGCGGAGGTCGACCCGTGGCCCGAGGTCCTTCGAGGGAGAGATTCGCTGGCATCAAGCGCGCCCTGGTGGCGGCCGCACCCAAGCCGGCCGTCGACGCCTACCAAACCCTCAGATCCCTGGACGCTGCGGCGATAAGGTCGTGGCTCGATCGCCGGGCAGAGGGGAAGAGGGCGGGCGACTTCCCGCTCCCGGGTCTGGTGCGCATGACCTCGGTCGCGGGTACGGCGAATGCGAATTGGTTTCTGGAAGGCGGGCAGTTGGCCTTCCGCGGGCTGATCGAGGCTCTCGGCGCGTACGGCTCGGAGGGCATGGGGAGGGTGGGCGAAGGCGAGCGCCCCAGCGTGCTCGACTTCGGCTGCGGCTGTGGACGCGTTGCGCGCTACTGGGGCAGGGAGTATCCGCAGATCCGCTTCTTGGGCTGCGATTACGATCGCAACGCGGTTGAGTGGTGTACGAGGAACCTGCCGTTCGGACATTTTTTCGTCAACCGCATGGATCCACCGTTGAACCTCGACGATGAATCGATTTCTTTCGCCTACGCTCTGTCCGTCTTCACCCATCTGCCCGAGGCGTTGCAGCGACCTTGGCTCGACGAGCTGGTGCGGGTGGTGAAGCCCGGTGCCTTGGTCTATTTCACCACCCACGGCGATGCCTATCTCGACCAGCTGTCGCAGGAGGAACGCAGGACGTACCTGTCGGGGGAGCTTGTCGTACGGAGGGCCACCGCCGGCGGTACGAACGCCTGCGGCGCCTACCACCCGAGTGCCTACGTGCGGCATGCGATGTGCCGCCGCGTCGAGGTGGTCGCACACCTTCCTGAAGGTGCCGCCGGCAATCCACGGCAAGACGTGTGGATCGCGCGCAAACCCTCATCGCCTGCCGCTCCTTCAGCCGGGTGAGAAGGGGTCGGGCGCCAGTGGCGGTGTGAGGCTCAGTGGCGACGGCGTGGCTGGCTGACGGCATCGGCGACGGCGGCGAGGGCTTCGCGGAGCCGGCGGCGCTCGCCGTCGTGGAGGGGGCGTTCGCCGAAGCTTTCTTCCAGGTAGAGGCCGACCAGCTGGTGGACGGCGGGGGCGGCGGCCGGGTAGCGCGACGCCGCCAGGTTCTCGACCGCCCGCGGCGCCAGGGCGTCGGTCAGGCGATGGCCGGCGGACGACAGCAGGCGGCGCAGCCGGCGGTAGGCGGCGGTGGCGGTGGGCGGCCGCCGCCGCCGCCACCACCAGCCGAGGGATGCCAGCAGGGCGATCAGGGGCGCCAGGAGGAGCAGCGGCCAGGGGGCGCGAGCGGGGCGGGACGCCGCCGGAGGGGGCGACTCCAGAGGCTCGCCGGCGGCGGCGGGCGGTGCCGGCGCCGGCCGATCGCGCGGCAACCAGGCGAGCAGCCGCTGCCAGCTGCGGGAGAGAAAGGCCCGCACCGAGTCGAAGACGTCGGCCTGATCGTCGGCGCCGAAGGAGAGGACGTAGCGGTCCCAGCGGAAGATCAGGAAATCGTAGAGCTGGGTCGCCATCAGCCGCAGGCTCCACTCCGCGGCGTGGGGGCGGCCCTCCGGTGGCGTCGGGTCGTAGGCCCGCCAGCCGCGTTCCGGCGCGTAGGCTTCGACCCAGGCGTGGGCGTTGTCCTGGCGCACGATGTAGTAGCCCTGGAAGGCGGTGCGCTCGGCGTCGAGAAAGCCCGCCACCAGCCGTGCCGGGATGCCCTCGGCGCGTAGCATCAGGACCATCGCCGAAGCGAAGAGCTCGCAGTGGCCGCGGCGGTTGTCGAAAAGAAAGGCCTCGAGGGGATCGCTGCCGCCCCGGCCGACGAAGTCGAGGGTATAGGCGTACTCCCTCAGCAGGTGGCGCTCCAGCCGATCGATGCGCTCGCCGTCCGGCCCCTCGCCCATCACCTCGCGCGCCAGCGCCCGGATGCGCGGCGTCAGGCCGCTCTCGTCGAGCGCCGAGCGCCGCGGATCGTCCGGATCGGCGGCGCGGATCACCGGCTCGTCCCCCAGCTCCAGGCGGTAGTGGAGCGCCTCCCGCGGCGGCATGGGCAGTAGGTAGGCGCCGCCCGGGTCGCGCAGCAGGGCCGGCACGTTGAGGCCGCGCACGCTCAGGGTCTCGAGGGGCAGAGCGAGGCTGGCGCTGCGCAGGGGCTCGAGCTGAACCTCCGCGGTGGCGCGGCGCCGGCCGCCGGCGAAGACGAATTCCTGGTTCGACCACGGCGTCACCGGCACGGCGAGGCGCGGCCGGCGGATCCAGCGGCGCTCGCGGTAGACGTCGTAGGTCGCCGCCTTGAAGCGCAGCTCGGTGGGCGGCGGACCGTCGAAGGTCAAGCGCATCACCACCGCGCGGTTGCCGCGGATGCTGCTGGTCGACGACAGGTCGACCGAGTCGCTGAAGCCGGCTCGGCGCACGGCGTTGGGGCCGCCCTGGCCGAAGACGAAGGGGTCGCGAAAGCGCGGCATGAGGGCGAAGAGAGGGATGGCGAGGAGGACCACCAGGACCGTGCTCCAGGCGACCGGCGTCCGCACCGGCAGCCCGGCGGCCGGGCTCGAGGTCTCGCGGCCGAAGGTGGCGAGGACGTGAAAATGCGCCAGCCGCAGCAACGCCACCGTCCCCAGGGCGACGAAGGCGACGAGGTAGAGGAGGATGCTGACGTGGGAGCTGGTGGCCATGCCGCCGGCGAAGACGAAGAAGACGGCGATGAGCACGTGCCACTTCTCGCGCTCCTGGCGCAGGGCGTAGAGCTTGACCACCAGCACGAAGAGCAGCAGGTGGAGCAGGGGATCGAGGAAGCTCGAGCTGCGGACGCCGCGCTCTAGATCGACGACCAGCAGCGGCAGATAGGCCAGTCCGAGGAGATTGAGCACCCAATCGGGCAACGGCCTGTAGCGGTCGCCCTCGAGGCGCTGCAGCAGGTGGACGACGAGCAGGGAGTAGACCAGCAGCACCCACCACTCGAGGGCCTCGTTGAAGGGGAGGGGCAGAGGGGCGAGGAGGGCCAACCAGGCGAGCAGCTGGCGCTTGCTGCGCGGGAAGCTCATTCCACCTCCTGCCTTCCCCCGCCGTCCATCACCAGGCGCAGATGCGGCTCGTCGCCCCTCGCCACCAGCGGCCGCTCGGCCCGCGGCCGCGGTTCGATCAGGGCCAGGGCCTCGAGCACCTGCTGCCGCTGGCGGGGACCGGAGGCGAAGGGGAGGATGAGGTCGCGGGTAAGAAGCTCGACCTCCCAACCGCGGGCGAGGACGTCGACCGCGGCGGTCGCCGCCTCGCTGACCAGGCGCTCGAAGCGCTGGCGCTCGGCCTCGTCCGCCAGCTCGCCGGCGGCGTTGTCGAAGACGATCTGCAGGCGACGGCTCTCCTCGCGTTCGCGTTCCTTGACGATCAGGTTGCCGGTCCGCGCGCTCTGTTTCCAGTGGATGGCGCGGGGGTCGTCACCCGGGCGGAAGGCGCGCAGGCCGAGGAGGTCGTGGCCCCAGCCGCGGCGGTGGGTCGGCCGGTCGCCGCTCCTGGCGGTGCGGCCCGGCTGGCTCGACGGCGGTGCGAAGAGCTCGGGGTAGATCAGCAGCTCGAGCTCCAGGGGATACCGCGCCACCTTGTCGAAGAATCCCAGCGGGAAGAGACTCGAGGCTTCGATCCCCTGCAGCGTCAGGCGCCCTCGCCGGCGCGCCAGCAGCTCGAGGTGGCCGCGGTGGCGCTGGCGGCGGCCGAGACGCGCCACCAGGAGGGGCGGCGTGCGCCGCAGGCGGTGGGCGAAGCCGTCGCCGGCGACGGTGAGAAGCAGCAGCCAGCGCGGGGCCCAGCCGCGGTTTTCGACCTCCACCGTCAGGTGGCTCGGGCGGTTGGCGAAGATCTCCGCCGGCGGTTGCAGCGCGAGGCGCAGGCGGCGCACGTTGGCGGCGCCCGCCAGCTGCGAGATCAACACCATGGCGCCCATCACCGCCAGCGCCAGATAGAGGCCGTTGTTGCCGGTGTTGACCGCCGCCAGCAGCAGGACGAAGGCGAGGGCGAGGAAGCCGAGGCCGACCTTGGTCAGGCGCAGGCCGCCCCCCCGCGGTCGCCGTCCGGCCGCCACCGCCTGGGGGCGGCGGAGGCCGCCCCCAGGCG
>RFGL01000028.1 GCA_003697015.1 Acidobacteriota bacterium | reverse complement strand
CTACCCCAATCTCTACGCCTTCGCCCGCGACGCCTACCGCCCCGAGGAGCCCCCCCTGCGGCAGCTGATGCTCGACACGGACGTGCGCGATCGGCTGTGGTGGGGGGCGTACAAGAACCTGATCTCGGGCGCCACCACCGTCGCCCATCACGACCCCTTCACCCGCCGCGTCTTCCACCGCTTCTTCCCCATCCGGGTGCTGCGGCGCTACGCCTGGTCCCACTCCCTGGGCTACGACCCGCAGCCCGAGGTCGCCTTTCGCAACGGCCGCGGCGCGCCCTTCATCATCCATGCCGCCGAGGGGGTGGACGAGGTGGCGGCGGCCGAGATCGACCGCCTCGACCAGCTCGGCCTCCTCGGCCCCCGCACCGTCCTGGTGCACGCCATCGCCCTGTCGCCGCGCCACCGCCGGCGCCTGGCGGAAAGCGGCACCCGCGTCGTCTGGTGCCCCCATTCCAACCTCCGCCTCTACGGCCGCACCGCCGACGTGCCGGCGCTGCTCGACGCCGGGGTGACGGTCACCCTCGGCACCGACGCCACCATGAGCGGCGCGGCGACCCTGCTCGACGAAGCGCGCGACGCCCTCGCCACCGGCCTGGCCGACGCCGACGCCATCCTCACCATGCTCACCACCGCCGCCGCGCGGGCCTTCGCCCTCGACGACGGCCGCGGCACCCTGGCGGCGGGGGCGCCGGCGGACGTGCTGCTGATCCCCGACGTCGCCCCCAGCCCGGCCGCCAGCCTGCTCGCCGCCCGCCCGGCCGACGTCGCCCTGGTGCTGGTCCGCGGCCGGCCGCGCCTGGCGTCGCCGGCGGTCGCCGAGCACCTCGGCCTCGGTCCACCGAACGCCCGGGTCGAGGGCGTCCCCAAGCGCCTCTACGGCGATCCGGCCGGCCTCCGGCGGCGACTGCTGCGCGACGCCGGGCGGCGGGCGTTGGCGGAGGGTCCCCTGTGGTCTATGCTGGAGTCCCTCGAGGCGCCGCCGGCCGGCGGGCTGGAGGATGATTGAAGTACGGTTGAATCAACGGAGAAAGGAGCGTCGCCGATGGTCCTCTGGAAGGCCGAGAAAATGACCCTGCCGGCGCCGGACGAAGCCCTGCCCGGACGCGCCGAGCCGATGCCGGTGCCGGCGAAGCATCAGGTCCTCGGCACGCCCCTCGCGCCGCCGTTCCCCCGCGGCATCGAGCTGGCGCTCTTCGGCATGGGCTGTTTCTGGGGAGCGGAGAAGCGGTTCTGGCAGCTGCCGGGGGTGTTCTCGACCAGCGTCGGTTACGCCGGCGGCTCGACGCCCAATCCGACCTATGAAGAGGTGTGCAGCGGCTTGACCGGTCACGCCGAGGTGGTGCGGGTGGCCTTCGATCCGCAGGCCGTCCCCTATGCCGAGCTGCTGAGGACGTTCTGGGAAGGCCACGACCCGACCCAGGGCATGCGCCAGGGCAACGACGTCGGCAGCCAGTACCGGTCGGCGATCTACGCCACCACGGAGGAGCAGCTGCGTCTCGCGCTGGCCTCCCGCCAGGCCTACCGGGAGCGCCTGGCCGCCGCCGGTTACGGCGAGATCACCACCGAGATCGCCGAAGCGCCCGACTTCTACTACGCCGAGCCCTACCACCAGCAGTACCTGGCCAAGAATCCCGGCGGCTACTGCGGCCTCGGCGGTACCGGCGTCAGCTGCCCGGTAGGCCTTGAGGTCGGCTCCTGCTGAGCGCTCGCTCAGGCCAGAGGGTCGAGGTGGTCGAGGCGGTAGATGCCCAGGCGGGAGCCGTCCGGATCGCCGCCGCGGCGGCCTTCCACCGTCGTCACCCGCTCGCCGATGGCGGTCGGGCCGAGACGCTGCCACACCGCGCCGCTGACGTTGAGGGCCCCGGGAGCGCCGTGGCGGGCGACCGTGCGGGCGACGTCGACGGTGCTGCCCCAGAGGTCGAAGTGCAGTCGCTTGCGGCCGACGAGAGCCGCCACCACCGGCCCGTCGTGGAGGCCGAGACGCAGCGGCCAGTCGCGCAGCAGGCGCTGGCTGGTGGCGAGCACCTCCAGGGCGCAATGGACGGCCAACGGCGCCGGGTCGTCGAGCTCGGGATCGAGGCCGACGGCGAAGAGCAGCCCCTCCGGCAAGGGCTTGATGCGCGCCAGGGGATGCCGCGCTTCGATCTCCTCACAGGCCACGACGAGCTCCTGCAGCGGGGCGATCGCCGCCTCCGCCACCCCCTGGTCGCAGCGCGCAGCGAGATCCTCGAGCAGCAGCACCAGGACGCCGGCGTCGGCCAGGCGCCGCGGCAACACCCGCCCGCTCGCCGCCAGCTCGGCGACGGCGAAGCCCGGCAGCAAGCAGCGCCGCAAATGCTCGGCGAAGAGCTCTTCGCGCTCCTCCCCGCCGGCGCCGGAGCGCAGGTGGGCGGCGGTGGCCGCGGTCAAGCGGGCGTTGACCAGGGGCGGCGGAAACGGCGGCGACAGCACGTCGCGAGCGCCGAGCTCGAGGCAGGCGAGGGCCTGCTCGCGCTCGTCGATGCCGGCGATCATCAACACCGGCAGATCGCGCAGGGCGGGCTGCGAGCGGATGAAGCGCAGCACGTCGGCGCCGCTCATGTCGGGCAGCTCGACCTGCAGCAGGACGACGTCGGCCGGGCTTTCGGCCAGCCGCTGGAGGGCCTGGCGGCCGCTCTCGGCCACCGCCACCCGATCGCCCAGAGCGAGCAGGCGCCGGCGCAGGGTCTCGCGGCTCATGCCGCCGGTGGCGACCACCAGGACGTTGCGTCCTCCCGGGCCAGCCGCCGGCGACGGAGACGGCGCCACGCCGGTGGTGGAGACGCCGGGGCGGTGGTGTGCCGAGCGCTCCAACAGGGCGGTGATCTTGGCCAGCAGGCGCGGCCATTCGATCGGCTTCGTGTCGTATTCGTCGCAGCCGGCGCGACGCGCCTTGTCGGCGTCGCCGGCCATGGCGCGGGCCGACAGGCCGACGATCGGGATGTCGCGGGTGGTCTCGAGCTCCTTGAGCCGCCGCGCCGCGTCGTAACCCGACAGCACCGGCAGGCCCATGTCCATGAGGATCAGGTCGGGGTGCTCGGCCTGGGCCCGGGCGATGCCCTCGGCGCCGTCGAGCGCCACGCTGACCTCGAAACCGCGACGCTTGAGCCGCCGCGAGATCAGATCGCGGTTGAGCTCGTTGTCCTCGACCAGCAGGATCTTCGCCACGGCGTTCGCCTCAGGGCCGGGGTTCGGCGCCGCCGGGCAGCGGTGGTGCCGGCGGCAGGGCGACCGGCAGCGCCAGGCGCAGCGCGGAGGGCGCGGGCACGGGCGGCGGCGTCAGCTCGATGGCGGCGACCCCGGGCACGACGATCGACAGGGGCTTGACCGGCGCCGCGGGCAGGGTGGCGAGCGCCGTCTGGAGGGCCGCGTCGAGCTGCTCGATCCCGTCGATGGCGAGCATCGCACGCGCCCGCCGGCCGGCGCGGGTGGAACGCAGCTCGGCCAGCGCCCGGCCGACGACCTGCCGCCGGCCGGCATCGAGCACCGCCGGGTTGTGCGCCACGACCGGCAGGGAGAGGGGCGGGCTGCGGTAGAGGACCCGCAGCTCCTGGCGGTGGGCGGCGAGGAGCGGATTGTCCTCCGCCACCAGCGCCGCGTCGGTCTGGGAGAAGAGCACGCTGGTGACGGCGGCGAAGTCGTCCGCCACCCTCACCAGGGGGTCGAACCAGGCCGCCGGATCGACCTCGCCGGCGAAGACCGCCCGCCCGAGGTAGTCGTCGAGGTGGACGCCGCTCACCTCCACCGCGGCCAGGGACTTGCCGCGCAGGTCGGCCAGGCGGGTCTCGTCGCGCTCCGCACGCACCACCACCAGCCGGCGGTAGGTCCCCCGGCCGGCGCGCGTCAGGCGGTAGCTCGGCCGCAGCTCGACCGCTGGCGGCAGGTCGAGCAGAAAGGCGGGATCGCAGAGCACCAGGGCGACCCGCTCGGGGTGGCTGGCGAGGAAGAGCTGGGCGTCGCTCAGGCGGCGGAAGACCTCCGGCTCGAGCATCAGACCCGGCACCTCCTGGGCCAGATGGTCGCTGACGTTGGTCACCGCTTCCACCAACCGGCTGGCGGCCTCGAAGCGGGCGCCCGGCAGGTGGACCAGGAGCACCAGCGGCTCGACCGCCGGCGCCGGCGCCGCCAGGGAGACGGCGGCGGCGACGGCCGCCAGCAGTCGATTCGGACGGCCTCTCATGGCGCCTCCCGGCCGTAGACCGCCTCCAGCGTCGCCAGCCAGCGGCGGACCTCGTCGCTGCGCTCGCCGCCGGCCTCGAGGTAGGCGCGGTAGCGCTGCCGCGCCTGCTCGCTGCCTCCCGGGAGGTGGTCGTCGAGCAGGATGCCGAGGTTGAGCTCGGCCGACCGTTCGCCGCGCCGCCGCGCCGTCTCCAGCTGCCGCCGTGCTCGTTGGAGGGAACCGAGCTCGATCAGCGCCACCGCCAGATTGTTGTGCGCCGGCGCCTCGAGTCCGGCGGGCAGGTCCGCCGCCAGCGCCGCCTCGAGCTCCTGCCTCGCCGCCGCCCACGACCGTTCGAAGAGCGCCAGGGTCCCGCGGGCGAAGCGCCGGCTGGCGTCGAGGCTCGAGCCCGGCGCAAAGGGCACGGCCGCATCCAGATGCGCCTTCGCCCGAGCGCGGGCCGCCGCCCCGGTCATCGCAGCCGGCAACAGCTCGAAGGCCGCCCCCAGGTGGGCCGCGGCCAGGCTGTGGGTGGCGCGGGCGCAGAGCTCGTCAGCGGCCGGCGACAGGGGCTCGAGCACCAGCAGCAGGAGGTCGCCGGCGACGGCGCCGGAGCCCGCCGGGCGGCGGCAGCGCGCGCGGGCGGCGGCCAGCTGGGCGACCGCCTGGCCGTAGTCGGCGGCGGCGAGGGCGATCTCGCCCAAGGCCAATCGCGGCAACGGCTCGTCCGGCAGCGCCTTGATCGCCGCTTCGAGATCGACCCGCGCCGCCGGCCCGCGGCCGGCGAGCCACAGCACCAACCCGCGATCGGCGAGCGCCCAGGCCCGGGCCAGGGGATCGAGCCGGCCGCCTTCCAGGGAGCGGCTGAGGAGATCCGCCGCCCGTTCGAGCTCGCCGTCGAGGGCCTCGATCAACGCCCGGACGAGGCCGTCGCCGGGGCCGCCGGCGGCTTGGCGGGCGAGCTCCGGCCG
>RFGL01000346.1 GCA_003697015.1 Acidobacteriota bacterium | reverse complement strand
GCGCCAGGGCCTCGGCCAGGGCGACGTAGACCGCGCAGCGCGCCAGCGCCTCGTCGCGCGCCCGTCGCCGCTCTGCCGCGGCACCTTCAGATCGAGTTCTGCAGCGGTGCGGGTCGTTCATAGAGCGGCTCCTCGACGGTGGTGCGGAACAGCTCCTCGCCGTTCTCGCCGTACGCGATGACGGTGTCGTTGTAAAGCGTCAGGGGCCGGCCGCGGTAGGTCGTGCGATAGATCTCCGGCCCCTTCTCGATGGCATAGCGGTAGATGATGCGGTTGTCGCGCCGGAAAAGCTGCAACACCGCCAGCAGCTCGCGATCGGGGAAGGTGTAGCGCTCGATCGCCCGCTCCACCCCGGGGCCGAACATCTGCCGCAGGTAGGGGCGGGGCACCCAGCGCGGCGGGATGTAGTAGCCGTTGGGTTGGGTGCCGAGCTGGGGGTAGAGCGGCAGGGCGACGCGGGCGACGTGGACCAGGTAGTAGAGCGGGTTGTAGCGGTCCTCCGTCCAGGTGCCGTCCGCCGTCACCTCGACCAGTCCCTGCATGCGGATCTGGCCGATGCAGGCCGCCATGCACCGGGTCTCCAGGCGCTGGCCGCCGCTCTCGGGATCGCGCCCCTCGAGGCGGGGGTAGCAGGCGACGCACTTCTCCGACACCCGGGTATTGCCGCGGTACATCGCCTTCTTGTAGGGGCAGGCTTCGACGCATTTGCGGTAGCCGCGGCATTGCTCCTGATCGATCAGCACCACCCCGTCCTCGGGCCGCTTGTAGATCGCCTTGCGCGGGCAGGCGGCGAGGCAGCCGGGGTAGCTGCAGTGATTGCAGATCCGCGCCAGGTAGAAGAACCACGTCCGGTGCACCGGCAGGCGCTCGCCGGTGGGGTGGAGCTTGCCCTCCTGCCCTTTCGACCCCACCGGATTGTCTTCGTAGATGTTCGGCGAGTTCCACTCCTCGTCGCTGGGAAGGTAGCCGAGGACGCGCGAGCTTTCCGGGGCGAGGGACGCCGGCGGCGCCTCGAAGATGGTGCGGCCGGCATAGCGCCCATAGGGTCGCTTCACCCCGTCTTCGGCAGCGCCCTCGTCCCAGCTCATGCCCTCCGGATTGGCTTCCTCCAGCAGCTTCAGGATCTTGACGTCCCACCACTGGGGATAGCCGCCGTAGGGTTTGGTCTCGACGTTGGCCCACCACATCTGTTCCTGGCCCTTGTTGAAGGTCCAGGTCGACTTACACGCCATGGTGCAGCTCTGGCAGGCGATGCAGCGATTGATGTTGAAGACGAAGGCGAATTGCCGCTCGGGATAGGCCCCCTCGTAGGGGTAGGCCATGTCGCGACCGAGTTGCCAGTTGTAGACCTTCGGCATGATTCAGTCCTCCTTCCCCGTTCGGTGACCTCCGGGAGGCCGGCCGCCAGCGACCGGCGGCAGCGGTTCCTGACAGGGCCGCAGCACGGTCCGGCGCGAAAGCACCGGCAACCGCTCGGGCCTTCGTTGGGGGTCGCGCTCGACGAATCGAACGCCGCCGTAGGCGGCCACGCTCTCGCCGACGATGCGCTCGATCTGCGTTTCGCCGAGGAGCTGCCACGCCCGGTGCGGGCCGCTGTAGAACGGCGTGCGGAAGAGCTTCAGCAGCCGCTCCTCGCCCCAACCCAGGACGGCGAATTCCTCGGCGATGGTGTAGGCCATTTCGCGTACCGCCTCGAGATCGGTGGCGACGGGAACCCCCACCAGCTCCAGCGGATCGTCGGCATGCGCCTCGTCATAGGGCACCGCGTTCCTCCTCTCAGCTCCAGAAGTCCACCACCCCGACCTCGCCGGCCAGGTAGCGCTTCATGAATTCGTTCTCGGCATCGGGGGAGTAGCCGCTGGTCGCCGGTTTCCACACCCCCTTGCCGCCCAGGCCGCCGTCCTCCGCCTTGGTGATCCGCACCAGGGTTTCCTTGGGCACGGTATTGACCGCGTGGTTGTCCGCTTCGCCGCCGAAGATGAAACCGGTGAAGACCTTGGCGCGATGGAAGAGGTTGTCGGTCTGATGCATCGGCATGTGCCAGTTGCGGGTCACCGACTGCTGCGAGCCGTAACGCAGGTTGGCCTGATAGCCGGTGTTGGCCGACAGGGCGCGGCCGTCGGGACGGCTCTCGTGGGCGCGCACGCTCTTCTCGGTGGCGATGAAGGGGGCGTGCTTCATCATCACGATGTTGTAGGGGTAGGCATGGTTGTACTTGACCCGCAGCATGCAGCGCGACACGCGGTAGAAGAAATCCTCCGGATCGGCACCGACGTACGGCCGGTCGGCGGGATTGGCGTCGACGTAGACGTAGTCGCCGTCGGCGATCCCCAGGTCGCGGGCAGCTTGCGGATTGATGTGCAGCTGGTGCTCGCCGACGCAGGGGGCGCGCCGATCCAGGCGGTAGGGATCGCCGAAATTCGAGTCGTAGAGCATGTGCCAGTCGACGTTCGACCAGCCGCTGTGCACCCGGTGACGGGTCTTGGGCGTCAGGCAATAGAAACGATAACCACGCTGCCACAGGAAGTTCTCGGTCTTCTTGACCTCCGCCCAGGGGAGCTTCACGTTCCTCACCGTACGCTCGTCCCAATGCTCGGCGCTGGCGGCCAGGCCGTAGTCGTCGGGCCGCACGTACGGGTTCGAGCTGACGATGACGTTGGGCAGGTAGGGCGTCGCCTCCGGCCCTTCGCGGTGGACGATGAAATTCTCGCCGTACTCGATCGCCTCGTCGAGGTCGGAGTAGGCGTTGAGACGGCCGGTATCGGTGAAGAACGGCTCGTCGTCGTGCACCTGCTCCCAGAACGGAATGCGCGGGTAGGTGCGGAAGTTCATCAACGCGCCGCCCGGCGGTCCGTACCGGCCGGCCATGATCTCCTCCAGTCGATAGCCGCGGGTGGTGGTGCTCGAGTCGAGCAGGCGCTGGACGTAGATCCCGCGCTTTTCCGGCGCGGCGAAGGCGAAGTAGTCGGCGAAGCGGCGCTCGCCGGTCTCCTCCGCCAGCGCCCGGGCGATGCCGGCGATGATCTCCAGGTCGTCGCGCGAGTCGAAGACCGGCGGGATCCCTCCCTTCCAGATCTGCAGGAAGGGATTCGAGCAGCTGGCGGTGATCTCCAAGCCCTCGAACTCGAGCCAGCTGTTGGCCGGCAGGGCGAGGTCGGCGTACTCGATGGAGGCGGTCATCTGGATGTCGAACGACACCAGCATCTCCACCATCGGGTTGACGTTCTTGATCATCTCGTACGCCCACTTGGCGTTGTTGATCAGGTTGACGTTGTTGTAGAGGATCGCCTTGGTCGGGGTCGGCATGTGGCTCGCGCCGGTGAAGCAACGCCGGCCGTACTTCGGCGTGTCGACGATCAGCGGCCGGTCGCCGTGGTTCCAGTAGGCCGGTTCCTCGTCGCGCGCTGCGAGGCGGATCGGCACGTCCTTGCCGTCGGTCCCGGGGTCGAGGGCGGGGGCGAAGGGATCCTCGGCGATCCACCCCTTGAACCCCGGCCCGGTCCACGGCGAGCCCTGGAAGAGGGCCGCCTTGTAGTTGCCGGCCCAGGTATGGCAACCGGCGCCGCGCTGGCCGATGTTGCCGGTGAGCATCAAGGGGAGGTAGGCGGCACGGTTCATCTCGGTGGCGTGAAACCAGTGATTGATGCCCTCCCCCTGGTGGATCGCCGCCGGTTTCAAGGTGGCGAGGTCCTGCGCCAGCTGCTCGATCAGATCCCTCGGCGCCTGGGTGATCTCGACCACCGCGTCGAGGTCGTAGTCCGCCAGATGGTGGACGCGGTAGAGATGCCACAGGGTGGCGACCTCGACCGAGGTGCCGTCGGCCAGCCGGACGGTGAAGGTGCCGTCGAGCCGCGGCTCGATGCCCGCCGCCGCCATGCGAGCCCCCACCTGATCGCGGGTCAGGGCGCGCAGGCCGCCGCTGGCCTCGTCCCACACCACGAAGTCCCCCAATCGCCCGTGCTGCTCCGGCTTCAGCCCCTGGATCTTCATCGACGGCCCGTCGGGGGAGAGGGCGGAGCGATAGTCCGGGAAGACCTCGGCGGCGCGCAGGCGCTTCAGGTTGTCGGTGCGCACCAGGAGGGGGAAATCGGTGAAGCGCTTGACGAAGGTCTCGTCGTACCAGCCCTTCTCCATCATCAGACGGGTGATGCCGAGGAAGAGGGCGGCATCGGTCTGCGGCCGGATCGGGATCCAATAATCGGCCTTGGTCGACGGCGGCCCGTATTCCGGGGCGATGACCACGATCTTGGCGCCGCGCTCCATGCACTCGATGAACCAGTGGGAGTCGGTGAGCTTGTTCTCCACCAGGTTCTTGCCGTCCATGACGATCAGCTTCGAGCTGCGCAGGTCGTTGAAGTCGCAGTCGGAGGCCTGCAGGCCGTGCACCCAGGGGTGGCCGGGCGCCTGATCCCCGTGCCAGGTGTAGTTGGACCAGTTGCGGCCGCCGCGCGCCTCCTCCGGCCCCACCCCGCGCACCTTGGCGTCGAGCAACGCCAGGCTGTTGGACAGGCGGTACATGCCGTACTTGCCGATCACCCCGAGAAGCCCCATGCCGCCGCGCAACTTGATGGTGCGGGTGCCGGCGCCGCCCATCGCCTCGACCATCTCCGGCTCATAACCCTGGGCCAGCAGCCGCTTCTTGCCCTCCTCGCCGCTGTAGCGCTCGGCGATCGCCTTCATGCAGCGGGCGATGGAACGCCAGGCCTCGTCCCACGAGATCTGGATGAACTCGTCGTCGCCGCGGCGCGAGAAGTAGTAGCGCCGGCGAAGCTCGTCGTCGAGCTCGGGGAAGCCGGCGTCGGCCCACGCCTTCCAGCCCCGCCGCACGATCGGATGGCGCAGGCGGTAGGGGCCGTAGAGCACCCGATGGAAGGTGTAGCCCTTGGCGCACTGGCGCGGATTCCAGGTCGCCGTCGCACGGTTGCCGTAGAGATCGGCGTAGCGCTGGTAGTCGTAGGTCGAGCCGAGGCGGGTGACGATGCCGTTGCGCACGTAGGCCCGCACCCGGCAGGCGTGGGTGTCGTTGGGCGAGCACACCCAGTCGAAGGTACGGTCGTAGCGGTACTGGTCGCGGTAGATCGCCTCCCAGCCGCGCTGCGGATTGCCGGTCAGGGGGTTGTAGTCGGCGCCGGCAGCGGCGAGCAGGCGCAGGGGCAACGCCCCCTCGAGGGTCGCCGCCGAAGCACCGATGCCGAACCACCGCAGGAAGGAGCGCCGGGAGAGGCCGTCGATCGATCGCCGCTTCGCCATCTCGATTCTCCTTGGTTGCACGTCACTCCGCCAGCACCAGGTCCTGCCAGATGCTGACCGATTTCTTGCCGTCGCGGTCCCCGGCGGCGCCGTTCCAGATCGCGAAGGCGACCGAGACCCGGGCGCCCGGGGCCAGGGACACCGCATCGTCCGCCGCCGGCGTCAGGGCGCGGCGGAAGAGCACCCGATAGGAGCCCAGCTCGTAGGTCCCCAGGGCCTCGACCTCCTGCGGGCCGCCGGGACGCACCCGCAACGTGCCGAAGCCCTGCGCCGTCAGGTCTTCCGCCGAGCTGCGCCGCAGGGGGTCGGCGACGATGTTGCCGGCCCCCCAGGCGGTGATGAAGGTCGGATCCGAAGCCACCGTCAAGGCATCCCGCATCGGCTGCTCGTACGGCGCGAGCTGGAGGTTGGGATAGGAGTCGATGCCGATGTCGGGATACTGCCAGTCGACGTCATGGAAGCCCTTGAGCTCGGCCTCGCGGTCGGCCTTCCACATCCACACGTTGACCGGGAAACCGGGCTCGCCCATGGCGAAGAAGGGCTCGCCGAACGGATCGTCCGTCGGGGCGGCGAGCTGGACGGCGGCGGCGTCGCGGAAGTCCTGGGGCCGGATCGCCGCCTGATCGTGGGTATCGTCGGCCCAGGTCAGGAGCAGGGCGAGGGACCGGCCGTCGTGCAGCGCCTGGACGGTGACCACCTCCGGCCGGGTGTAGCGCCACCACAAGGGCATGAGATGGAGCTCGACGGGCGGCGCCTGGCGCCAGGCGCCGGAGTCGGGGTGATCGGGGATGCGCTCCACCCGCCGGGCGACGATGCGAAAGCGCTTCATCTCCGCCCGTTGCCGCAGGCGCTCGCTGGAGAGGGAGAGGACGTAGTGCACCAGATGCCAGCCGTCCACCGGATCTTCCAGGCTCGCCTGCGGCATCGGCGTGCCGGGGATGCCGGCGAGGATCCGGCGGTAGAGCAGCTCGGGCTCCGGACTGCCCTTGAACACGCCGCTCCGCAGGTCGCGCGGGCGGATCGGAAAGCCGGCTCCGTCCACCAGGGTGGCGGCGCTGGGCCCGTCCCCCCGGCCGCTCTCGCCGTGGCACTGGGCGCAGTGCTGGGCGAAGAGCGCTCGGCCCCGGGCGCGGCTCGCCGCGTCGTCCGGCGGCTCGGGAACCAGCGCCACCACCCCGCGGCCCAGCTCGCCGCCGGCGGCATCGGGCGCCGCCGGCGGCGGCACCACCAGGGGCTCGGCGGAGAGGGACTTGACGTAGTGGACCAGGGCCCACCGCGCCCTCTCCGGCAGGTGTGCCCAGGAGGGCATGGCAGAGCCGGGAATGCCGCGCGAGATGACGCGGAAGAGATCGCCGTCGGTCGGCACCCCGTCCCAGGTGGAGACGAAACGGTAGCGGCCGGCGGTCAGGTCGCGCGGCTTGGGATAGAGCAGGTAGGCGGCCTCGCCGTCCCCCGCCCCGCTCGTTCCGTGGCAGGCGGCGCAGCGCCGCGCGTAGAGCCGGCGACCGAGATCGAGAAGCTCGTCGTTGGCCGGCGGCGGCGCGCCGGCGGGCGCGGCAGCCGTCGCCGCCGGCACCCAGGGAGGGATGGCGAGGAGCACCAGCGAAATCCATGCTCCGGCGGCCAGCTCGATCTTCCTCATTTCCGACCTCCTGGCGGCGATGAAGGTTTCCGCCGGCAGTATCGGCCAGCGCCGGCGGCCGCTCCCACCCACGGCCGGGTGGTCGGGGGAACGCCGCGGGGTGGGCCGGCGACCGTCGCGCCTACCCGTCGGGGCGGGTGCGGGCGGCAGCGGACCGCGGCGGCGGCGCCACCGTCGCCGCCGGAGGACGCCTAGAGCGCCGGAGGGCGGCAAACGGCGGACCTCGCCCTGGCGCGGACTTTGCTACGCTGATGGCGAGCGGGCGATCGACCCGTCCCGAGCCACACCGCCAGGAGGCCCAGCCGTGCGCAACCAGCCCATCCCTTCTTGGATCGCCGCCGCCATCGCCGCCCTGATCGCCGGCGGCGCCTACGCCCAGAGCACCGAGCGCCAGGCCGGCGGCGAACCCGCCGCCCGATTCGGCGAGAAGATCGACGTCGTCGAGGTGCTGCTCGACGTCCTCGCCACCGACAGGAAGGGCAACGTCGTCCCCGGCCTGGGGGTCGACGACTTCATCGTCATCGAGGACGGCAAACGCATCGAGCCGGCGAGCGTCAGCTTCTACACCACCCGCTACGGCATCAGCGAGCCCGGCGACGGGGTGCAGGAGATTCCGGCCAGCCGTTTCCTCATCTTCTTCTTCCAGGATCAGACGCGCACCAGCAACTCCATCGGCCGCCTGGTGCGGCAGCAGTTCCAGGCCGGTCGCGACAGCCACGAGTGGGTACGCGACGAGATGCTGCCGTCGGATTGGGTGGCGGTGGTGGGCTACGACCACAAGCTGATCGTCTACCAGGACTTCACCCAGGACCGCGACTCGATCCTCTTCGCCATCCAACAGGCCACCCAGGGCAAGGACCCGGGCATCCGCCGGCCCTCCGAGCGACGTCGCCAGGCGCGCGACCCCTTCTCCCTGCTGCGCCGCCTGCCGGACGACATCGAGCTGCGCAAACGCACCACCAATATGTACGACGCCCTGCGCATCGTGGCCGAAGCCACCGGCGACGTGGTCGGGCGCAAGAACCTGCTGCTCTTCACCATCGGCTTCGGCGAGCTCGAATCGATCAGCTACGATGCGCGCCCCGACCAGCGCTACTACCCCGCCCTCGAGCAGGCCCTCAATGCCCACAACGTCGCCGTCTACCCCATCGACCTGATGCCCGCCGGCATCAACCACCGCCAGCACGGCTTCCTCAACCAACTGGCCCGCGACTCCGGCGGCTACTACTACCAGAACCTGGTCAACTTCGAGACCGCCCTGAAGCGCATCTCGCAGGAGAACGGCGGCTACTACCTGCTGAGCTACCGGACCGAGGTGCCCGCCGGCGAGCGCGGCTACCGCGAGGTCAAGGTCAAGACCCGGGCGAAGAAGGTCCACGTGCGGGCCCGCCGCGGCTTCCGCTACGGCGATCTGGCGCCGGCGACGACCGGCGAGGGTCCCTGAGGCGGGCGGCGAGGCCGATCCGCCCGCCGGCCTTTCCCGGCGGGACCTGGCGGTGGCGTAGAATCGACCTCGTTGACCGTGCTCTCTGTGCAGGAGGTCCCGCCGATGCTGCGAGCGCCCTACGCCCTACCCGCCGCCTGCTGGCTCCTGGTCGCCGCCGGCTGTACGCCGCCCCCGGGGGGCGACGACGCCGCGCCGGCGGCCTTCGACCTGGCGGCGGCGCATTTCGTCGACCTCAGCCATCCCTACGACGCCGACACGGTCTACTGGCCGACCTCGCCGTCGCGCTTCGAGCTCCGCCGGCTGGCTTACGGCATGACCGAAGGGGGCTACTTCTACGCCGCCAACGTCTTCTGCACCCCGGAGCACGGCGGCACCCACCTCGATGCCCCGATCCACTTCGGCGAAGGCCGCTGGACGGCGGCGGAGATCCCCGTCGAGCGCTTGATCGCTCCGGCGGTGGTGATCGACGCCAGCGCCCAGGCCGACGCCGACCCCGACTACCGGCTGAGCCGCGAGGACGTCGAGCGCTGGGAGGCCGAGCACGGGCCGGTGCCGGCGGGATCGATCGTCCTCCTGCGCACCGGCTGGAGCCGTTTCTGGCCCGACCGGGCGCGCTACCTCGGCGACGACGCCCCGGGCGACGCCTCCAACCTGCACTTTCCGTCCTACGGCGCCGAGGCGGCACGCTATCTGGTCGAGGACCGCCGGGTGAGCGGCTTGGGGGTGGACACCGCCTCCATCGACCACGGCCCGTCGCGCGACTTCATGGTCCACCGCATCGCCGCCGCGGCCAACGTCTTCGGCCTGGAGAACGTCGCCCACCTCGACCGCCTGCCGGCCACCGGCGCGTGGCTCGTCGCCCTGCCGGTGAAGATCGCCGGCGGCTCCGGCGGACCGGTGCGGATCGTCGCCCTGGTGCCCGGCGCGGCGCCGGACGATGGCGGCACGACGCCGTAGGGCGCCCCCCCCCTTGCCCTTACTTTCGCCGCTGCTCCTTCTCCGTCGCCGGCGCCGCATCCGCCTCGAGCGGCCGCCGGGCTTCTTGCCGGCGGCGCAGGATCTCGCGCAGGGCGTGTTGCGCGCCCGGCTCGCCGAGGATCCGTCGCCAGGCGTCGGCGGCCTGGCAGCCGTCGGCGCGGGTACAGGGCGGCAGCCGGCTGATCCGCTCCGCCGCCTCACAGAGGGCGCGCAGCTCGTCGTCGCCGTGCTCTTGGGCGAGGCAGGTCGGACTCCTCCAGGGCGTGGCCTCCTCGGGGCGGAAGAGACCCGGCCGGCGCGGTCCGAGCCACAGCTTCTCCAGCAGGGAATCGAGCAGCGAGCGTTCGTCCTCGGGCAGGACGTAGGTCCGCTCCCCCCCTGCGTCCACCACCCGAACGGGAGCCGGCGGATCGCCGCCGGCGAGCTCCTGCGACCAGGCTGCGACGGATGCGACCAGGCCACAGGCGACGATCAGGAGCCAGGTTTGCTTGCGCATGACGCTCTCCTCAGTCTTCGTCCGTGAAGGTCCCCGGGCTGAGCACCACCGATCTTAGCACGGCCGGCGGCGTGCAACCTTGCGCCCCGGCGGCCGTAGCTACCGGCGTGCGGGCCCGCCGTCCGGCGCCGGCGCGCCGCCGGAACGCCATCGTTTCCGAAAGGTTTTTTGCACCCGAGTGAGCGATCGATCTCTTTCGTTTTTTTCTCTCCGGTGCCGCCAGCCCCCCCGCCTCCCCCATCTCGTCCCGGCCGCGTAAAAGCCGTTTTCCCCGCTCCACGGAACCTTTTCGGCCCCCGGCGCGTCTCTGATGCATGAGCGGAGCGCGACGTGCGCGAAGTGCAATGTAACAAATGGTCGGCCGCGGCGTAGTGATGAGCGAAACGACCCGGGAGCCCACCGGCTCCAAGCCGCCGCCGGCAACCATCGAGCCACCAGCAGGATCCAGCACCATGCGACGACCCACGCTCCGCACCGCCCTCGCCCTCGCCGCCGTCCTCGCCGCCCTCGCTCTCGCCGCCGTCTACCTCACCGCCGGCCATGCCGACGCCGAGCAGGCCACCGCCGGCGATGCAAGGGAGGCCGCCGCGGAGGGCGCCGGCGAGGCGAGCCCGCCGCCGATCCCGGTCCGCGTCGAGACCCTGGTCCGCGGTCCGATCGCCTCCTACCTCTCCGCCACCGCCAACCTGGTGGCGGAAAACGAGGTCGAGGTGATCGCCGAATGGGAGGGGCGGCTGACCGAGCTCCACGCCGACGAAGGCGACGGGGTCGACGCCGGGGAGGTGCTCGCCGTCCTGGCGCAGACCGATGCGCTCATCGCCCGCGACAAGGCTGCGGTGCGGGCCGACGACGCCCGCCACAAGCACCGGCGTGCCAGCCGGCTGGCCGAGCAGGAGCTGATCTCGGTCGAGGAGCTCGACCGGGCCCGTCTGGCCCTGGCGATCGCCGAGCAGGAGCTGGCGGAGGCCGAATGGCGGCTGGAGAAGACCCGCATCCGCGCCCCCTTCGCCGGCCGGGTGACGGCGCGCACGGCGCAGCTCGGCCAGCACGTGCGGCCGGGGGACGCCCTGTTTACGGTCAGCGACTTCGATCCCCTGGTGGCGCGCATCTACCTGCCGGAGAGAGACGTCCTCGCCCTCCGGGCCGGCCGCTCGGTGCGCATCGCCTCCAAGGCCGACGACGGCGTCCGCTTCGCCGGCCGCATCCGAGCGATCAGCCCGGTGGTCGACGCCGCCACCGGCACCGTCAAGGTGACGGTGGAGGCGATACGGCCGCCGGCGGCGATACGGCCCGGCGGCTTCGTCCGCGTCGACGTGGTGCGCGAGCGCCGCGCCGGCGCGGTGCTGGTGCCGCGCCAGGCGGTCGTCCGCGAGCTCAAGCGGAGCTACGTCTTCGTCGCCGACGGCGGGCAGGCGGTGCGCCGCGACGTCGAGCTCGGGCTGGAGGAGGGCGGTCGCTTCGAGGCCGTCGCCGGGCTCGAAGCGGGGGAGCGGGTGATCGTCGCCGGCCAGGGCAGTCTGGAGGACGGCGCCGCGATCGAGCCGATCGACGACCACGACCAGCCCGGCGCCGCCGCCGGGGCGCGGTAGGCCGGCCATGGGCATCGTCGACTTCTCCCTCCGCCGCCGGGTGACCGTCGCCATGGCGGCGATCGCCATCCTGCTCTTCGGCGCGGTGGCCTTCACCCGCCTGCCGATCGACCTCCTGCCCGAGCTCACCTACCCCAGCCTGACGGTGGAGACGCGCTACCCGGGCGCCGCCCCGGCGGAGGTCGAGGCCCTCCTCACCCGGCCGGTGGAGGAGGCGGTGGGGGTGG
>RFGL01000345.1 GCA_003697015.1 Acidobacteriota bacterium | reverse complement strand
GGGAAAGGGGCCGCGTTCGGCCGGGCCGCGTTCGGCCGGGCCGCGTTCGGCCGGGCCGCGTTCGGCCGGGCCGCGTTCGGCCGGGCGTTTCGCGCCGCCGTCACCGCGGCCGCGATCACCTGCTGCCAGTCGCGGTCGAGAGGATCGCCGGCGTCGCCGTCCACCGGCGGCTCGGCAACGAGACGGCGGGCCTGCGCCAGGTGCTCCGGCCCGATGCTGCGGGTCCGCAGCTCGGGCTCGAAGAGCGCCCGCGGCAGGCCGACGGCATGCTTCAGGCGCAGGGTGAGAGCGCCGCTCGGCCCCTCCTCCGGCAGCGCCAGGTCGCCGCCGGAGGCCTGGGGGTTGGTGTCCGCCGGCGCCGCCAGCACGCGGTCGGCGGCCGCCGGATCGTCCCCCAGCACCACCCACTCGACGCCGTGCTCGGCGGTGGCGCGCAGCAGGTAGACGTCCCCCGGCTGCGGCGGCGGCGGTCGAGCGCCGCTCGCCTCTTCCTCGCGCACCGCCCGCGCCACCGCCTCGCCGGTGCGGCGGCGCAGCTCCTGGCGCAGCTCCTGGCGGTCGCTCATCCTCGCTCCTGCCGGCGTCGCGGTTTCCACCGCCGCCCGCGCGCCGGCGTATCCGGCCGCCGTCCGGCAGTGTTCGATCAGCTTCCCGAGCATCTCATAGAGCGACGGCAGGCGGTGGCGGGGGATGCCGAGGAGCCGCGCCAGAGCGCGCTGCGACGGCGGTTTGTCGCCCGCCGGCAAGGGGGTGCCGTCCGCCGCCACCCCGCGCTCCGCCGCCCAGCCCACCAGCGCCTGCCACAGGGCGCGAAGCTCGTCGCGTTGCGCCGGGTCGACGCCGGCGGCGAGGCGCTGCGACACGCAGTCGACCAGGCGCGCGAAGCTCTCGCGGGCCTCGAAGCCGGCGTCGGGGAAGGCCAGCTCGACCACCTCCGCCAGCCGATCGCCCCCGTCCTCGACCCCGGTCTCGCCGCGGGCCAGCTCGAAGATCGCCGACCAACGGCGGCGCACCTCGCGGCGCAAGGGATCGAGCACCTCGCCGAAGGTGAACCCTCCGAACCCGGCGTCAGCGAGGCCGGTGAGGCGAGTCCGCAGGCGCGCCTCGAGCCGCCGGTGGCCCTTGCCGCGGGTGGTGACCAGCTCGGGCAGCAGGTCGTCCGCCCAGCCGGCGACGATCTCCGCGAGCGCCGCCGGCGGCGCCGGGCTCCCCGCCGCCGGGCCGACGGTCAGGACGGTGTGGTTGGTGAGCGGGGAATCGCCGGGCGAACGGTGGAGCTCGCCCGCGGCGACGGCCGCCTCCACCGCCCCGCGCAGCACGGCGTAGACCCGGCTGCCGAGGGGATCGTGCCGCCGTTGCCGCTCGAGCACGAAGTGGCGCACGTTGAGGAAAACCAGGCCGTCGCAATTGGTCTTGAGGCGCAGCTGGGCGCGCAGGCTGGCGATGCGGTGGACGAAGACGAAGGCGTAGCACTCGGCGACCAGCTCGTCGAGGGCATCGGTACCGAAGCGCGGCTCGGCCGCGGGCTCGCGCCATCGCCTGGCGCCGCAGATCCCCAGGTAGCTGGGCGGCAATCGCCACAACCCGCGACGCCTGAGCTCGCCGATCAGGGCGCCGCGCAGGGCGCTCCAGACCTCGTCGAAGCTGGCCGCGTCCGGCGGCTCGCCGAACGGATCCAACGAGCGTAGATAGCGGGTGAACGCCCCCTCTGTCGCTGCACCTTCGGGCATACGGCATCCCTCTTCCCCACCGGCAGCGCAGGCGGCGGGCCGGAGCTCGCGGCGAGGAAGCCCGGCGGGGACCGCACCGGCCCGCGCTCCAGCGCCGCCGGCGACTTCCGGCCGGCGGTTTCCCCCCTGATCCGAAGCATGCAGCGCCCGGAGCGTCGGCCGGCGGCGATCGCGGATTCCACGGTTACGGCTCTGCGGTCATTTGATCACAGCCCGCGGGGCACGACAACGACCGCCGACCCCCTTCCTCCGCCATCCGCCAATGAGCGCCGTTAGTCCCCGCTTGGAGGCCGACGGCGCGCCCCAGACCTCCTCGACCTCGTGCCCGCCGGGCGAAACGCCCGGCGGACGCCCGATCACCGATCCGGGCCCCGAGCCCGCATGGAGGAATCATGCGCCCGTCTACTTCCCTTCCCTTCTGGCTGACCGCCGCCATCGCTTCGATCTGCGTCGTCGCCGCACCGCTCGCCGCGGTGAACGTCCTGCCGCTAAGCCCCAGCGAAACCCTGCAAATGCCCGGCCTCGCCGCCGGTGACGAAGATCGCTTCGAGATCGAGGTCGCGACCCCGGGTCTGCTGGCGATCGAGGTGGCGGCGCCGGGCTACGACGACGTCGAGCTGGGGGTCGATCTGCTCGGCGCCGCCTGCGCCGCGGCCGGATCAGGCCGCTGTACCGCCCGCATCGGCCAGCGCTCCCTGCGCCATCTGGTGCTGGCGATCGCCACTCCCGGCACCTACCGCATTCGGGTCGGGGCCGTCGACCGCCGTCAGGCCACCGCCCCCTACCGGCTGGCCACCCGATTCCTCGCCGCCGGCCACCGCCGGCCGGCGCCCGATGCGAGCCACGCCGGCGACGACGGCGTCGAGGAGTGGGAGTCCGAAATCCTACCCCTCGCTCCCCAGCCCATGCCCGAAATCGCCGGCAACCACGCCGAGTCCGGCGACGACGGCGTCGAGGAGTGGGAGTCCGAAATCCTACCCCTGCGCCTCGCCGCGCTGCCGTGGTGCGACGGCCCGGAGCAGGCCGACGTCGCCCTCTGCGCTTCCCGACTGCTCGCCGGCACGCCCGTGGCCGCCGCCCTCGACGACGGCCGGCTGGCGGACTACGACCACTTCGCCTTCACCCTGAGACGCCCGTCCATCGTCCGTCTCGAGACCCGCGGCAGCGCCGACACCTTCGGCACCCTCTACGACCGCCACGGCCACCGCCTGGCGGCGGCGGACGGCGGCGGGACGGGGCAGAACTTCGTCCTCGTCGCCGCCTTGGGGCCGGGGCGCTACGTGGTGCGGGTCGAAGCGGCCTCGCCGGCGATCGGCCCCTATCGCCTGTCCCTGGAAAGCGAGCCGGCCCGCTGAGGCCGGGCGCTGCGGGGCGTCGCGGCATCCCCGCCGCGGCGTCCCGCGGTCCTCGGATCAGAAGAGCTCGAGCGCCAGACGCGCCACGCCGCCGGCGATCATCGCCCCGATCGCCGGCAGCAGGGAGAGTGAGCGCTCGCGGATCATCGCTGCGGTGAGGCCGACGGCGAACGCGCCGGCGGCGGTGATCGGCCAGCGCGCGAGCTCGCCGAAGGGCCGCCAGAAGTCGGGCAGCGGCGCCAGCCAGAGGATGCTGGCGCCGACCGTCGCGGCGGCGTAGAGCAGGGCCGACGCCAACGCCGGGCGCGAGATCATCCACGGCCCGCCGAGCAGCTGCACCCGGCAGTGCTCGAGCAAGAGGCCGTGCACCAAGCCCTGGAACCACAGCCCGAGCGCCGCCGCCGACAGCGCCATGGCGGCGACCGCCGCCGCCAGGGCCTCGGCTTCCCAGCCGATCTCCCGCGGCAACCAGACGCCGCCGGCGGCGGCGCCGAGCAGCACCGGCGGCAGCAGCAGCACCCAATCCTCCCCCGCCGGCCAGCGCCAGCCCAATTGCCAGCTGCGACCGGCGGCCAGGACGCGGCTGGCGAGGAGCGCGCCACCGGCGATCACCAGCGCCACGAGGCTCAGCTGGAGGGCCATCTCCGGCGGCTCCTGCGGCGGGCCGACGAAGCGTTCGTAGGCCAGGCCGGCGGCGACGGCGAGGGCCGCCAGCAGGCCGCTCAGCCCGCCGACCAGGCCGAGCCGGAGTCCCAGTACCTTGGGCCGGACCGGCTGGTAGGCGCGGCGCAAGGCGGCGGCGACGTCGCGCGGCGCCAGGCCGGTGCCGTCGGGCCGCGGCGAGCCGCCGATGTCGTCCGAGCCGCCCCAGCGTTTCTCCGGCGGGTGGCCGTCGACGTTGGGATCGAGCTGATTGAGCCAGTCGTAGGCCGACCGCAGGTCGATGTTCGACAGGGAGGCGGCGCGGCGCAGGGTGTAGTGACCCGGCTCCTTGGCCAGGGCGATGATCCCCAGGCGATCCCCCCACACCTTCTTGAGCCGCCGTTCGACCTCGTAGATGCCCTCGCTGTCGCGGCACACCACCGCCACGCGGCCGTCGCTGATGTCGACGTGCCCGTACTCCTCCTCGACCGTGGTGAAGTCGTCGAAGTCGCTGCGCTCATAGACCAGATAGTCGATCTCCACCAGCCGGTCGCGGGTGTAGTCGATCGGGTCGACGTCGCCCCACTCACCGCTCTTCTTGAGCGCCTGCTCGACGGCGAAGAGCTGATCGAGCTTGGCCTTGGTGGCCAGCAACAGGTCGTGCGGCAGGCCGCAGAATTCGGCGATCTCGTAGCCGTTGGCGTCGATCGCCCCCTCCAGCCGCAGCAGCGGGGCGATGGCGTCGCGCGCCCGCGGGCTGAGATTGCGCAGGCGGCGGTGGTTGAGCAGCACCCAGATGGCGAAGACCGTGTCGAGGTCGGGCTCGTTGGCGAGGATCCGCCAGTCGCCGCGGTCGAGCTCCAGGCCCTTGAGCACCAGCACCAGGGCCTGCTCGCAGGTGGCGAGGGTGAAGACGCGGAGGCAATCGTCGTGATGGTCGAGGTTGTAGAGCTGGCGGGCATTGTCCACCAGCGGCCCGAACTGGCCGGCGCCGTCGAGCAGGATCACCCGCTCGCCGAGCTTGCGCGCCTCGGCCTCGGTGAAGGCGTAGGAGCGGTCGATCGCCACCCCCACCCCCGGTGCCTCCTTGCACCGCAGATAGCGGCCGTTCTCGCCCTCGCGCACGTCGTAGCGCACCGGCAGCATGTCGTCGCTCGAACCCTCGTGCCACGACTGGAAGGTCAACAATCCGGCGGTGGTCTCCTCCGCCGGGCGCTCGGCCGTGGTGGCCGCGGGGTCCGGCCGCTGTTCCGCCTTCGACACGATGGACGTCGCCTCCGGTTGGTGCCGCCCGATTATAGCGCCTCGCGCGGCGATGCCGGCCGGCGGGCCGCGCGAGGTCCGTCGCGGCCGACCGGCGGGCCGCGCGAGGGCGGCCGGCAGCGGTGCTAGAGTGCGGGCGCATTGCGGTCGATGACGAGGAGTCTGACGATGGCGACGGTCATCCTGCCCACCACCCTGCGCAACCTCGCCGGCGGCGACGCCGGCCACCGGATCGACGGCCGCACCGTCGGCGAAGTGCTCGCCGCCTTGGAGGCGCGCCACCCCCGCCTGGCCGGCTGGGTACTCGACGAGCGCCGCCGCCTGCGCCAGCACGTCAGCGTCTTCGTCGGCCCGCGGCGGGCCGGCCTCGACGACGCGGTCGAGCCGGGCGACCAGGTCTACGTCGTGCAGGCGATCTCCGGCGGCGCGCCGGACGAGGCCGAGCTTCTCGCCGGCACCAAGAAGGGCCTGATCGTGCTGCGCGGCGAGCGCGGCGCCGCGCTGCGCCCGGTGCACCGGGCCTTCCCCGGCCAGAGCGTCGACTACGCCGTGCGCGACCCGCGCACCGGCACCTACTACGCGGCGATCACCCACGGCCAGTACGGGCCGCACCTCTACCTCACCGGCGACGTCACCGGCGACTGGCAGGAGGCCGAGGGACCGGCCTTCCCCGCCGGCGCCGACGCCGCCGTCAGCTCGATCTGGGTGATCACCCCCGGCGAGGAGGACGGCGTGCTGTGGGCGGGAGTGGCGCCGGCGGCGCTCTTCGAGAGCCGCGACGGCGGCCGCAGCTGGGCGCTGGTCGAAGGGCTGTGGAACGTCCCCGGCCGCGACGCCTGGGAGGGCGGCGCCGGCGGCCTGTGCCTGCATTCGATCTGCCCCTGGCCGGGGGATCCGTCGCGGCTGGCGGTGGCCATCTCGGCCGCCGGGGTGTGGCACACCGAGGACGGCGGCGCCAGCTGGCGGCGCGGCGGCCGCGGCCTGGTGGCGCGCTACCTGCCGCCCGAGGCGCGCCGCGGCGCCACCATGCTCTGCGTCCACAACATGCACCGCGCGCCGCGCCAGCCCGCGACCCTCTACATGCAGTTCCACGGCGGCGTCTACCGCTCGGACGACGACGGCGCCAGCTGGATCGACGTCGCCGGCGGCCTGCCCTCCGACTTCGGCTTTCCTCTGGTCGTCGATCCGGACGATCCCGACCGCGCCTGGGTCATCCCCCTGAACGCCGACGAGGATCGGGTGACCGCCGGCGGCCGGGTGCGGGTCTACGAAACCCGCGACCGCGGCGCCAGCTGGCAGGAACGCAGCACCGGCCTGCCGCAGCGGGACGCCTACCTGACCGTCCTGCGCCAGGCCTTCTGCCACGACGGCGGCCAGGGCCTCTACTTCGGCACCACCTCCGGGGAGATCTTCGGCTCCGCCGACGGCGGCCGCAGCTGGCGCTCCATCGCCCGTCACCTGCCGCCGATCCTCGCCCTACGCAGTGCCCGTTGACTGTCTGTAACTCCGAACACAATACCGGTATAGTTCGTAGCGGTATGGCTAGTATTTCTGTGTCCGAAGCCCAAGACGCCCTCAACGAGCTCGCCGCCAGCCTCGACCGATGGGCGGCTCGCCTGAGCGCCATCGCCGACGGCATGCCGGCGGCGGCTTTCGAGCCCGATACCGACGCGCCGCTCAACGTCGAGGCCGGCATTCAAAGCCTGGTCGCTTCGATGCTGCGCGACGAGCTGCCGGCCCTGGCGCGGATCGTGCGCGCGGCCGCCGCTCTGAGCGAGGATTCGATGGGTTGAGAAACGCCTTGCCCGGCCAGGGCAACGGCTGCAGACTACACGAAAAAGAGAGACTCTGCGAAAAAAGCTCTATAAAAAAGAGAAATCATCGGAAAAGAGAATTTCGAGTCGTGACCGTCACTTGTTCTTGACGTCGTCCATGCGGTCGAGATAGGCGATTGCGTCCTTCGCTCGCTTTCGTTTCACCGCCGGCAGCTCGAGCAGGGCCTTGCGGACCGTCGCCCGCAGATCGGGGTCGATGCGCAGGCAGGCGGCGAAGCCGGCCGACGGATCCTCCATCTGCTCCAAGACCTCTTCGATCGTGCCTTGCAAGTGGGTGAAATCGTAGCCCAGACCGACGAGGAAAATGATCAGATAGTCGAGCCGCGGCAGGGTGGTGCCCTTGCTGCCCTTGGTGCCCTCCCACGCCGAGATGGTCGAGCTGCCGAGGTGATGGCCGGTGCGCTTTTCGATCGCCCGCGCCGCCGGCCGCAACGTCGGATACCCCGCCCGGTAGCGCAACAACCGCAACGCTTGAGGTACCGCTTCGGCCATCACCCGCGCCAGGTTGGCTCGATATTTCATCCGCGGGACGGTACCACCCCCGTCAAGGGCATGTCCGGAAGTACGGACACTCCAATCGGCCCGAAAACGACGCGCTCGGCGGGCCGTTCGCAGCCGATCGACTACAATCGTCCGACCGCCGACCGGCACCCTTTCGTCGATGAGGTCAAGCGCCATGCAAGCACCCGATCCGTCCGCCGCCGATACCCCCGCTCGCCTCCCCACCCTGGGGGACCGGTTCGCCGATTGGGGAGCGCCCGAGGCTCTGGTCGACGCCTGGCGTACGGTCGAGGCCTACCCGATCGTCGCCGCCGCGATCATCGTCCTCCTCGCCTTCGTCGCCGGCAAAGCGGTGCAGGCGGTGGTCGCCCGCGGCGTCTCGCGGCTGACGGAGAAGACCCGCACGAGCTTCGACGACAAGGTGGTCGAGCTGCTCCACCGGCCGCTCTTCCTCACCGTCTTCTTCCTCGGCCTGACCCTCGCCCTCGGCGTCCTCGAGCTGCCCCCCGGCCTGCGCCGTCGCCTCGTCCAGGTGCTGATGACCCTCCTGCTCATCGTCTGGTTGACCGCCGTGTGGCCGATCCTGCGCATGGTGCTCGACGCCCTCGGGCGCCACCACGAGCGCTTCCCGCTGGTCGAGGAGCGGACCATCCCGCTGTTCGACATCACCGGCAAGATCGTGCTGCTGGGCACCGCCGGCTACGTCCTGCTGGCGATCTGGGGAGTGGATCCCACGCCCTGGCTGGCGGCGGGGGGCGTCGCCGGACTGGCGGTCGGCTTCGCCGCCAAGGACACCCTGGCCAACCTCTTCGGCGGCATTTTCATCGTCGCCGACGCGCCCTACAAGGTCGGCGACTTCATCATCCTCGACTCGGGGGAGCGCGGGGTGGTGACCAAGGTCGGCATGCGCTCGACCCGCCTCCTGACCCGCGACGACATCGAGATCACCCTGCCCAACGCCCAGATCGCCAACGCCAAGATCATCAACGAGAGCGGCGGCCCGTGGGAGAAGGAGCGCATCCGCATCAAGGTCGGGGTCGCCTACGGCAGCGACGTCGATCGGGTCTGCGAGGTGCTCAAACGCATCGCCGCCGAGCACGAGCACATCGTGCGCCAGCCGGAGCCGCGGGTGCGCCTGCGCGCCTTCGGCGCCTCCAGCCTCGATTTCGAGCTCCTCTGCTGGATCGACGAGCCGGTGCTGCGCGGCCGCCTGAGCCACGAGCTCAACATGGCGGTCTACAAGGCCTTCGCCCGCGAGGGGATCGAGATCCCCTACGCCAAGCACGACGTCTACGTCAAGGAGATGCCGGCCGGCTGAAGCCGGCGGCGCGTCGGGGCGCCCGCTGCAAATGAGAACGCCGACGCCAGCCCCCCAGCCGGCGTCGGCGAAAGTTTGACGAAATCCATGGCTCCCGGCGGTAGGCTACCGTTCGAGAGCCGGCTGCGGTCACCCGGAGGGCGGCTCGAAAGCCCTTGCGGACCCGCGTGCGACCGGAGCCGCACGCTGTTGGGGATGCCGTCCTACCTACTCTCGTCTCTCGCCTGCCTGATAGAGCAAGGCCTGTGCCAGGGGTTTCGCAGGGTTGGATTTTCTTGGGATTATGACCTTTTCTCTGTTTTCGAATGATTCGACTGGACGATTTTCGTCAGATCGAGAATCGGAGCGCCCGCCCCGAGGCCGCCCTTCTCAATTCTGAGAAGGAATCTGCTCAGGCGTGAGAACCGCTCCCGGCCGGCGACCGCGGCGGCCGCAAACGGTCGCCGGGCGCCGGCGCCGGCTCACTTCTGATCCAGATGCCAGACCCCGTCCCAGGTCGGCTCGTCCTCCGCCAGCAGGGCCGCGAGGCGTTCGGCATAGGCCCGGGCGACGGGGTCCTGCGGCCGGGCGGCGAATCGCCGCCGGGCGTCTTCGAGCTCCCCGCGACGCAGCGCCGCGAGGGCGGATTGCCAGTCGGCCAGCCAGGGCGGCGGCGGCGCCGCGGCGGGCGCCAGAGGCTCGAAGACCCGCACCGGCTGCCGCCGGCCGACCACCACCACCTCGCCGACCTCGCGGCCGTGAAAGGCGCCGGCGGTGGCGCGCCAGGTGGCCTCCGACACCAGGATCTTGCTGCCGAAGGCCTTGTTCGCCCCCTCCAGACGCGACGCCAGGTTGGCGGCGTCGCCGAGCACGGTGTAGTCGAAGCGGGTGCGCGAGCCGAGATTGCCGACCACCACCTCGCCGCTGTGGACGCCGATGCGGGCACGCAGGGGCACGCCGCCGGTGCGGGTGCGGAAGTGCTCCGCCATCGCCGCCAGCCGTTCCTGGCAGGCGAGGGCGGCGGCGCAGGCGCGGCGGGCGTGGTCGTCCTGGTCGAGGGGGGCGTTCCAGAAGGCGACGATGGCGTCGCCCTCGTACTTGTCGAGGGTCCCCTCCTCGGCCAGGATCAGCTCGGTCATCGCCGACAGGTAGTCGTTCAGAAGCGCCGCCAGGCGGCGCGGATCGAGGCCCTCGGCGAGGGTCGAAAACCCCGCCAGGTCGGAGAAGAAGATGCTCAGCTCGCGGCGCTCGCCCCCCAGCTCGAGGCGCGACGGATCCTCCACCAGGCGCTCGATCACCGCCGGGCTCAGGTAGTGGGAGAAGGCCCGCTGGAGGAAACGCCGCCGCCGGCCCTCGGTGACGTAGCCGTAGACGGTGCCGCCGGCGAGCGCCAGGACCGCCGCCGCCGCCGGCTCGGCGAGCCGCAGCCACCAGCCCGCGCCGTAGGCGGCGACGGCGGCGGCGGCGGGCAGGGCGAGGC
>RFGL01000344.1 GCA_003697015.1 Acidobacteriota bacterium | reverse complement strand
GGCGGGGGGAGGGTTCGGCCGGGGGTTTCGGTGACACGCGTCGTTTCTCCTCGTCGTCTATCCGTTCGCCGTTCGGTTCGAAGATCTCCCTCACCACCCGGCGGACGAAGGCCTCGATCTCGGCCATGAAGGGGTCCAGGGCCTCCTCGCCGCGCTCGATGCGTTTGAGCTTCTGCTCCCAGGTGCCGGTCATCGCCGGGCTCTTGACCTGGGGGTGGACGCGTTCGATCAGCTCGATGCCCTTGTCGGTGGCGGCCAGGCTCTTGCCCTGGCGTACGGCGTAGCGGCGCTTGAGCAGGGTCTCGATGATCGCCGCTCGGGTCGCCGGGGTGCCGAGGCCGCGTTCCTTCATCGCCGCCGACAGGGCGCGGTCGTCGAGGGCCTCGCCGGCGGTCTCCATGGCGCTCAGCAGGGTGGCCTCGGTGAAGCGCCGCGGCGGCCGGGTGCGCTTGGCCACCGGCCGGGCGTCGCGCACCTGCCGCCGCTGGCCGCGGGCGAGGTCCGCCGGCAGGTCCTGGGCGGTGACGCCGTCCTCGTGCCGCCGATCCCGCTCCCGGCGCCCCTCGACCGGCCGCGCGCTGCCGCCGACGTCGAGCACCTTCCAGCCCTCCGCCAGCACCTGGGTGCCGGTCGAATGATACCGGTCGGTGACCCCGCCGCCGCCGTCGTCGCCGGTGATGGTGGTGATTACGTGGGTCACCCGCCAGACGTGATCGTCGTGCCAGGCGGCGAGCAGGCGGCGGCAGACCAGATCGTAGAGGCGCCGTTCGTCGCGGCTCAGGCGGCGGCCTTCGGCGCGGGTGGTGGTGGGGATGATGGCGTGGTGGTCGGTGACGCGGGCGTCGTCGACGAAGCGCCGGCCGAGGGGGCGGCTGCCGGTGCCCGGCGCCAGCAGCGGGCGATAGGGCTCGGCGACGGCGGCGACGATCTCCCCGAGCTCGCCGGCGACGCTCCGCGGCAGGTGGCGGCTGTCGGTGCGCGGGTAGCTGATCAGCTTGTGGCGTTCGTAGAGCCGCTGCAGGACGTCGAGGGTCTGCTGGGCGCTCAGGCCGTAGAGCCGGTTGGCGTGGCGCTGCAACTCGGCCAGGTCGTAGAGCAGGGGCGGCGGCAGGCGGCGCTGGCGCGACGTCACCGACGCCACCTCGGCCCGCCCGGCGAGCGCCCGCTCGACGATCGCCGCCGCCTCCTCGCCGTCCGCCGTCAGGCGGCGGTTCTCGGCGCTCGGCCTGGCGCCGCGGAAGTAGACGCCGCGGTAGGTGCCGCCGCCCGCGCCGGCGCCGTCGCCGTCCGCCGGCGCGAAGGTGGCGACGACCTCGAGATAGTCCTCCGGCACGAAGGCGCTTATCGCCAGCTCGCGCTCGGCCAGCAGCGCCAGGGTGGGGGTCTGCACCCGGCCGACGGAGAGGGGGCCCTCGCCGTCGCGGCCGTAGGCCAGGGTGACGGCGCGGGTCAGGTTCATGCCCACCAGCCAGTCGGCCTGGCTGCGGCCGCGGGCGGCGGCGGCCAGGGGCTCGAAGTCGCGCCCGTCGCGCAGCTCGGCGAAGCCGCGGCGGATGGCGGCGTCGGTCAGGGACGAGATCCACAGCCGGCGGATCGGCTTGGTGCAGCCGGCGGCCTGGTAGACGTAGCGGAAGATCAGCTCTCCCTCGCGGCCGGCGTCGGTGGCGCACACCACCTGCTCGACGTCGGCAGCGTTGATCACCCGCCGCACCGCCTCGAACTGGCTGCGGGTGGCGTCCGACACCACCAGCGGCCAGCGGCGCGGCAGCATCGGCAGGGCGTCGCGTCGCCAGCGCTGCCAGGCGGGATCGATCTCCTGCGGCTCGGCGAGGGCGACCAGGTGGCCGATGGTCCAGGTGACGGCGTAGCCGTTGCCGGTGATCACCCCGTCGCCGCGCTGCCGCGCCCCGAGGACGCGGGCCAGATCGCGGGCGACGGCGGGCTTCTCGGCGACGACGGCGATGGTCATGGTCGGGCGGTCGGCTGCTCTGCCACCCTCGGGCGCCGGCAGCGGGCGCCGGCGAGCACCCGGCGGTGGGATTCAAGGTAACATGCCGCCACCCGCCCCGCCGACCGCCGGCGGGCGACGCCCAGCAACCCGACCAGGAGATCGCAGCCGATGGCCATCGCGACAGGCGACAAGCTCCCCGACGTGACCCTCAAGACCCTGACCGAGCGCGGCATCGAGGAGGTCTCCACCGCCGAGCTCTGCCGCGGCAAGACGGTGGTGCTCTTCGCCGTTCCCGGCGCCTTCACCCCCACCTGCTCCGACGCGCACCTGCCGGGCTTTCTCAACCACGCCGACGAGCTCAAGGCCAAAGGCGCCGGCGTGGTCGCCTGCGTGGCGGTCAACGACCCCTTCGTCATGGCCGCCTGGGCCAAGGCCCGCGGCGTCGGCGATCGCCTGCTGATGCTCTCCGACGGCAACGGCGAGCTGGCCGAGGCCATGGATCTGGTGCTCGACGCCAGTCGCTTCCACATGGGCCGCCGCTCGCGGCGTTGGGCGGCGATCGTCGACGACGGCGTGGTGCGCTACCTCGGCGTCGAGCCCGGCGGCGAGGTCGGCGTCTCCGGCGCCGAAGCGGTGCTCGCGGCCCTCTGAGCCGACAGCGGCTCCGGCGGCCGCAAGATGCCGCCGGAGATCACCAGGCGGATGCCTTCTTCCACCGTCATCGGCAGGTCGATGACCTGCTCCTTGGGCACGATCAGCAGGTAGCCGCTGGTCGGATTCGGCGTCGTCGGCAGGAAGACCATGCGCACGTCGGCGGTTTGGGGGTGGACTTCCGGCCAATGCGCCGTGCCGGTGACGAAGGCGAGGGAGAACATTCCCCGGCGCGGGTACTCGATCATCACCACCCGTTTGAAGGCCTCGGTCTGGCGCTGGGAGAGGGTCTCGAGCACCCCTTTGGTGCCGGAGTAGATCACCCGCGCCACCGGGATCCGAGCCACCAGCTTCTCCCCCAGCAGGATCAGCCGCCGGCCGAGGACGTTGGTCGACAGCCAGCCGAGGGCCAGCACCGTCGCCACCGTGACCAGCAGGCCGACCCCGGGCACGTGCTCGCCGACCGCCTGTTGCACCAGGGGGGCGAAGATGCCGTCCAGGAAGGTGAAGAGCTGGTAGAGGACGAAGAAGGTCAGCGACAGCGGGACGAGGATCAAAAGCCCGGCGAAGAACAGCTGGCGCAGGCCGAGACGCCAGCTCCTCGGCAGGCTCGCCGGCTCCGGCGGCGGGATCGGCTCGGCGTTCATCGGCGAGCAGTGTAGCGCGTCCCGGAGAACTTCAGAGCGGGAAGAAAGCGGGCGGTTGCGGGTGTTATGCTAGCCGGGCACTGAACCCCCGATCACTGCGAAAGGAGATGGCACGATGTCGAAAGCCGTCCTGGTAGCCCGCATTCTGCTCGGGCTGATCTTTCTCGTCTTCGGCCTCAACTTTTTCTTCGGATTCTTCGAGCTGCCCCAGCCGTCGGAGGCCGGGGGCGCGTTTCTGGGGGCGCTCGGCGCCACCGGCTACTTCTTCTATCTGCTGAAAGTGATCGAGATCCTGTGCGGCGCACTGCTCCTCGCCGGGCGCTTCGTGCCCCTGGCGCTGGTGCTGCTGGCGCCGATCGTGGTCAACATCTTCCTCTACCACCTCTTCCTCGATCCCGCCGGCCTGCCGCTGGCGATCCTGATTCTGGTGCTCGAGCTCTTCCTGGCCTGGGCCTACTGGCCGGCCTACGCCGGGGTGCTCGACGCCAACGCCGGGCCGCGGAGCTGAATCGGTGGGCGCCGGGCGCGACGACGTCTTCACCCTCTACGACCTGCGGGTCGAGGTGGTCGAGGGCGACGCTCCGATGGTCTGCAACCACCGGCCGGGGGACTACTTCGAGCTGCGTGGAGAGAATCTCTCCCTGCCGCCCGGCCAGACGTTTCCGATCTATCCGCTGGCCGCCCTCCTGCCGCTGTTGCCGGCCAAGCAGCGCCCGACCCAGCCGAACGATTGGATGACCACCGATACCGACGTCGCCTGTCCCGACCCGCACTGCGGCGCGCGCTTCCGCATCACCCGCATCGGCGAGCGCACCTTCCGTCACGGCGACGTCACCGCCGTGCCGTTGCCGGCGGACGGGGCGGGCGGCGGCGGATGAGCGCCGCGGTCGAGCGCATCGCCCTGGCCGAGGGCTACGACGTCGCCCGGCTGATCAACGGCTGCTGGCAGCTCTCGGCCGGCCACGGCCGCCGCCCGCGCGATCGCCGGGCGGCGGTCGACGCCCTGCTGCAGCGCGCCGACGCCGGCTTTACCACCTTCGACTGCGCCGACATCTACGGCGGCGTCGAGGAGCTGCTCGGCGAGGTGCTCGCCGCCAACCGCCGGCGCGGCGGGCCCCCGCTTCAGGTGCATACCAAGTGCGTGCCCGATCGCTCGGTCCTGCCGCACCTCGACCGGGCCTACGTCCGCCGCGTCGTCGACCGCTCCCTCGTCCGGCTCGGGATCGAGCGCCTCGATCTGGTGCAGTTCCACTGGTGGGATTACGCCGTGCCCGGCCTGGTCGAGGCCGCGGGCTGGCTGGAGGAGCTGCGCCGGGAGGGCAAGATCCGCCTCCTCGGCGCCACCAACTTCGACCTGCCCCATCTGCGCCAGCTCGTCGATGCCGGCATTCCCATCCGCACGCACCAGGTCCAGTATTCCCTCCTCGACCGGCGTCCGGCGGGCGCCATGGCGGATTACTGCCGCGCCCGCGGCATCCACCTGCTGGCCTACGGCACCCTCGCCGGCGGCTTTCTCGGCCCGCGCTACCACCGGGCGCCGCCGCCGGCCGAGCCCCTGGCCAATCGCTCGCTGGTCAAGTACCGCCTGATCATCGACGAGGTCGGCGGCTGGCGGCGCTTGCAGCAGCTGCTCGACCTGCTGCTCGAGGTCGCCCGCCGCCACCGCACGTCGCCGGCCACCGTCGCGACCCGCTGGGTGCTCGACCGGCCGGCGGTGGCAGCGGCGATCGTCGGCAGCCCCGACGCCCGCCACCTCGACGACCACCGCCGGGTCTTCGCCGTCGCTCTCGAGCCGGAGGACCGCCGCCGCCTCGACGCCCTGCTGGCCGAGATGGGGAGCCCGGCGGGGGAGGTCTATGCCCTCGAGCGAGAGCCCGGCGGGCGCCACGCCTCGATCATGAAGACGGAGCTCAACCGCGCCTGATCCGGTCACCCCCCGCGCCACCTGGCGGCGAGGCGCGGGTCGTGGTACCCTCGCCTCGGTCCGTCACATGGAGGCATGGGATCGCCCACGGTCCGGGCGCAGGAGTTTGATCGATGGCTGACGATCATGAGATTCAGCAGGACGAGCTGGTCGAGAAGCTGATCGACGATCCCCAGCAGCTGCCCCAGCTGGCGATCCTGGGCGGTTTCGTCGGCCGGGCCGGCGACGCCGCCGCGGTGAGGATCTACCGCAACGCCGAGCTCAGCGCCTATCTCGAGCTGCCGCGTACCGCCGTGCGCCACGTCGAGCGTTCCCGATCCCTGCTCGAAGGCAGCTTGGTGTGGGTCGATCGCGCCGCCCAGGCGGTGGCCGGCGACGCCAGCGGCATCGTCCAGGTGGTGGCGATCCGCGATCTGGTGCCGCCCGCGGCCGGCGTCACGGCGGCCGGCGTTCCGGCGGCCGGCGTTCCGGCGGCCGGCGCACCGGCGGCGCCCCAGCCGTGCCCCGGCGTCGGGCCGCAGCCTCAGGCGCCCCAGCTGTGTCCCTGCGTCTGCCCCTACCCGGCGGCGGCGCCGCAAGCCGCCGGGCTGTGTCCCTGCGTCTGCCCGCAACCGTATGCCTGGACCGGCGCCTCTGCGCCGCTGTGTCCCTGCGTCTGCCCCTACCCGATGGCGACGCCGCTGTGTCCCTGCGTCTGCCCCTACCCGGTGGCAGCGCAGCCCGCGGTGCAGCCGCCGGCTGCCGGCGGCCCGCAGGGGGCAGCTCTGTGCCCCTGCCCGCCGGCCGGCGGCAGCGGCGGCTGAGGCTGCGGTCGCCGATCCATGACGGCCCGCAGCCGCGCCGCGGTACGGATCGCTTTCCTCGAATTCGGCCCCACCGGCCGCCGCGTCTTCGAGAGCTTGATCCGGGGCGGCTTCCGTCGCTTCGACCTGGCGCCCGGCCTCGTCTCTCCCGCCGCCCTGCCGGATCTCGCCAGCGGCCAGCCGCTGGGGCCGCCGGCGGCCGAGTTGCAGCTTGCCCACCGTCCGGACGTCGCGGCCGGCCCGGCCGGACGGCGGGCTTGGCTGGCCGGCTGCGACGTCGCCGTGCTGGTGGCCGACGGCGGCGACCCCGCGCGCCTCCGGCGCCTCAACGCCGCCTGCCTCGAAGCGGGCATTCCGCTCCTGCCGGCGATCTGCCACGGTGCGAGCGCCGGCGTCGGCCCGCTGGCGGGTGCTGGCGGCGGCCCCTGCCTGCAATGCCTCGAGCTGCGGGTCCAGGCGGCGACCGGGCGCTCCTTCTTCGCCCCCCTGCGGCCGCCGGCACCGCCCCTGGACGACGGCCTGGCGCGGGTGGTGGCGGAGGAGGTCGGGCGGCTGGTCGATGGCGAGGAGGAACCGCTGACGAAGGGCTGGCTCTACGTCGCCACCGCCGCCGGCGCCTGGGCGCGGCATCCGGTGCTGCGCACGGCGGCGTGCCCGGACTGCGGCCGCTACGGGCCGTTTCCCGCCTTCCGCTTCCGCCGCCGGCTCGAGCTCGAACCCGCAGCGGACGAGCCGGCGGGCGGGGGCCGGCGCATCCTCGAGCTGAGGCCGCGGCTGGTCAGTCCCCTGACCGGGCCGATCGTCGCCATCTCCGCTCTCGGCAGCGCCCCCGGTGCCCCCCTCCTGCCGCGCTTTGTCGCCACCTGCGTGACGCCGTCGGCGGACGGC
>RFGL01000343.1 GCA_003697015.1 Acidobacteriota bacterium | reverse complement strand
CTTTCGTTACAAAGCTATGAAGCAATAAGCAAATGATCGGGCCGCGGAATCCACAGCCGACCGACCGCCAACTCCATGCACCGCTGCTGGCCGCCGGCGCCTCCGATGAAGAGTCGAGCGCGAGGGAAGCGGCGACGTCGTTGGGCGAGGCGATCTACCAGCGCCTTGTGGGGTAGGGGGTGCGCTATCCTTGCGCAATGACGCCTACCCCCGCGACGGTTCTCCAATGCCTGACCAAGGCGCGATTGGCCGAGCTTGCGCGGGCGCTGGAGGTGCCCCTGCCCGAGGGTACAAAGGACGTGCAAGTCGGCTCCCTGGCGCGCCGGGCTCCGGCCCTGCCGCAACTCCTGGCCCTGCTGATGCGCGACGAGCTCAAGGCAGCCTGCCGGGCGCACGAGCTTCCCGCCGATGGGCGAGCACGGCCGCTGCTGGCAGGCCGCCTGCTCCGGGCTGCGGGCCTCGAGGACGTTGAGCTGAGGTCGACCTTCCGTGCCGGCGGCGACGCTACGCGCCAGGTGCCCGCGGTCGGGGACGTGGTTGCGGTACGACGGAGGCAATACCTGGTGACCGAAGTCGTGACGCCGCCGGGACCGCGCCAGGCGACGCGGGTCGAGCTGGCGTGTCTCGACGACGACGCCCAGGGGGAGCGCCTTTCCGTCTTGTGGGAGCTCGAGCTCGGGGCGCGGATGGTGCGGCCGGAACGCCACGGCCTGAGCGAGCCCCTGCGACTCGACGAGCCGCGGACCTTCGCCGCCTATCTCCACACCCTGGCCTGGCACGCGGTCACGGCGACCGACGCCGCGCGTTTCCAGTCACCCTTTCGCGCCGGGATTAAGATCCTCAGCCACCAGTTGACGCCGCTGGCCAAGGCCCTCGAGCTGCCGCGGGCCAATCTCTTCATCGCCGACGACGTCGGCCTCGGCAAGACCATCGAGGCGGGCCTGGTGCTCCAGGAGCTGGTGCTGCGCCAGCGGGTGAGCTACACGATCGTCGTCTGCCCGGCGGCGATCGCCCTCCAATGGCAGAGCGAGATGGCCCGCCGATTCGGCCTGCGCTTCGAGATCATGAGCCGCGCCTTCGTCGCCCGCATGCGCCAGGCGCGGGGCTTTCGCGTCAACCCCTGGACCACCTACCACCGCTTCATCGTCTCGTATCCGCTGCTGCGCCGTCCCGAGTACCGCGAGCCGCTGCTCAGCCACCTCGGCCAACGCCGGAAGAAGAGCCTGCTGATCCTCGACGAGGCCCATACCGCGGCGCCGGCCAGCGCCAGCCGCTACGCCGTCGACTCCCAGATCACCCAGGTGGTGCGCGACCTGGCGCCGAAGCTGGAGAACCGTCTCTTCCTCTCCGCCACGCCGCATAACGGCCACTCGAACAGCTTCTCGGCGCTGCTCGAGCTGCTCGACCCGCAACGCTTCACCCGCGGCGTCAAGGTGACCAGCGCGGCGCAGCTGCGGCCGGTGATGGTGCGCCGCTTGAAGAGCGACCTGCGGGCGTTGGGGATCGGCAGGTACCCCGAGCGGCGGGTGCTTCAGATCGCCCTCGAGCACCGCGACGGCGTCTGGTGGGCGCGCTATCGCGAGATCGGGAGCCGGGACGCCGCGCCCGCGATCCGGGTCGGCACCTTCCGGCCGGTGGGCGAGCCGGTCGGGGAACCGGTCGACTTGCATCTGGCGCGATTGCTCAAGGAGTACACCGAGCTCATGCGACCGGCTTCCGGGCGCGGCCGCCTGGTGTTCGTCAACCTGCAGAAGCGCCTGCTGTCGAGCCTCGAGGCCTTCTGGCGCACCCTCAAGGTGCACGCCAAGAGCGCCGGCCGCCGACTCGCCGCCGCGGCGGCTGCCGGCGAGGACGTCGACGGCACGGACGGGGAAGACGCTGCCGACGAAGAGCCCTACGGCTCCGACGAGGAGGAAGCGGAAGCGCTCCTCGCCGCCCGCGTCGTCGCCGAGTCGGCTGCGGTGGCGGCGCCGGCGGGCCGCGCCCGCGCCCTGCTGGAGGAGATGCTCGACCTCGCCGGCCGCCATCGCCACGCCCCCGACGCCAAGGCCCTCGCCATCCTCGCCTGGCTGCGCCAGCACTGCTGCCCGGGCCTCGCTCCCGGCGGCGTGCCGCGCGAAGCGCCGGCGGAGGCCAGGCGCTGGAGCGACCGGCGGGTGATCCTGTTCACCGAATACGCTGACACCAAGCGCTGGCTGATGCAGCTCCTGGCCGCCGCCGCCGACGGCACCGACGACGGCGCAGACCGCATCCTCAGCTTCCACGGCGGCATGTCGGACGAGCAGCGCGACGAGGTGCAGCGGGCCTTCAACGGCCCGCCGGAGACGCACCCGGTGCGCATCCTGGTGGCCACCGACGCGGCGCGCGAGGGGGTCAATCTGCAAGGCCATTGCGCCGATCTCTTCCACCTCGACGTGCCGTGGAATCCGGCGCGCATGGAACAGCGCAACGGCCGCATCGACCGCACGCTGCAACCGGCTCCCGAGGTGCGCTGCCATTACTTCGTCCTGCCCCAGCGAGCGGAGGATCGGGTGCTCGGGGTGCTGGTCGACAAAGTCGAGCGCATTCAACGCGAGCTCGGCTCCCTCGCCGCGGTGGTGCTGGAGCGCATGGCGAAGGTGATGGACGACGGCATCGATCCCAGCACCGGGGAGCGCCTGGCGGCGGTGGAAGCCAGCGACCGACAGCGCGAAGTCAGCGGCGCGGAGCTCGAGTCGACGCGGGCCGACCGGGCGGCCCTGCGCCGCGAGATCGAACGCGCCGAGACCATCCTCGACCGGTCGCGGAGCGCCATCCCCCTCGATGCCGAGCGGCTGCGCGCCGCCCTCGACGTCGCCCTCGAGCTCGCCGGCGCCGGCCCCCTGCGCCCGATCGAGAGCGCCGCCCCCGCTGCCGGCGACGATCCGCCCGCCTTTCTCCTGCCGCCCTTGCCCGCCGGCTGGCAGGAAACCCTCGACAGCCTGCGTCCACCCCGGCGCCGCGACCAGCCGCTGTGGGAATGGCGCCAGCAGGAGCCCCTGCCGGTGATCTTCAAACCCCCGGCGCGGATGACGGAGGAGCGGGTTCACCTGCACCTCGAGCACCCGCTGGTGCAACGCCTGTTGGCGCGCTTCCGCGCCCAGGGCTTCGGCGCCCACGACCTGGAGCGCGTCACCGTGCTCGCCAACCCCCACCACGCCTCGGTCCGGGTGGTCGCCTTCGGCCGCCTGTCGCTCTTCGGCGACGGCGCCAGCCGCCTGCACGACCAGCTGGTCGCGATCGCGGCCCGCTGGCACGAAGGCCGGGGCGACGGTCACCTCGAGCCCCTGAGGGCGCGGTCCCAGCAACAAACCCTCGACGCCCTCTACCGGCTGCTCGCCTCGCCGCCGCCTCTCGACGCCGTCGGCCGCACCGCCCGCGAGCGCCTGCTCGCCGCCGCCGCCGGCGACTTCGCCCGGCTGTGGCCGAGCCTGGAGGAGGAGGCCGACAGCCTCGCCCACGAGGCCGAGGGCAAACTCACGCGCCGCGGCCACGCCGAGGCCGACGGCCTGCGCCGGCTGCTCGAGGCCCAACGGGCCGCCATCGAGCGCACCCTCGGCGAGCGGCGGCAGATGGTCATCGAGTGGACGGCGGCCGAACGCGAGCAGCGCCGGCAGTACGAGCAAGACCAACGTCACCTGGCGCGGCGGCTGGCGGCCATCGGCCGCGAGATCGACGAGGAGCCGCGGCAGATCGAGTACCTCTACCGGGTCGCCCTGCGCCGTTTCGAGCCCGTCGGCCTGGTCTACCTGTGGCCGGAGAGCCGCGGCTGATGGCCGACCTCCACACCCGCTTTCACCAGGAATGGTTGGGCCTGGTGCAGCCGTCGGAAGGACTGCTGGTATCGCTGCCGGTGCTGGTCGAGGCTCAGTGCATGGCGCGCCAGCCGCCGGAGACGCAGCAGCGCCTGCTGGCCCTGTGCCCGCCGCTTGAGGGCGACGCGGGGAAGCGTGCGATCGCCGACCTCGACGCCTTCCTCGCCGGGCTGCTGGAGCTCGAGGTCGACCTCTTCGACCGCGGCGACGAGCTGCCCGAAGACCTCGCCCTGTGGGTCGCAGAAGGCCGCCAGCTGCTGCGGCCGACCCTCGCCCTGCGCCATCGCCGACCGCCCGCCGGCGACGAGGGCGGGGCCGAGGAGGAGACGCCGGCGAGCCGGGTGGGGCGGGCCTATGTGATGTTGGTGTGGGATCTTCCCGCCGGCCTCGACCCGGACAAGCCGGAGATGCGCACCGGCGACTGGCACTACCCGCCGCAGGCCAAATTCGAGCGGCTGCTGCGTCACTGCCGGGTGCCGATCGGCCTGCTGACCAACCGCCGCCTGCTGCGCTTGATCTACGCCCCGCGCGGCGAGTCGACCGGCTGGATCGACTTCCGCATCGACGACATGGCGGCGGTCGGCGGGCGCCCGATCCTCGACGCCCTGGTGATGCTGCTCTCCGCCTACCGCTTCTTCGGTGCGCCGCGGGACCGGCAGCTGCCGGCGCTCCTCGAGCGCAGCCGGCGCCACCAGGCGGAAGTGACCAACGACCTGGCGGAGCAGGTCTTCCAAGCCCTGGAGATCCTGCTCCAAGGCTTCGAGACCGCCGCCGAGCGCGACGGCCGGGCGCTCCTCGACGAGGTGGCGAGGCGGGACGACGACCACCTCTACGGCGGTCTGCTGAGCGTCCTCCTGCGGCTGGTCTTCGTGCTCTACGCCGAGGACCGCGGCCTGCTGCCGGTGGAGCACCCCCTCTACGCCGAGAGCTTCTCCCTCCTCGCCCTCTTCGACCGGCTGCAGGAGGACCACGGCCGCTTCCCCGACACCATGGGGCAGCGCTTCGGCGCCTGGGGGCGGCTCCTCGCCCTCTTCCGCGCCATCTACTTCGGCGCCCGCCACGACGACCTGCAGCTGCCGGCGCGGCGCGGCGAGCTCTTCGATCCCGACCGCTTCCCCTTCCTCGAGGGGCGGCGCCCCGGAACCGTCACCCCCCTGCCCGGGGACGCCGATCGCACCGCCGCGGTGCGCGTGCCGGCGATCGACGACGGCACGGTCTATCGGGTGCTGGAGAAGCTGATCGTCTTCCAGGGCCAGCGCCTGTCCTACGCCACCCTCGACGTCGAGCAGATCGGCAGCGTCTACGAGGCGCTGATGGGCTACCACGTGGCGCGCCTCTTCTCCCCCGCCGTCTGCGTGCGCGGCGAGAAGAGCCGCGCCTGGCTCGAGGTCGGCGCCCTGCTCGAGCAGCCGCGGTCGCAACGCCCGGCCTGGCTGCGCCGGGAGCTCGGCCTGAGCAAGTCCCTGGCCGGGCGCATCGCCAAGGCCGCCGCCGAGGCCGAACGCGCGGCGCGGCGCGGCGAGTCCTCCGCCGCCGGCGACGAGGCCGGGCGCGGGGATCAGACTCCGGCAGGCCGGTCGACGGCGGACGCCGCCGCCGCGCACGGGGACGAGACGCCGCGCGACCCCGGCTCGTCGCCGGGCGACGAGGAGGTCGAGGCGGCGGTGATCGCAGCGCTCGAGGCGTTCGCCATCCGCGACCTGGGGCGCGCCCGCCCCGGACGATTGGTGATCCAGCCGGGAGCCGAGCGCCGGCGCACCTCCAGCCACTACACGCCGCGCAGCCTGTCGGCGCCGATCGTCGAGCGGACCTTGGAGCCCCTGCTGCGCGCCCTGGGCGAGGAGCCCACCGCCGCGCAGCTGCTGGCGCTCAAGATCTGCGATCCGGCGATGGGCTCGGGGGCCTTCCTGGTCGAGGCCTGCCGCTTCCTCGCCGACCGGGTGGTGGCGGCCTGGGAACGCGAAGGGCGCTTGCCGGAGCTCGCCGCCGAGCATCCCGACGTGGTCAATCACGCCCGCCGGCTGGTCGCTCAGCGCTGTCTCTACGGCGTCGACAAGAACGCCTTCGCCGTCGGCCTGGCCAAGCTCTCCCTGTGGCTCGTCACCCTGGCCAAGGATCTGCCCTTCACCTTTCTCGACCACGCCCTGCGCCACGGCGACAGCCTGGTCGGCCTCGACTTCGACCAGATCCGCGGCTTTCACTGGCAGCCCGAGCGCCAGCGGGATCTCTGCTCCCGCGCCTTCGACGAGGCCCTCGACGAAGCCATCGCCCTGCGCCAGGAGATCCTCGACCTGGCCGGCGAGACCAGCCTGGGGCGGCGCAAGGAACGCCTGCTGGCGGACGCCGAGGACGCCCTCGCCCGCGTCAAGCTGATCGCCGACCTCGCCCTCGGCGCCTTCTTCGCCGCCGATCGCCCCAAGGCGCGCCAGCAGGAGCTCGGGCGGCGCCTGCAGCTCCTCGGCGACTGGCTGGCCTCGGACCAGCCCCCGCCCGCCGAGCTCCGAGAGCTGGAGCGCCGGCTCCACCAGCGTCTGCGCCCCTTTCACTGGGTGCTCGAATTCCCCGAGATCTTCCACCCCGGCCGCGCCGACCCCCTCAGCCCTCGCCAGCCGGCCGCCCCCGCCGGCCTCGACGCCGTCGTCGGCAACCCGCCGTTTGCCGGCAAGAACGCCATCAACGCCTTCGGCGGACGGGGATACCTCGATTGGCTGAAGATCCTTCATCCCGGCGCTCACGGCAATGCCGACTACAGCGCCCACTTCTTCCGCCGCGCCGCCGTCCTGATCGGCGAGCACGGCACCATCGGGCTGATCGCCACCAACACCATCGCCCAGGGCGACACCCGCGCCAGCGGCCTCAAGCCCCTGGTCGAGGGCGGCCTGCGCATCTACCACGCCATCCGCTCCCTGCCCTGGCCGGGCGACGCCGCCGTCGCCGTCGCGGTGGTGCACCTGGCCAAGGGCACCCGCGTCGCCCGCAACCTCGCCCCGCGCCTCGACGGCGAGCCGGTGGCGGTGATCAACTCCCGCCTCCGCCCCAGGCCCGAGCGCCCCGACCCGCGGAGGCTCGAGGCCAACCGCGGCCTGAGCTTCCAGGGCAGCATCGTCGTCGGCATGGGATTCGTCCTCACCCCCGAAGAACGCGACGCCCTGATCGCCAAGGACCGGCGCAACGGCGAGCGCATCTTCCCCTACCTGGGAGGGGAGGAGGTGAACACCAGCCCCACCCAGAGCCACCACCGCTACGTCATCAGCTTCGGCGCCATGAGCCTCGAAGAAGCCGAGCGCTGGCCCGACCTGATCGAGATCGTGCGGCGGAAAGTCAAGCCGGAGCGGGATCGAAATAATCGTCTCGTTTACAAAAAGAACTGGTGGCAGTATGCTGAGAAACGACCCGCCCTCTACCGCGCGATCGCGTCGCTCGACCGGTGCCTGGTTGCCTCAATACACAGCAAACATCTATTACTCTCCCTTCAGCCTACGAATCGTATCTTCTCACATGGCATTGTTGTTTTTTGCTTACAAACTTATTCGGCCTTCGCCGTCCTCCAAAGCCGCGTTCACGAGTACTGGGCACGTCTGCTCTCGTCCTCTTTAGGTGATACTTTGCGCTACGCCGCCACCGACTGCTTCGAGACCTTCCCCTTCCCCCACCCCGATCCGCGCCGGGTGATCGACGAGCTGGAAGAGGTCGGGGAGCGCCTCTACGACGCCCGCGCCGCCTACATGGAGGCCGCCGGCCACGGCCTCACCGAGACCTACAACCGGCTGAAGGACCCGAGCCACGACGAGCCCTCCATCCGCCACCTGCGCCGCCTCCACCTCGAGCTCGACCGCGCCGTCCTCCGCGCCTACGGCTGGCCCGACGTCGACGTCCCGCCCTACGTCGCCCCCCAGGATCCCGCCGCCGCCAAGGCCCGCCAGGCCTTCGAGGACGACGTCGTCGACCGCCTCTTCCTCCTCAACCACCAGCGAGCCGAGGCCGAGCGCCGGACCGCGAAGAAGCCACGTCCGTCCCGCCACCGAAAAAGGGACCCCCGTCAGCTACGCCTCGACGCGGACTAGGGCGGCGTCCGGTCTGCGCCGCCGGTGGTGGCTCCGCGTCCCGCAGGGACGTTCCCCGGTAGGGCGTGGCCCGGCAATCCCATGGCTTTTGGCCCGGCGATGCCCGCCGGTGGTTGAAACCACCGGCTACCGTGGTCCGTCCCCAAGGGACGGTCGCGCGGTTGTGTCGTCATGCCTTGTGAGCTCGCCTTCACTCGTCTACTGGGCGATTTTGCGAAGACGTCCGAAAATTCTTGTCCGCGATCGTCCCCCTCCGGCAGCTACTTCACGAGATCGCAGCTTCGGGCTATAGTAGCCGAGCACTCTCGCGAGCCTTTCAGTTGAGCAAAGCCACGAAGAGACCAGGACAGGAGTCTCGTCATGACCACCGCCAGCTCATCCCCCGTCGCGCGCTACCGGGCGCTCAAGATCGCCGCGTCCGTTCTCTTCATCGTCGTTGCGCTGCTGCTTCTCGCTGCCCTCGATGGCTGGCTCTTCGATCAAGAGGTCCAAGTGCTCGTACCCGACGATCAGGCCATCGATCGAGATGCCGTCGACCAAGGACGACTCCATACGGCCCTCACCAAGGAACGCTACCTGCAGTGGCTCTATCACGAGAATCAACAGGTCTACAGCTGGCAGCGCCGCAGCACCAAGATCCTCTTCTGGGTATCCATGCTGGTGTCGATCGGTGGCCTCGCCATGGCCTTCTGGCAATTCGCCCTCGCCGCTTCGGAAGCTGAAGGCGCCGTCCGTCTGGAGACCACCACCGATCAAGAAATTTCGATCAAGACCAACCTCGCCTCCCTCGCCATCCGCACACGCTCCATCGCTGCGCTCGTGATGTTCATGTCCCTGGCGTATCTCTTCGTCTACGTTTTCTTTGTCTATCCAATAAACAGCAACGGACAGCAAGACCCCATACAGACTTCAAGCTCGTCATCTACGACCGGAGCTTTTCAGCCGTCCAAAGAGCTTATCGAGGTAGTCAAACAGAATGCCAACCAACCGCCGAAGAAGAAGGAGTAGGATACGATGTATGAAACACCGAACAGCCTGTTGCGCTTGACGTGGGTAGTCTTCTTGGCCGCGGTGATTTTTCATGGCGCGGCTGCACCATCACCGCTTCTCGCCGCGCCACCCCAGCAAGGCGCGCAACCGGCTCCACAGCAAGACCCGCCACCGGCTCCACAGCAAAAGGAGCCGCCTCCTTCGAAGGAAGACGCGCAACCGGCTCCACAGCAAGACCCGCCGCCAGCCACCTATCAGAATCCTCCCTCAGTTCCTCCCGACGGCGACAGCAAGCGTTGTGGAGAAGAGGCTCAAGTCTACAACAGAACCGAGGCAGATGTCAGAGTGACCTACGCCTATCGGCTCAACAGGAGTGAGAAGGCAGTTATCAACTCCATTGCTTCCAGAAGCTCGGAGCCAATCAGACCCGTCTACTGTCCTTCGATCTTATTCGTTGCTACCGAAGGTGATCCTACACGCTATTCTCATGTTGACGTCAAGCCGGGCGGAACGTACGAGGTAGTCTGGTCCGACGGGGAAGACATGTACGTCGTCCGCGAAGCAAACTAACCACCTGCGCATCCCGGAATGGACCCACCACCGTAGCCCCACTTTCGACTCTGGCCCGCGATGCGGGCTGCCGCTGACCACCTCAGGCGCGGATGCGATATCCTCGGCCGCGACAACGAGATCCGGCCTATGACCGTCGACCTACCCCGCGAGCACCTGATCCGCGCCCTGGAGGCGGATCTGGTGGGGCCGTTTCATCCGGACGATCGAGAGGAGCTCCTGCCGCTGCCGCCGTCGCGGTGGTATCTGACCGGCTTTTTGGCGCCGCTCGAGGGGCGGGAGCTCGTTGAGCCGATCGACGACGAGGTGGCGGCGGGACCGGACGACGATCAGGGCGCGGGGGACGATCCACCGGCGGAGGGGGAGCCGAAGAGGAAGAGCCTGCTGCCGTCGTCGATCGGCCTGTCGGCGTTCCTGCCGGCGGCGGAGGGGACGGAGACCCTCACCGCCACCGTGCGCTGGGCCGAGTATGAAGCTGAGGAGAAGGAGGACGAGGGGGACGGCCCCGGCCGCTTCCTCTGGCGCCGGCGGCCGCGCGGGCCGCTGAGCGCCGACGTGCCGCTCGACGCCGCGGCGCTGGAGCGCGGCATTCCCTTACCCGGGTGCGACGGAGTGGAGCTCTGCGGCAAGCTCGAGAGCGCCGCCGCGCCGGGTCTGCCCGAGGGGGCGCGGGCGCTGGCGCTCTTCGTCGTCAACCGCCGCGGCGCCGGCGAGCCCGGCCGCGAGGACGAGCGCTTTCTCTTCCAGGTCGCGCTCGAGCTGACCTACGAGCGCGGTTTCCTCGGCCGCACCGACCGTCACGACGAAGCCTCCGGCGATCAGGACGCGCGGGTGGCGGACCTCCAGTTTCGCCAGCGCCTCGAGCACGCCGTCGGCCACGGCGTGTCGGTGATCGAGCCGCGGCCGCAAGCCGATGGCCGGGTCACCCGGGTGCAGACCACCTGGCTGCCGCGGACCGAGATACCGCTCGTCACCACCGCGGAGGTCGACGGCGTCACCGTGGGGATGGACGCTCTCTCCGAGCTGCGCAGCGACGGCGAGGTGCGCCAGGCCCTCGACGCCCTGCCCGCCGCCTACGAGGAATGGATCGCCGCACAGGCGGCGTGCGACGTCGGCGCCAGCGTTCGGCGCCGGGAGACGCGCGATCGTCTGGTGGCGGAGGCGCGGCGGGCGGCAGCGCGCATCCGCGAGGGCATCGACCTGGTGGCCGCCGGCGGCGACGCCCAGCTCGCCTTCCGCCTCGCCAACCGCGCCATGGCCGAGATGAGCCGCCGGCGGCGGCCGGACGAGGAGCCGCGCTGGCGACTCTTTCAGCTCGCCTTCCTGCTCCTCACCCTGCCGTCGATCACCGACCCCCACCACCGCGATCACGAAACCGTCGAGCTGATCTTCTTCCCCACCGGCGGCGGCAAGACCGAGGCCTACCTCGGGGTCATCGCCTACGCCCTCCTCCTGCGTCGCCTGCGCGGCCGGGAGCGGCCGGACCGCGGCCTGGGGGTGGCGGTGCTGCTGCGCTACACCCTGCGCCTGCTCACCCTCGACCAGCTGGAGCGTGCCGCCACCTTGATCTGCGCCCTCGAATGCCTGCGCCGCGAGCGCACGGAGGAGCTCGGGCGGGTGCGATTCGCCGTCGGCCTGTGGGTCGGGCGCAGCGCCACCGCCAACACCCTGGCGGAAGTGAAGAAGCGCATCGACCACTACAAGAGCTCCTCGTCCCGCGGCGCCAGCTCCCCCTGCCCCTTGACCCGCTGCCCCTGGTGCGGGAAGGAGCTCGGCCGGGGGAGCCTGGCGATGGCAGAGGACGGCAGCGGCGTCGTGCTCTCCTGCGCCAATTTCCACTGCGACTTCACCGGCAGCGCCGCGGACGAGGAGGGTCTGCCGGTGCTCTTCGTCGACGAGCAGATCTACCGCGAGCCGCCGGCGTTTCTCATCGCTACCGTCGACAAGCTCGCCATGCTCCCCTGGCGCGGTGAGACCGGCACGCTCTTCGGCCGCATCCAAGCCCTCGACGGGCGCTTTGCCTACGGCCCCCTGGATCGGATCCCCCCCGCGGCCCAGCCTCTCCCAGACGGCTTGCGGCCGCCGGAGCTCATCGTCCAGGACGAGCTGCACCTCATCTCCGGCCCCCTCGGCACCCTCGCCGGCCTGTATGAGACCGCCGTCGAGACCCTGGCCACGCGCCGCGACGGCGAGCGCCCCGTGCGGCCGAAGATCCTCGCCTCGACGGCGACCGTGCGCCACGCCCGGGCGCAGCTGGCGGCGCTCTTCGCCCGCCACGACATGGCCCTCTTCCCGCCCCCCGGCATCGACGAGGGGGAGACCTTCTTCGCCACCCGGGACCGCAGCCGTCCCGGCCGCCTCTACCTCGGCGTGGCCGCGCCCGGGCGGGCCTTCAAGGCACCCTTGCTGCGGGTCTACGTCGCCCTCCTCGGCGCTGCCCAATACGTCCACCGCGCCGGCCGTGCCGACGACGCCGACGGCTACCTCACCCTCGCCGGTTACTTCAACAGCCTGCGCGAGCTCGGCGGCATGCGCCGGCTGGTCGAGGACGAGGTGCGCACCCGCTGCGCCCGCATCGAGGACCGCCGGCCCCTCTCTTGGCAGCGAGAGCATCCGTGGATGGCTCGGCGCAGGATCCAGGCCGAGCCGGTCGAGCTCACCAGCCGCGAGCCCACCACCCGCATCGCCCGCTCCAAGGCGCGCCTGGCTCTGCCCTACAGCGACGACGAGCACGTCGACGTGCTTCTCGCCTCCAACATGATCTCGGTCGGCATCGACATCGACCGCCTGGGGCTGATGGTGGTCGCCGGCCAGCCCAAGAGCACCGCCGAGTACATCCAGGCCACCAGCCGCGTCGGTCGCGATCCGCGCTGGCCCGGCCTGGTGGTGACCTGCCTGAACGTCCACCGGCCGCGGGATCGCTCCCACTTCGAGCACTTCGCCGCCTACCACCACAGCTTCTACCGCTTCGTCGAGACCACCAGCCTCACCCCTTTCGCCGGCCCGGCCCTCGACCGCGGCCTCGCCGGAACCCTCGTCGCCATCGCCCGTCTCGCCGACCCCGCCCTGACCCCGCCGCAGGCGGCGATGGCGATCGCCGAGCACCGCGCCGTCGCCGAGAGCGCTCTCGAGGCCCTCCTCGCCCGTGCCGCCGCCCAGCCGACGCCGTCGACCGAGGCGTTGGTCGAGGATCTGCGCCAGCGCGGCCGGCAGCTGATCGACGCCTGGGAGCGGCTGGTACGCCAGGCGCGGGAAGGCGCCGGCCAGCGCTGCTACTCCCCCTTCGACGTCGAGCGACGCGGCAAACCCCTCCTGCACACCGTCCTCGATCCGGAGCACCGCGACGACGACGAGCGTCGATTCGTCGCCCCGACCTCGATGCGCGACGTCGAGCCCTCGGTCCACTTGTGGGCGGTGCGCCGGCTGGGAGGCGATCGCTGATGGCCCGACGGCAGCGCGGCCGCCGGGGGGAGCGCCCGGCTGGCGCCATCCGCCAGAGCCAGTTGATCACCACCTACGGCCCCGGAGCGATGATCGACCTGGTCGACCAGGCGGTGCTGGTCGGCGGCCTCGACTTCTGGAGCTCCGCCCCCGGCGATGGCGACGTCATCGCCGAACCCCGCCTGCGCCACGCCATCCTCGAGCGCTTCGGCGAGGGGGTGCTCCACCTGGCACCGGCGGCCGCCTTCCGCAAGCCGCCGGCCGGTGACGACCAGGAGCCTCACCGCGGGTGCGGCGTCCAGGTGCTGGAGCTGCCCGATTGGTTCGTCTGCCAGAACCCCAAGTGCCGCGCCCTGGTGCGGCGTTTCGCCCTCGAGCGCAAAGGCGGGCGCTACGTCCACGACTGCGCCAAGCCCTTCCCCGAGTGCGTGCCCGTGCGCTTCGTCGCCGCCTGCACCAACGGCCACCTGGAAGAGTTTCCCTGGATCTCCTTCGCCCACGACCTCGGCAAGATCAAGCTCTGCGAGACTCCCAGCTTGTCCCTGCACGAAGGCGCCACCGGCGATTTCTCCGAGATCGTCGTCAAATGCCAGTGCGGCGCTCGCCAGCGCCTCTCCAGCGCCCTCGCCAGGGGGGTTCTGCCGCGCTGCCGCGGGGAGCGGCCATGGCTCGGCCCCGGCGCCGATGAGGTCGGCTGCCCGGAACACCTGCGCCTGCTGGTTCGCACCGCGTCCAATGCCTACTTCTCCCAGGTCGTCAGCGCGCTGTCGATCCCCGAGAAAGACCACCAGATCGAGAACCGGCTCGAGCCGGTGTGGGACGTGCTGCAGGTGGCCCGGGAGAGCAACCTGCCGGTGCTGCGCGAAATCCCCAAGGTCCGTAGCGCCCTCGACGGGCTTTCCGACGACGAGGTCCTCGCCGCCGTCGCCTCCAAGCGCGGCGCCCCGCGGCCGCGCGAGCCCCTGCGCACCGCCGAGTACCGCCAGCTCGTCGACCAGCCGGCGGAGGAGCCCGGCCGCCTGCCGCCCGAGGACGCCGATCTCTGGGCGCGCCGGTGCGTACCCGCCGGCGGCCTGCCCTCCGGCCTCGCCCAGGTCGTCCTCGTCCACAAGCTGCGGGAGGTGCGCGCCCAGGTCGGCTTCACCCGCTTCGAGCCGATGGCCCCCGATCTCCAGGGTGAGTACGATCTCGCCGTCCGCTCCGCCCGCCTCGGCCTCCACGCCGACTGGCTGCCGGCGATCGAGGTCCGCGGCGAGGGCATCCTCTTGGTGCTCGACGAAGGCGCCGTCCGCGCCTGGGAGACCCGGCCCGCCGTCGTCGAGCGCGCCAACGTTCTCGCCTGCGGCTATCGCGCAGCCACGGCTCACGAATCGGGCGCTCCGCCGTTCCCGGGCATACGCTTCTACCTCCTCCACAGCCTCTCCCACCTGCTCATCCAGGCCATATCCCTCGACTGCGGCTACGCTGCCAGCGCCATCCGCGAACGGCTCTACTGCGCGCCGGCCGCTGCCCCGGTGCCGATGGCCGGAATCCTCCTCGCCACCGGCACCGCCGGCACCGAAGGTACCCTCGGCGGCCTCGTCGCCCAAGGCCGGCGCCTCGACGAGCACCTGCGCCGGGCGTGGGAGCGCGGTCACCTGTGCTCCAACGACCCGGTCTGCGCCGGCCACGTCCCCGAAGCCGATCCCGCCGAGCGCTTCTTCGAGGGCGCTGCGTGCCACGGCTGCCTCTACGTCGCCGAGCCCTCCTGCGAGCGCTTCAACCGCTACCTCGACCGCGCCCTCGTCGTCCCCGTCCTGGGTCGCGATCCCCAGCTCGCCTTCTTCCCCGATCCACCATGATGCACCCTCCTACATCTCCGTAGGCTGAGCCGACCCCTCCGTCCACCGCCTTGATCTGCCGCCAGCCGCCGACGGTCTGCGCCGTGGACGCGCATCGCCACCCATGTCCCCATCCGCCGGCGGATGCCGCGTCGTAGATCGACGGCCGCGCTCGCTTTCCCGGGCGCGGTACGATCTGCCCACGTCGGACCCCGAGCGCTACGCCGCTTTCATCAGCTACGCCAGCCCCTACGCGGAGTGGGTGGAGGTGCTTCAGCGCAACCTCGAGCGCGCCGGCCGCCCCGCCCGGGCGTTGCCGGCGGTGCTCGACCGGGCGGGGCAGGAGGGCCGTCTGCTGCTGCTCCTCGACGGCCTCGACTGCTGCTCCTCGACGGCCTCGACGAGGTCCCGGCCGAGCGTCGCAGGGGGGCCGAGAACCTGATCCGCGACCTCGCCGGCCGCTGGCCCGAGTCGCCCCTGGTCGCCACCACCCGCCCGATCGGCTACCGCTCCTTGGGCGCCGAATTCCGCCGGCTGGACGTCCTGCCCCTCGACAGCGACAAGCGCCGCCGCTTCCTCGCCCGCTGGCTCAGCCCCCGGCCCGGCGAGCCCGATCCGGCGGCCGCAGACCGCGCCGAGCAGGCCCTCGCCCACCTCGAGGCTGACCGCAACCTCTGGGAGCCCCGCGAGACGTTCCCGGTAGAGATCCTTGTCATGCTCTCGGAAGTCGATCCAGCTCTGCTTGGTGAAAAACGGCGGCAGCCGCCAGTCGACCAGCCGTACCACCAGCAGAGCCCAGTCCGGGCAAAGCGAGACGAACGTCTCCCGCCACCAGAGCCTCCGCGCGCCGGCCGCCCACCACGTCCAGCTCCTCGCCATCAAGCCCCGCCGGCCCTTCGACTAGGCCGGGCGGCGGCCCCCCCCGCCGGTTTCCTGCCGGCAGTGGGGGAG
>RFGL01000342.1 GCA_003697015.1 Acidobacteriota bacterium | reverse complement strand
CTTTCGTTACAAAGCTATGAAGCAATAAGCAAATGATCGGGCCGCGGAATCCACAGCCGACCGACCGCCAACTCCATGCACCGCTGCTGGCCGCCGGCGTGGACCTCCATCACCACCCATGGCCCGATCCACCGGCGGATCCCGCGTCGTAGTACGACGGCCGATTCTGTAGCATCGGTGGAGTAGCATGGGACGAGAATCTGCTTCGCGTTGACCTGGGAGGTGAATCATGCGCAAGCCCTTGGTTTATGCCCATAGCCTCGACGGCGCACCGGAGTCTGCGTGGCACGAGTTGCGGGATCATCTCGAGGCGACCGGTGAGTTGGCGGCACGGTTTTCGGAGGCCTTCGGGGCCGGCGACTGGGGGCGGATCCTCGGCCTGTGGCACGATCTGGGCAAGTACCATCCGCAGTTTCAGGCCTATCTGCGCGGTGAGAGCCCGTCGGGGGGCGATCATTCGATCGTCGGGGCGCTCCTGGCCGAGTCCCGCCGGGACGAGGCGGGAGGCGCCTGGATTCCCCTGGCCCTGGCCATCGCCGGCCACCATGCGGGGCTTGCCCGGCCGGGAGAAGGGGCCGGCCGGCCGACGCCGCTTCGGAGTCGCCTGCGCGCTCTCCGCTCGCGGCTCGACGAGACGCCGGTCCCGGAGAACCTGAAACAGCACCCGCTGCCCGCTGTGCCCGAGCGCTTTCGGTCGGTCGGCTCGACGCGCTTGGAGCGCCAAGCCTTCAAGCGCCGGCTCGCCCTGTGGACGCGCTTCGTCTTCTCCGCCCTGGTCGATGCCGACCGCCTGGACACGGAACGGTTCTACGACGGACCGCGGCGGCTCGACTTCGATCCGCTGGCGACCTTGCGGCGCAGGCTCGACGACTACGTCGACGACTTGGCGGCCGGCGCGGCGCAGACGCCGCTCAATGCTCTGCGCCGGCGGATCCTCGACGCCTGCCGCCAGGCGGCGGTCGAGGCCCCCGGCCTGTTCAGCCTGAGCGTTCCCACCGGCGGCGGCAAGACCCTGGCTGCCATGTCCTTCGCCCTGCGCCACGCGGAGAAGCATGGCCTGCAGCGGATCATCGTCGCCATCCCCTTCACCTCGATCATCGAGCAGACGGTAGACGTCTACCGCCGGGCGCTGGGGCCGGAGCAGGTGATCGAGCACCATTCGGCGCTCGACCCGGATCCGGAGAGCGAAGACGATCGGATGCGGGTGCAGCGCAACAAGTTGGCGAGCGAGAACTGGGACGCCCCGCTGGTGGTGACCACCAACGTGCAGCTCTTCGAGTCGCTCTATGCCAATAAGCCCGGTCGCTGCCGCAAGCTGCACAACGTCGCCAGGAGCGTGATCCTCCTCGACGAGCCCCAGAGCCTGCCGCCGGCGCAGCTGCTACCGATTCTCGCCGCCCTGCGTCATCTGGTGATGGATTTCGGCTGCACGGTGCTCTTCTCGACCGCCACCCAGCCGGCCTTCAATCGCAGCCAGAGCCTGCCCAAAGGCTTCGATGGGGTGCGCGAGATCGCCCCCGATCCCGCCGCCCTGGCGAGGGCGCTCAAGCGCTACGAGGTGCGCTGGCCGGCGGCCGGCGACGAGCCGGTCTCCTGGCCCGAGCTCGCCGGCCGACTGAGCCGGCACCAGCAGGTGCTGGCCATCGTCCACCGGCGGCGCGACGCCCGCGAGCTGGCGCAGGCGGTGGGGGAGGACGACGGCGTCTATCACCTCTCGGCCTCGATGTGCGCCGCCCACCGCCGGCAGGTGCTGAGCGAGGTCGGCCGGCGTCTGGCGGACGGAGGGCCCTGTCGCCTGATCGCCACCCAGGTGGTGGAAGCCGGGGTGGACGTCGATTTCCCATTCGTCTACCGCGCCCTCGGCGGCCTCGACAGCCTGGTCCAGGCCGGCGGCCGCGCCAACCGCGAGGGACGGCTCGAGGTGGCGGAACGGCTGATCGTCTTCCGCGCTCCGACCCGGCCGCCGCCGGGCACGCCGCAGCGCGGGCTGGAGGTGATGGAGCAGCTTCTCGAGAAGTACGACGGCACCGTCGACGTCCATCAGCCGGAGGTCGTCAGCAAGTACTTCGAGCTGTTGTACTCCATCCAGACCCTCGACCGCGACGCGATCCTGGCGCACGAGGCCGGTCTCGATTTCCCCGCCGTCGCCCGCGCCTTCCGGCTCATCGACGACGCGTGGAGCGCGCCCCTGGTCGTGCGTTGGGGCGACGGTGCCCGACGCCTCGAGCGCCTGCGCCAGCAGGGCCCGAGCCGCGACCGCCTGCGCGCCCTCCAGCCCTTCACCGTCAACGTCAACCGCCACCTGCTTCCCCGGCTGGAGCAAGACGGCGTGATCGAGCACGTCGCCGAGGTCGTCCACGCCCTCAGCCCGGGCTATGAGCGGCTCTACAGCGAGCGCTACGGCCTGATTCTCGACCCCGATGGCCCGATCCATGCCGATCCTCTCGCGTTTATGGTGTGAAGCTCGTGACCATCGAGCCGACCTTCGCTGTACGAGCGATGGTGGATCTGTATCCGGGAACCGTCTGTCTCAAGGAGGTAGCGATGACGGCTAGCCGAAGCCCGACCCTCGCCCTGCGCGCCCGCGGACCGCTGGCGTGCTTCACCCGCCCGGAGCTCAAGGCGGAGCGCATGAGCTACGAGGTGCCGACGCCGTCGGCGGCCCGCGGGCTGCTGGAGGCGGTGTTGTGGAAGCCGGCGATCCGCTGGCACGTGCGCCGCATCAAGGTGCTGCGCCCGATCGACTTCATCGCCTTCCGCCGCAACGAGGTGGCGACCAAGGCGGCGCGGCCGTCGATGGCCACCGTGAAGCACGGCGGCGAGGTGCCGCGCTACTTCGCCGACGACGACCGCACCCAGCGCAATACCGTCGCCCTGCGGGACGTCGACTACGTGATCGAGGCCTACCTGTCGCTGACCGAACGTGCCGGGCCGGACGACAACATGACCAAGTTCGTCGACATGTTCGAGCGGCGGGTGCGGAAGGGCCAGCACTTCCACCAGCCCTATTTCGGTTGCCGCGAATTGGTGGCCGAGGTGCTCCCGGCCGGCGACGCCCCGCCGCCGATCGACGACAGCCGCGACCTCGGCGTGATGCTGTGGGACGTCGACTATTCGCCGAAGGGCAATCGGGCGATCTTCTTCCGCGCCCGCCTCGAGCACGGGGTGCTCGAGGTGCCGGAGGACCCGGTGGCGAGCTTCGCGGCCGCGGCGGAAGGAGGTGGGTCATGATGCTCCAGAGCCTGATCGCGCTGGCCGAGCGCGAGGGGCTGATGGACGACCCTGACTTCGTCTGGCAGCCGGTCGGCTACCTGGTGCGGGTAGGCGAGGGGGGAAAGCTCCTCGGCATCTCCTCGACCTACGCCGAGATCCCCGATCCGAAGGGCCGGCGCAAGCCGCGACGGCAGGCGAAACTCCTCCGCGTGCCGCGCGAGCCGACGCGCACCAGCGGCGACCGCGCCAACTTCCTGATCGACAAGGCGGAGTACGTCTTCGGCATCGATCCGGCGGGCAAACGGCCGGCGAAGAAGCTCGCCAACCGCTTCCGCCTTTTTCGCGAGCGGGTGGCGGAGTGCGCCCGAGCGACCCGCGACGAGGGGGTTGAGGCGGTGGCGAGCTTCCTCGACGATCTCGCCGCCGGCCGCCAGCAGGTCGAGCTGCCGGAGGAGTGTACGGCGAACGACCTCTTCGCCTTCGTCTACGACCTCGAGACCCTGCCGATCAACCAGCGGCCGGCGGTGCGCGCCTACTGGCAGGCGCAGCGCCTGCCGACGGTGCACGATCCCGAGTGTGAGCGCACCTGCCTGGTGACCGGCGAAAGGACGCTGCCGGCGGAGCTCCATCAG
>RFGL01000341.1 GCA_003697015.1 Acidobacteriota bacterium | reverse complement strand
GCGAGCTTCCGGCGCAGGCCGTCGCCGCGCAGACGCTCGATCACCGCTGCCGCCACCGGCGCCCACAGGACCCGCGAGCCGTCGCGCTGGCGCTCGGCGGCGAGCAGCTCGGCGGCCGTTGGCAGGACGTCGCCGGCGGCGAGAGCGGGCAGGTAGCCGCCGTAGGGCTGGCCGTACCAGCCGCGGGACAACCACAGGGCGGCACCGTCGGCGAGCCACGGCGGCAGCTCGATGCCGGCGCGACGCAGCAGCGCAGCGGCGACGGCGAAGCGGTAGGCGTCGAGATCCTGCTCGTGGAAGACCAGGTGGACGTCCCCTGCGGCGCCGGCGTCCGCCTCCGGCACCACCGCTTCCTCCACCCTGCCCAGGTAGCGGCCGAGGGCGACGTAATCCTCTTCGACCACCACCACGAGGGGCCGCTCGAGGACGACGGGGATGCGCTGCGCCATCGCCGCCGCCGCCGCGTCGAGCTGCCGCGCCAGCTCGACCAGCGCGGCTTCCGTCCGCCGCCGCGGCGGCACGCGGAGGACCACCCGCCGGCCCGGGATCGCCGCCTTGCCCTGCCAGTCGCGGTCGCGTTCGGCCATGCCGTCGCGCTCCGACGCGCGGTCGATCGCCACCCTCGCCGCCGTGCCGTCGCCGGTCGTGGCGCGGTCGAGCCAGCGGCCGGTGCGGCGCAGGTAGCGGCTCTCGACCAGCAGGTAGTCGAAGTCCTCGCCCCGGCGGTAGCGCTCGTCCGCCGCGCCGGCCAGCAGCTGGTTGATCAGGAAGGCGATGCGCTCGCGCTGGCGGCCGACCACCAGCCAGGTCTCGGGCCCGCCGCCGGGCCGGCGCAGGGCGAGGGCGTGCTGCGGCCGGCGGTAGGCGGTGCCGTCGAAGACGATCGCCCCGTCGTCGAGGTGCAGGGGCAGGCCCTCGAGCTGCGCGGCGATCTCCGGCGCCGGCAGGAGCGCCGCCACGACGACGAAATCGCCGCCGGCGTCGGCCCCCAGCCGCGTCTCGACGCCGTCGAGGCGGGGGGCGAGCCAACGGAAGAAGAACCCCTCGCGCACCGCTGCCGCGAGCTCCGCATCGGCGGTGCGTACCGCCAGGATCTCGCCGCCGGCGGCGCCAGCGCCGGCACCGGCGACGGCGAAGCTCAGCAGCAGGGCGGCGATGGACTGGAGCGGAGGACGCGTCATCACGGGCCTCGGGGGGGCGCAGCGCCAGGATAGCATCCGTTGTGATCAAATCGCGCCATGGACGGCATGGCCCCTCGCGGCGGCGGAGCAGGCGGGGATCGCCGCACCCTGATCGGCTGGCGGGAGTACGTCGAGCTGCCGGAGTGGGGGGTGTCGGGGATCGTCGCCAAGGCGGATACCGGGGCGCGGTCGAGCGCCGTGGACGTGGAGCGGGTCGTCGAGCTGCCCGGCGGGCGGGTGCGTTTCGCCCTGGTCGCCGACCGCCGCCACGCGGCGCCGGTGGTGGTCGAGGCCGACGTCGTGCGCCGATCCCGCGTCCGCTCGAGCTTCGGCGACAGCCACGAGCGCATCTTCGTCGCCACCACCCTGCGCTGCGCCGGCCATGAGCTTACGGTCGAGCTCGGGCTGGTGTCCCGTCACGCCATGCGCTGTCGTATGCTCCTCGGGCGCAAGACCTTGGAACACGTTTTCCTCGTCGACCCCGGGCGCTGCTATCTCCACGGTCGCAAGAAGCGCAGGCTGCGCAGGGACCGGCCCACCGGCCGCCCGGCGCCGCCCGCCGGAGATCGAGCCTCATGAGAATCGCCATCCTGTCGCGTTCGTCAAAGCTCTACAGCACCCGCCGCATGGTCGAGGCGGTCGAGGCCCGCGGCCACCGGGCCGACGTGCTCGACGTCCTCGACTTCGCCATCTCCTTGGAGGAGGAGTACCCCGACCTCTACTACCGCGGCGAGCCGCTCGACGACTACGACGCGGTGATCCCGCGCATCGGCGCGTCGGTGACCTACTTCGGTACGGCGGTGGTGCGTCAATTCGAGCAGATGGACGTCTTCAGCGCCAACTCGGCGCTCGGCATCATGAATTCGCGCGACAAGCTGCGCTGCCTGCAGATCCTGTCGCGCTACAACGTCGGCATTCCGGCGTCCGAATTCGTGCGCCGCAAGGAGGACGTACTGCCGGCGATCGAGCGGGTCGGTGGCGCGCCGGTGATCATCAAGCTGCTCGAGGGCACCCAGGGGGTGGGGGTGATTCTGGCCGACAACGAAAAGATCGCCCAGGCGATCATCGAGACCTTGCAGAGCACCAAGCACAACGTCCTGATCCAGAAATTCGTCGCCGAATCGAAGGGCCGCGACGTGCGCGCTTTCGTCGTCGGCGATCGGGTGGTGGCGGCGATGCGACGGGTGGCCCAGGGGCAGGAGTTCCGCTCCAACGTCCACCGCGGCGGTCGCGCCGAGGCCATCACCCTCGACGAGCGTTACGAGGCGACGGCGGTGCGCGCGGCGCAGATCGTCGGCCTCAGGGTCGCCGGCGTCGACATGCTGGAGAGCCAGGACGGGCCGCAGATCATGGAGGTCAACTCCTCCCCCGGCCTGGAGGGCATCGAGGGGGCGACCCGCATCGACGTCGCCGGTGCCATCGCCGCCTACGTCGAGGATCAGGTGCACTTCCCGGAGATGGACATCCGCCAGCGGCTGACCGTGTCCCGCGGCTATGGCGTCGCCGAGCTGCCGATCGGCGAAGCCTCCGAGCTCCTCGGCAAGACCATCGCCACCAGCGGCTTGCGCGATCGCGACGTGCTGGTCCTGACCCTGAACCGCGACGGACGGGTGATCGCCAATCCGCGCGGCGACCGCGACCTGCGGGTCGGCGACCGCATCCTCTGCTTCGGCAGGCTCGAGGTGCTGAAGAGCTTCCTGCCCAAGCGCAAGCCGCGGCGGCTGCGCCGGCTCAAGTCGCCGCCGCCGGCACCGTAGGGAGGCGCGGGTGGGCGACGATCTCTTCACCGTCGGCGACGAGCGCATCGCGCTGGGGGAGAGCCGCGACGTCTTCCTGCCGGTGACCCAGAGCTACAGCGGCGCCAGCGTCGCCCTGCCGCTGCGGGTGATGCGGGCCCCGGCCCCGGGGCCGGCGTTGCTCCTCACCGCCGCGGTCCACGGCGACGAGCTCAACGGCACCGGCATCATCCGCGAGCTGTTGCTCGAACCGCCCTTCGAGCTCGTCGCCGGCACCCTGGTGCTGGTGCCGGTGGTCAACGTGTTGGGCTTCGAACGCCACTCGCGCTATCTCCCCGACCGCCGCGACCTCAACCGCAGTTTCCCCGGCTCCAAGGACGGCAGCCTGACCAGCCGCTTCGCCCACGTCGTCTTCCACCGGTTGGTCAGCCGTTGCGACTACGGCATCGATTTCCACACCGCGGCGCTGCGGCGGACCAATTTCCCCCACGTCCGCGGCGATCTGCGCCATCCCGAGGTCAAGCGCCTCGCCCGCGCCTTCGGCTGCGAGCTGGTGATCGATGCCGAGGGGCCGAAGGGCTCCTTGCGCCGCAGCGCCTGCGAGCACGGCCATCCGACCATCCTGCTCGAGGCCGGGGAGGTGTGGAAGATCGAGCCGTCGGTGCTCGAGCTCGGGGTGCGGGGGGTAGGCAACGTCCTGCTCGAGCTGGGGATGATCCGCGGTCGTGCGACGCGCCCCCCGTACCAGGCGCGGGTCGAGCGCAGCCATTGGGTGCGCGCCGACGCCGGCGGTCTGCTGCGCTTCTTCGTCGCTCCCGGCGACGTCGTCGAAGCGGGGCAGCCGCTGGCGTCCTGCGTCACCCTGCTGGGGCGGGAACAGGGGGTGTGCCATGCCCCGGAGGCCGGGGTGGTGATGGGTTTGACCACCCTGCCGGTGGTCAAACCCGGAGATCCGGTCTGCCACCTGGCCTATCCCCGGCGCGGCATCGAGCCGATCCGCCGCGCCCTGCGCCGCGCCGCCGAGGGGCTGCACGATCGGCTGCGCGACGACCTCGCCACCAGCGTCGCGGTCGACGAGCCGGAGGACGACGACTGGGCCTAGGCATCGCCGCCCGGTCGTCGATCGACGGCGCGTTTCTGTCGCGCTACGCCGCCGGCGGCCTGCTCTTCCTGGTGGTGGTCCTGCGCCGCGCGCGCCACGACGATGGGGGTTGAGGCTCAGCGCAGGGGGGAGAAGAATCGCTGCCAGCGCGGCTTGTAGTAGGCATCGGGGTCGCCCGACAACGCCACCGCCGTCGCCCGGCCGAGGATCGACTTGCGCGGCACGGGGCCGAACATGCGCGAGTCGCGGCTGTTGTCGCGATGGTCCCCCATCACGAAGTAGTGATCCGGCGGCACCTGCTTGGGGCCGTAGGGCATCGGCGGGCTGCCGAGCTTGATCATGATCGGGTGCTGGCGGCCGTGGTGGACTTCGCTGCGGAAGACGTAGCTCGTCCGGTCGTCGATCTGGTTGACGATCGACGGATCGAGGCGGTAGTACTCGGCCACCGTGCCGTTGACCACCAGCCGGTTGTAGCGCACCTCGATGACGTCCCCGGGCAGGCCGACCACCCGTTTGACCAGCCGCTTGCCGTCTTCCGGCGAGCGCAGGACGACGATGTCGCCCCACTGCGGATCGCCCCAGTCGAGCAGCCGCCAGGTGGTGAAGGGGAACTTGAGGTCGTAGGCGATCTTGTTGATGAAGATGCGGTCGCCCTCGAGGATGGTCGGCTTCATCGAGCCGGTGGGCACGTCGTTCCAGTCGGCGACGGCGGAGCGGAACGACCCCATGATCAAGCCGATGATCAACAGCGGCCGCAGCCATTCGCGCCAGAAGATGCGCCAGCGCCGCTGCCAGGCGGTCTGCCCGCCGGCGGGAGTGGGGCCGGCGGTCTCCGGCCGCTCGGTGGTGAGATGGTTGACTTCGGTCTGGGGCTCCGTGCTCATCTCTGTCCTCGACCCGGTCGCATGATCTCGTCCTGCTGATTCTACGCCATCACGGCCGCCGCCGGCGCCCGGCTTCGGGGCGTCAGGGACGGATCGTCGATTGCGGGACGTGGATCGCGATCTCCTGCCATGCTCAGCTCACCGTCCAGGTGTCACCGGCGTGGAGCAGCGTCTCCAGGCTGCCGTTGCCCTGGCGGTCGATGGCGCGTTCGATCTGCTCGATCACCGCCTGCTCCAAGGGCTCGGTCTCGACCGAGCGCAGCACCCCGAGCGGGGTAGGGAAGCGCGGCGGCAGGGCCTGGGCGAGGAGCCAGGCGAGGTTGGGGCTCGAGCGGTGGGCGTCCCACACCAGGCAGTCCGCTTCGCTGGCACCGCCGGTCCCCAGCTCCACCACCTCGAGCTCGGTGCCGGCGAGGCGCAGGCCCTTGTCGCGCTCGTTGCCGAAGATCAGCGGCTTGCCGTGCTCGAGATAGACCGCCTGCTCGTCCCGGTTGTCCTTGTCGGTCATGTAGGCGAAAGCGCGATCGTTGAAGATGTTGCAGTTCTGGTAGATCTCGACGAAGGCGGAGCCCTGGTGGGCGGCGGCCTGGCGCAGGACCTCCACCAGGTGCTTCTGGTAGATGTCGACCGTGCGGGCGACGAAGGTGGCGCCGGCCCCCAACGCCAGGGCGAGGGGGTTGAAGGGCGCATCGAGGGAGCCGAAGGGGGTGGAGCCGGTTTTCTTGCCCAGCTCGCTGGTCGGCGAGTACTGCCCTTTGGTCAGGCCGTAGATGCGGTTGTTGAACAGCAGGATCTTGATGCCGACGTTGCGCCTGAGGGCGTGGATCAGGTGGTTGCCGCCGATCGACAAGGCGTCGCCGTCGCCGGTGATCACCCACACGTCGAGGTCCGGCCGGGTGAGCTTGAGGCCGGTGGCCACCGCCGGCGCCCGGCCGTGGATGGAGTGGAAGCCGAAGGTCTCCATGTAGTACGGCAGGCGGCTCGAGCAGCCGATGCCGGAGATGACGACGATCTTCTCGCGCGGGATCCCGAGCTCGGGCAGGACGGTCTGCAGGCCTTTCAGGATGGCGTAGTCGCCGCAGCCCGGGCACCAGCGGATCTCCTGGTCGGACTGAAAGTCTTTGCGCGTCAGGGGGGGTGCGGTCGCCATGTCATGCCTCCAGCATCGATTCGATCTCGGCGAGGATCTCGCCGCGGGTGAAGGGGCGGCCCTGGACCTTGCTCAGGGTCTTGACGTCGACCAGGTATCGGCCGCGCAGCACCAGCGCCAGCTGACCGGTATTCATCTCCGGCAGCAAGACCCGGTCGAAGCGGCCGAGGATCTCCTCCAGGTCGTTGGGCAGCGGGTTCAGGTGGCGCAGGTGCAGGCGACTGACCTGCAAGCCGCGCTCGCGCGCCAGATTGACCGCGCCGGTGATCGCCCCCAGGGTGCTGCCCCAGCCGAGCACCAGGAGCCGGCCGCCGGGCTCGCCGTCGACCTCGAGGGGAGGGAGCTCGTCGGCGATCCGGGCAACCTTGGCGGCGCGCAGCTCGACCATGCGCTGGTGGTTGTCCGGATCGTAGGAGACGTTGCCGGTGACGTCCTCCTTCTCCAGGCCGCCGATGCGGTGCTCGAGCCCCGGGGTGCCGGGGATCGCCCACGGCCGCGCCAGGGTCTTGGGGTCGCGCCGGTAGGGGGCGAAGCCCTCGGGGTTCGAGGCGTGCTCGACCCGCAGGTCGGGCAGGTCTTCCACCGCCGGCACCCGCCAGGGTTCGGAGCCGTTGGCCAGGTAGCCGTCGGAGAGGAGCACCACCGGCACCATGTGGGTGAGGGCGATGCGGCAGGCCTCGATGGCGGCGTCGAAGCAGTCGGAGGGCGAGGCCGCGGCCACCACCGCCAGCGGCGACTCGCCGTTGCGGCCGAAGAGCGCTTGCAGCAGGTCGGCCTGCTCGGTCTTGGTCGGCAGGCCGGTCGACGGGCCGCCGCGCTGGATGTTGCACACCACCAGGGGCAGCTCGGTCATCACCGCCAGGTTGATGGCCTCCGACTTGAGCGCCAGCCCCGGTCCGCTGGTGGTGGTCACCCCCAGGCTGCCGCCGAAGGCGGCGCCGATGGCGGCGCATACCGCGGCGATCTCGTCCTCCGCCTGGAAGGTGGTGACGCCGAAGTTCTTGTAGCGCGCCATCTCGTGCAGGATGGTCGACGCCGGGGTGATCGGGTAGGAGCCGAGGAAGAGCGGCAGGCCGCTGCGCCGGCTGGCGGCGACCAGCCCGAGGGAGAGCGCCGAGTTGCCGTTGATGTTGCGGTAGAGGCCGGGGGCGAGCCTGGCCGGCTCGACCTCGTAGCGGTTCTGGAAGACGCCGGTGATGTCGCAGTAGTTGTAGCCCGCCTTCAGCGCCTTGACGTTGGCCTCGGCGAGGATCGGCTTGGCGGCGAACTTCTTCTCCAGCCAGGCGATGGTGTTGTCGAGGGGCCGGCTGAACATCCAGTAGCACATGCCGAGGGCGAAGAAGTTCTTGCACCGATCGCGGCTGCGGTTGTCGAGCTCGAGGTCGGCGAGGGCCTCGCGGGTGAGGCGCGTCAGCTCGACCGGGTAAACCCGGTAGCCGTCGAGGCTGCCGTCCTCCAGCGGGTTGTGCTCGTACTTCGCCTTGACCAGGTTGCGCTTGGAGAACTCGTTGGTGTTGACGATCAGGATGCCGTCGCGTTTGAGGTCGCCGATGTTGGTCTTGAGCGCCGCCGGGTTCATCGCCACCAGGACGTCGGGTGCGTCGCCCGGGGTGTGGATGTCGTAGTCGGCGATCCGTACCTGGAAGGCGGAGACCCCGGGCAGGGTGCCGGCGGGCGCGCGGATCTCGGCCGGGAAATCGGGCAGGGTCGAGAGGTCGTTGCCCACCAGGGCGGAGGTGTTGGTGAACTGGGTGCCGGTCAGCTGCATGCCGTCGCCGGAGTCGCCGGCGAAGCGGATGACCACGTCCGACAGCCGGGCTTGCGGGCGCTCGGCGCGCTCGGTGCCGGCAGCTGGATCCTTGATGGAGGTATCGGTACTCATGGCTTGAAGCCCTCTCGGGGCGGATGGTCGTGAACTGAGGCCGGAGTCGTGGGGGCTCGCGGTCCCGGGGACGTGGCGGGCGAGCCCACCCCCGTTGAGCGCGCCACGTCGGACGCTCATCTTAGCAAAAGGCGCGCCGTTCTGCACTGCGGCGAAACGCGCCGTCCGCCGCCGCGCGATAGGATGCGGGACGCCGTCGCCGAACCCGAGGGCGCCTGCTGCGTAGCTCAAGACCAGCGGCCGCGCCGCCGCCAATCGCCGTTTCCACCGGGATCGACCGTGACCCGCAAGCTCCTGCTCATCCTCTTGGCCCTACCGGCGGTCGTCGGCCTGGTGGCGCTCGTCTCCGGCTGGCGCTTCGGCCTGCTGACGGTGCTTTTCGAGGCCTACGCGCTGGCGGCCCTGGTGCTGCTGGCGATCGTCGCCGGCAGCCGGCTGCTGCGGCGCTTCCTCTACCGCGTCGGCCGGCGGCTGGCCTTCTCCTACCTGCTGCTCGGGGCGTTGCCGCTGGTGATGGTGGCGTTGCTGTCGCTGGTGGTGGGCTACGTCGTCTGCGGCTTCTTCGCCGGCCATCTGTTCCGCGACGGCGTCGCCGAGATCGAGGCCGAGCTCGAGGACGAAGCGCGCGCCGCCCTCGAGCTCCTGCTGCAGCACCGGTTGACCGTCAGCGCCCCCCGCCTGCCGATCGCCACCGCCTACTACCGCGACGGCGTCAAGCTCACCGGCGCCCCCGAAGCGCCGGCGCGCTGGCAGTCGTGGTGGCCGGCGAGCGACCTCCAGGGAGCGCGGCGAGGCTTTCTCGCCGCCCCCTTCGTCGCCCGCGCCGACGGCCGGCCGACCCTGCTCGCCGCCGTCACCCACCAGCGTTTCGGCGTGTTGGTCTACTACGACGGCGACGAGCTGGCGCGGGTCCTGTCGGAGGCCGCCGGGGTGTGGGTCGACCTGATCCGCGACCGCGACGAGAAGCGCCGCGCCCTGACCACCATCAACGTCAAGAACCGCGCCTACCCCATCCGCCTGCCCCAGTGGCATCTCGACCGCGCCGAGCTGGCGGCGTTCTTCTACCCGGGGGAGGAGCGCCCGGGGTGGTTCGACCGGCCGCTGATCGACTGGTTGGAGATGAACCAGCCCTACCGCGACCTGGCGAGCGGCGCCGACGTCGAGCCGGGGCTGGCGATCGGTCTGACCGGCAGCCTGCGCAGCATCGGCTATTTCCTGGTCTCGCGCGCCGCCGAGATCGCCACCGCCGCCTACGGCCTGCTGGTCTTCCTCGCCGTCCTGCTGGCCGACGTCTACTTCCTCGCGGCGCTGATGGCGGTGCTGATGATCGTCGGTCTGAGCCGGGCGGTGAACCGCCTGAGCGAGGCCACCGAGCGGGTCAAGGCGGGCGACTTCAGCACCCGCATCGACGTCCAGCGGCGGGATCAGATCGGCGACCTCCAGCGCTCGTTCAATCAGATGATCGCCAGTCTCGAGTCGCTGGTCGCCGCCGGAGCGCAGAAAGAGATCCTGGAGAAGGAGCTGGCGATCGCCCGCGAGCTGCAGCAGAGCTTGTTGCCGGACGGCCTCGGCCTGCCGCCGGAGCTGCCCTTCGACGTCGCCTGCGCCACCTACTTCGAGCCCAGCGCCGCGATCGGCGGCGACTATTTCGACATCCTGCCCCTGGGAGAGGAGCGGCTGGCGGTGCTGGTGGCCGACGTCTCCGGCCACGGGCTGCCCGCCGGCCTGCGCATGGCGATGCTCAAGTCGGCCCTGGAGCTCCTGATCGACGACGGCCTGCCGCCGCTGGCGATCCTCGAGCGCCTCGACAAGGTGGTGCGCAGCAGCGGCCCGCGGCGCGGCTTCGTCACCGCCACCCTCGCCGTGCTCGAGCCGGACGACGCCGGCGGCGCGCAGCTGGTGATCACCAATGCCGGGCATCCCCCCACCTACCTGCTGCGCCGCGGCGCGGTGACCGAGATCGCCCTCCCCGGCCCGCCCCTCGGCGCCTTGGGCCACGACTACGGCCATCGGATCGTGCCCCTCGAGCCGGACGACGTCGTCGTCTGGCTCTCCGACGGCCTGATCGAGGCCGGTGCCGGCGACGAGGTCTTCGGCTACGCCCGCACCGCCGACTGCCTCGGCGGCCTCGATCCCGACCCCGACCGGGTGCGCGACCACCTGCTCGACGCCGTCCGCCGGCACGCCGGGGAGCAGCCGCCGGACGACGACCGCACCCTCGTCGTCCTGCGCTACCGCCCGACCGCCCGCACCGTGGAGCAACCGGACGCGGCGTAGGACCTGGCGGCGGCGTGGGCGGGAGGATGGCAGCGGGGGCTAGCGCGCGTCGCGGCGGTGATCGAGGCCGAGGAAGGCGTAGATGCGGGCGATGTAGTCGCGGGTCTCGCGGTAGGGGGGGACGCCGCCGTGGCGCGCGACGGCGCCTTCGCCGGCGTTGTAGGCGGCGAGGACCAGGGGCAGCCGGCCGTCGAAACGGTCGACGAGCCAGCTCAGGTAGCGGCAGCCGGCGTCGAGGTTCCGGATCGGGTCGAAGATCTCCTTGCCGCTCAGGCCGAAGCGGGCGGCGGTGGCGGGCATCAGCTGCATCAGGCCGCGGGCTCCCTTGCGCGACACGGCGCCGGTGGCGTAGGCCGACTCGGCGCGCACCACCGCCGCCACCAGGGCGGGATTCAGCCGGTGGCGGCGGGCGGCGGCGTAGATCTGGTCGGCGAACGGTCCCTCCGGCGGCGGTTGGCCGGTGAAGCGGACGCTGAAGGCGCGGGCCTCGGGCTCGGCGATCACCTCCTCCAGTTGCGCCCGGGGGACGATCTCGTCGTCGAGGATGCGCTCGATCGCCAGCAGGGACACCACCAGGGTGCCGCCGTCGGGCAGCTCGAGGCGCACCCGGTCCTGATCCAGGAGCTGGAAGCTCCTGACCTTCAGCCAGTCGCCGTGGGTGAAGAGGACGATCTCGGCCGCGGCCGGAGCGGCCGCCAGGGCGCCGAGGAGCATCGCTCCGCAGACGATTCGCCTTCCCGTGCCGCTCATCGCTAACTCATACGCGCCAGCAGGCCGCCGCGTCAAGCCCGCGGGTGAAATCGTTCGTACAGCGACTTGAGCCGCGCCTGATGGATGTGGGTGTAGATCTGGGTGGTGGAGACGTCGGCATGGCCGAGCATCATCTGCACCGCCCGCAGGTCGGCACCGTGCTCCAGCAGGTGGCTGGCGAAACTGTGGCGCAGGACGTGGGGGCTGAGCCGGCGGATGCCCGCCGCCAGGGCGTGGCGGCGGACGATCTTCCACACTCCCTGGCGGCTCAGGGGGGCGCCGCGGTGGTTGACGAAGACCCGGTCGTGGCGGCCGCGGGCGAGGCGCGGGCGGGCCTCCTCCAGCCAGCGGCGGAGCCACGCCTCGGCGTTCTCGCCCACCGGGATCAGGCGCTCCTTCGAGCCCTTGCCGAAGGCGATGAGGAAGCCCTGTTCGAGACGCAGCTGGGAGCGCTCGAGGCCGGTCAGCTCGCTGACCCGCAGGCCGGTGGCGTAGAGCAGCTCGATGAGCGCCCGATCGCGCAGGCCGAGCGGCGTCCGCACGTCCGGGGCGCGCAGCAAGGCCTCCACCTCCTGCGGGCGTAGCACCTGGGGCAAGGGGCGGCCGGCGCGGGGGGAGATCAGGTGCAGGGCCGGGTTGTCGTCCCGCACCCCCTGCTCGACCAGGAAGGCGTAGAGGCCGCGGATCGCCGCCAGCGCCCGCGCCACCGAGCGCGGCGCGATGCCGCGCCGGCGCAGGGCACGCAGGTGGGCGCGCAGGGCGGGAGCGGTCGCCGCCGCCAGGTCGCCGCCGAGATCGCCGGCCAGCCGGCGCAGGTCGCGGCGGTAGGCGGCGACGGTGTTGTCGGCCAGGGCGCGTTCGGCCGCCAGGGCGTCGAGGTAGGTCTCGATCAGGCGCAGGTCGCCGCCGGGCGGGTTCGTTGCGCCGGCCATCGGACGGCGTCGGCCCGGCCCGCTCACCAGCGCGGGCGCTCGGCCAGCAGGGCGGTGACGGCGGCGCCGTCGAGGGGCCGGGAGAGGTGAAAGCCCTGGGCATGCTCGCAGCCGAGGGCCCGTACCCGCGCCAGGTCCTCGGCGCTCTCCACCCCCTCGGCGGTCACCGTCACCCCCAGCTCGTGGCCGAGGTGGACGACGGTGCGCAGGATGGCCGAGCTGCGCGGCTGTCCGCCGACGAAGGCGCGGTCGATCTTCAGTGCGTCGAAGGGGAACTCGTGCAGGTAGCGCAGGGACGAGTAGCCGCTGCCGAAGTCGTCGAGGGCCACCGACACCCCCCGGTCGCGCAGCTTGGTGAGTACCGCCAGGGCGGCCTCGGGCTGGTCGATCATGGCGCTCTCGGTGACCTCCAGGCGCAGGCGGCTGGGGGCGAGATCGGTGTCGCCGAGCACCTCGCAGACCAGCGACACCAGCTCCGAGCGGCTGACGTGGCAGCTGGAGACGTTCACCGCCACCCGCGGCGCATGCTCGGCGAAGCGGGCCTGCCAGGCGTAGCACCAGCAGGCCGCCTGGCGCAGCACCCAGGCCTCGATGTCGAGCATCTGGCCGGTGGCTTCGGCCACCGGCAGGAAGGCGTCCGGGGTCAGCAGCCCGCGTTCCGGGTGGCGCCAGCGCACCAGCGCCTCGAGCTCGACGATGGTGCCCTGCCGCAGGCAGACGATGGGCTGGAAGAGCAGCTCCAGCTCTTCCCGCGCCACCACCTGGCGCAGGGCGTGCTCGATCTGCAGGTGCTCGACCGCCGCCCGGTGCATGCCGGGCTGGAAGACCACCTGGCGGCCGCCGCCCAAGGACTTGGCACGGTAGAGCGCGGTGTCGGCGTCGCGCAGGCAGTCGTCGGCGTCGCGGTAGGCCGGATGGCCGATCACCATGCCGATCGACGCGGTCAGCACCAGCTCGCGGCCGGCGACGACCAGCGGCACGTGCAGCGCGCGTTCGATCTTCTCGGCGATCTCGCGCGCGTCGATGATGCCGCCGACGTCGCGCCGCAGAACGGCGAAGGTGGCCCCCTCGAGGCGGGCGACGGTGTCGCCGGGGTCGAGCTGCTCCGCCAGGCGGCGACCCACCACCCGCAGCACCCGGTCGCCGGCCGGATGGCCGAGGCTGTCGTTGATCGACCGCAGGCGATCGATGCCGACCAGCAGCAGGGCGAAGCGGTGCCCGGCATGGCGTTGGGCCAGGCCGATGGCCTCCGCCAGCCGGTCGCGCAGGAGGGAACGATTGGGCAGGTGGGTGAGGGGATCGGAGGCGATCGCCCGCTCGAGCTCCGTCGCCAGGCGCTGGCGCTCGCTGAGATCGCGTACGCAGCCGGCGACCAGGGTCATGCCGCCGGCCTCGAGCAGGCTGGCGCTGATTTCAGCGGGGAAGATGGCGCCGGATTTGCGCAGCAGATCGGCGGTGAAGCGGACCTTGCCCGCCGAGCGCAGCTGGCGCAGGGCGCGCAGCGAGCGGTGTTTGCCGTAGGACGGGTTGAGGTCGCTGAAACGCAGGGCGAGGAGCTCCTCCTCGCGGTAGCCGAAGAGCGCCGCCGCCTGCGGGTTGACCTCGAGGATCCTGCCTTCCAGGTCGTGCAGCAGGATGGCGCCGTCGGCGTGCCGGAAGAGCTGGCGATAGACCTCGCCGCCGTCGCCCAGAGCGGGGCTGGGCTCGCTGTAGGACCGGGCGGTCGGCTGCTGCACGCTCATCGTCCTCGACTCGGCGCGACGACTCCCCCAACCACGTCAATCGAGCGAAGAGGGTTATACTATCATCCTATCGCCATATTGCAATCGAAAAGAAGGCGCAAGGCCGCGGCGGGCGTCACCGGCGGGCTGACGTGGTTGCCCTGGGCGAGGTGGCAGCCCTCGCGGCGCAGGTAGCGCAGCTGGGCGTGGCTCTCGACGCCCTCCGCCACCACCTCCAGGTTCAAGCGCTGGCCCATGGCGACGATGGCGCCGACGATCGCCGCCGCGTCGCGGTCGCGGTCGACCCGGCCGGCCAGGGACGGATCGATCTTCACCTTGTCGAAGGCGAAGCGTCGCAGCCGCACCAGGGAGGAGGCGGCGTGACCGAAATTGTCCAGCACCAGCCGCACGCCGAGCTCGTGCAGGCCGCGCAGGGTGCGGGCGATGGCGTGGGGCGCCTGCATGAGGGTCTCTTCGTCGAGCTCCAGCTCGAGGGCCGTCGCCGGCAGGCCGACGTCGCTCAGCAGCTGCTCGAGGTCTTCGACGAAGCCGTTCTTGCGCAGTTCCACCGCCGACGCGTTGACCGCCAGCGCGAGGGGGCCGAGGTGCTCCCGCCGCCACTCCTGCGCCTGGCGGCAGGCGTTCTCCATCACCCAGGCACCGATCGGCAGGATCAGGCCGGTACGCTCGGCGATGGCGAGGAATTGGGCCGGGGCGATGCGGCCGCGCTGGGGATGATTCCACCGCAGCAGCGCCTCGAAGGCCACCACCCGGCCGTCGGCGAGGTCGATCTGCGGCTGATAGTCGAGCTCCAGCTCGCCGCGCTCGACGGCGTGGCGCAGGTCGCGACCCAGGGAGAGGCGGAGCCCGACCTCGTGGTCGATGTCCTGATCGAAGAAGCAGTAGGCGTTGCCCCCCTGGGCCTTGGCCCGGTAGAGGGCGATGTCCGCCTGCTTGATCAAGGCCTCCGGATCCTTCGGCCCCGGCGGGAAGACGGCGATGCCGGCGCTGACCCCGATCTCCACCGTCTGCCCCTCGATGGCCACCGGCCCGCTGAGGGCCGCGACCAGGCGGCGGGCGAGCTGGGCGGCGTGCTCGGGCTCGTCGAAGTCGCTCTTGATCACCGCCAGCTCGTCGCCGCCGATGCGCGCCAGGGTGTCGGCACGGCGGACGTTGGCCCGCAGCCGGCGCGCCACCTCGACCAGCATGGCGTCGCCGGCGGCGTGGCCGAGGGAGTCGTTGATCGCCTTGAGGCCGTCGAGGTCGAGGATCATCACCGCCAGGCGATGGCCGAAGCGGTCGCAGCGCGCGATCGCCTGCTCCAGCTGGCTCTCGAAGGCATAGCGGTTGGCGAGGCCGGTGAGGGGATCGCTGCTCGCCCGCCGCCGCAGCTCTTCCTCGTGCTCCTTCTGCGCCGTGACGTCGCGCAGGATGGCGAGCAGGCCGGTGGTGGTTCCGTCGGCGTCGCGCAGCAGCGAGGTGGTGCCGGAGACCGTGATGACGGAGCCGCGGCGGGTGCGCTGGCGGGCCTCGAAGGCGGCGACGAAGCCGTCCTTGCGCAAGCGGCGGAGGAGCGTTTCCCGCGCCTGCGGGTCGACGTAGAATTCGCGCACGTCGAGTCGCCGCATCTGTTCCACGTCGTCGTAGCCGTAGAGCTCGACGGCGGCCTGATTGGCCTCCAGCAGGCGCCCGTCGAGGGTCGACACCACCACCGGATCGCGGGCGTGCTCGAAGAGGCGCCGATAGCGTTGCTCACCTTCGAGCATCAGCCTCTCCACCCGCTGGCGCTGGCGTTCGAAGAGCCAGGCGAAGGCGGTGGCCAAGAACGCCGCCAGGGCCAGCATCAGGGCGTGGGCGGCGTTGGTCTGGGGGGCGAAGACGGACGGCGGCGCCAGCCGGGAAACGACCGGCGGCAGGGCGAGCACGCCGGCGGCCGCGGCGGTGACGACGGCCATCGCCAGGCCGAAGCGGAGGCTGACCAGGAAGCTGCCGAGAAGCGGCACGATCGGCGCCAGGGCCAGCACCGGCGCCTCCAGGCCGCCGACCGCCGGCGCCCCGCCCAGCACCGCCAAAAAAAGCCCGAAGGTGGTGAGGACGCCGCCCAGGTCGAGGTGGCCACCGGCCTTGACCAGGAGCGGCACCAGGGCCCAGATGGCGATGCTGGTGAAGGCGATGGCGAGCACCACCGGGGGCAGCGGGCCGAGCAGGAGGCGGGCGCTGAGGCCGAGGATCCCGGTCGCGATGAGGATGACGTCGGCGCCGGCGATCAACCGCGCGCGCCGCACCGCCCCCAGGTCGTGGGCCAGCGACGACGGCACGAAGGGGTCGGTGGCGCGCTTCGCGGCCCGCCACCAACCGCTCTCTTCCTGGGATCGCGCGTGCACTGGAGATAGTTTCTCACAATCCCGCCGATCGCCGCCCCTTGGGCGAGGGAATCCCCCGGAGCCTCCAGCCGCCGCTCGTTCCGCCGCCGCTCGCGATCCTGCCGTCGTGGCCGGTCGATCGCTGCGATAGAGTGCCGCCATGAGGCGCGCACCGCAGGCGGAGACGCCGCCGGGCACCAAGATCGACCACCGCGAGCTGATGAAGAAGGTCGAGCGGGCGGTGGCGGCGATCGCCCGTGCGGACGACGTCAAGACGACGATCCGCACCGCGATCGAGCACGTCGTCGGCAGTTTCGGCGACGAGCTCGGCATCTCCGGCGGGCGGCTCTACGAGCGCGAGGGGGAGGAGTACGTCCTGCGCGCCACCTTCGGCAATGCCCGCTGGATCTCGCCGGGCCTGCGCATCGACCGCGCCTACCCGCCGATCCTGCGCCTGCTCGACGAGAGCGTCGTCTTCCTGCGCGCCGGCGACGCCGGCGCCGACGCCGCGCTGGAGGATCAGCTCGGGGTGAGCGAGTTCGCCGCCATCGCGGTCGGCGGCGAGCGCTTCCTGATCGCCTTCGACCTGGTCCCGGGCAGCGACCGCGACCACGTCCTCTTCTCCCTCGGCATCGTGCGCCACGCGGTCAATCAGGCGCTGCAGCGCGAGCAGTTCGCCGACCTGCTGCGCCAGGTGCGGGAGATCCAGGCCTCGATCCTGCCGCGCCAGATGCCGTGCTTTCCGCCCTTCGACATCTCCGGCAAGAGCTGCGCTCTGGAGTCGGTGGGAGGCGATCTCTTCGACTTCATCCCGGTCAGCGACAAAATCCTCGGCCTGGTGGTGGCCGACGTCACCGGCCACGGTTTGCCGGCGGCGCTCCAGGTCCGCGACATCTACACCGGCCTGCGCATGGGGCTGGCGCGCGACTTCAAGATCGTGCGCACCATCGAGCGCCTCAACCGCATCATCCACGAGTCGACCCTGACCAGCCGCTTCGTCTCCCTCTTCTACTGCGAGCTGGAGCGGACCGGCAATCTGCTCTACGTCAACGCCGGCCATCCCCCGCCGATCCACCTCGCCGCCAGCGGCGGGGTCACCTATCTCGACCAGGGCGGGCCGGTGCTCGGTCCCCTGCCCGACGCCACCTACGATCGGGGATTCGTCCAGATGCAGCCGGGGGATTTGATGGTGGCCTTTACCGACGGCGTCACCGAGGCGCGGCGCCTGCGCGCCGGCGACAGGGAGGGTGAGGAGTTCGGCGTCGGCCGCCTGCTGGCGGTGCTGAACGAGCACCGCGGCCAGAGCGCGGAGCGCCTCGTCGATGCCATCCAGCAGAGCCTCGAAGCCTGGTGCGGCCCGACGCCGCCGCAAGACGACCGCACCGTGGTGGTGGTGACCTACCCGGCCGGCGACCCGGGCGGCGCTCCGGGATGACCGTCCTGGACGCCCTCGCCGTCGCCATCCCGGCCGCAGCGACGTGGGGCATCGTCGCCTGGAAGCGCAGACCGGGCTGACGCCCACGTCCGCTGGCGCATCAGAGCGCTACGTGGCCGGATTTCTTGAGGCGCCAGAAGAGGAGCTGGGTGTCGACTTTCGGGGCCGGGTTCATCTTCAGCAGGGATTTGATGTCGTAGCTGCCGTTGACCCGGGTCAGCATGTAGCCCTCTTGAGGGGAGATCTTGAGCTGGGTCAGCTTCTCCATGCCGCAGTTGAGGCGCGGCACGGCGGTGAGCTTGACGCCGTCTCGTTCCAGGGCCTGGCTGACCTTCTCCTCCCCTTGCTCGGCGGCAGCGACGATGCTCGGGTTGGAGCCCTCGGCGTTCTTCGCTTCGCGGAAGGCGCGCAGGGCGCTTTCCAGGTCGCCGCTCTTCAGGCCGGCTTCCCCCTCCTGGAGCAGGCGCTCGGCCGCGTTCGACGGCTCCGGCTTGCTGCCGGCGAAGCTGGGGTGGTGGGCCAGGTTGGCGAGGGG
>RFGL01000340.1 GCA_003697015.1 Acidobacteriota bacterium | reverse complement strand
GCGCTGGGCCTCGTCGGCTTCGGCGGTGCGGCCGGCGGCGCGCAGGGCGTCGGCCAGCATCAGCCAGCCGCGGGCGCCGTCGGGATGGAGCTGGGTGGCGCGTTCGAGGGCTTGGATCGCCCGCTGGGGATCGCCGGCCGCCAATCGGTAGTTGCCGTATTCCAGCAGCAGGGTCGCTTCGAGGCCGCGGCGGCGGGGATCCTCGGGCAGCGGCCCGGCGAGCAGCGGCTCGGCGACCGGCGACAGGGTGCGGATCGCCCCCTGAACGTCGCCGAGCTGGAAGCGCGCCTGGCTGAGCATCAGGGCGACGCCGGCGTTCTCGATCGGCTGGCCGTCCATGATCTCGAGGGCGAGGGAGGGCTGGCCGGTGGAGACCAGGGCCTCGGCGAGGAGCACCCGGGTGTCGTAGTCCATCTCCCCCGGGTTGTTGCGGCCCAGCGCCTTGATGGTCTCGATGGCGGCGTGGGGATCCCCCAGCTGCAGTTGCAGGCGGGCGCGCAGCAGGGCGACGTCCGGATTGTCCGGCGGCAGGTCGACGATCAGCTCCTCGGCTTCGGCGGTGCGATTGATCTTGAGCGCGGCGTAGATCGCGGCGAGGCGCGCTTCGCGATCGTTGGGATTGGCCAGGGTCCAGGGCTTGAGCAGGCGGTAGGCCTCGGCGTAGCGCTTCTGCTGGCCGCGCCGCATGCCGAGGAGGCGCGCCGCCGGCGATACCGGCTCGCGGGCCAGGGAGCGCTCGAGCAGCTGCTCGGCGCGGGTCTCGTCGCCGAGGGCGAGATAGGCCTGGGCGAGGTTGTAGAGCACCGCCGGATCGGCCTCGGCGCGCTCGGCCAGGGGCTCGAGCACCCCGGCGGCGTCGGCGGCGCGGCCGGCGCGGACGTAGATCGCACCGAGCAGCGCCAGGGCCTGGGGCGACGCTTTGCCGTCCCGGCGCGCCTGCTCGAGCAGGGCGACGGCGCCGCGGTTGTCGCCGGTTTGCATCTTCTCCAGCGCCTGGCGCACCTGCTCGTCGGGTGGCGGCTGGGCGCTGGCGGGGCGGACGGCGGGCAGGCAGAGCAGCAGCGAGCACAGGATGATGGCGGTGCGCACGGTATCCCCTTTGGTCGGTCTTCTGCGGACGGCCGCCGGATGATCGGGCGCGGTCGGGAGGACACGGCGGCGTCCCCCCCTGATCCTACGCCAAGCGGCCGGCGATGGGTACCGGCGGCGCCTGGCGTCGCCGTTTACCGCCGTGGCTGAGGGTGAGGGGCGGCGGGCCTGCGGCCGAGACGGATGGGCACGAGGTGCAGGGGCTCGGCTCGGGGCGAGCCTTCCACCAGGCGGTAGGCGCGGTCGGGCTGGAGCTGGCGGAAGGTCTGCACGCCGCCGCCGGGCCAGCGTACGTCGAGTCGCTCGATGGCGTCGCAGCGCCCGAGGCCGATTTCCTGCTGCCAGCTGGAGCCGCCGAAGGAGCCGCCGGTTCCGGCCAGGCGGTGGATGGTGCGCCGAGCGTCGCCGCTGCGCACGGTGAGGGCGAGGCGGGCGCCGGCGGCGAATGGATTGGCGCCGCGCCCGAGGAGGCGCAGGATGAGGAAACGGTTGCCACCGCCGGGGTTCTCGTACAGTACGTTGGTGTAGGCGTCGTAGGGATAGGCGCCCCCCATCTGCTGGAAGAGGTCGAGGTCGCCGTCGTTGTCGAGGTCGCCGAAGGCGATGCCGTGGCCCTTCTGCAGGTGGCCGAGGCCGGCGGCGAAGGTGGCGTCGAGGAAGCGCCGGCCGCCGTCGTTGCGGTAGAAGACGTTGGGCACCAGGGCGTCGAAGTCGGGCAGGCCGGTGCCGAGGTAGACGTCGAGCCAGCCGTCGCCGTCGAGGTCGCCGAAGTTGGCTCCCATCGGCAGCAGGGGGCGGTCGAGGCCCCAGGCCGCCGACACGTCGGTGAAGCGGACGTCGCCGCCGGCGCCGGGGCCGTCGTTGCGGTAGAGCCGCGGATGACCGCCGGCCGCTAGGCCCCCGAAGTAGGAGGCGATCACCGTCTCCAGGGAGGCGCCGTAGTCGGCGACGAAGAGGTCGAGGTCGCCGTCCTCGTCGACGTCGAAGAACCAGCAGGCGAAGCTCAGGCCGAGGGGCTCCTGCACCCCGGCCGCCGCCGCGACGTCGGTGAAGGTGACGGTGCCGCCGGCGCCGGGACCGTCGTTGCGGTAGAGGCGGTTGGGGCCGCTGTTCGAGACGTAGAGGTCGGGATCGCCGTCGTTGTCGTAGTCCCCCCACGCCACCCCTTTGGCGAAGCGCTCGTTCGCTACCCCGGCCTGGCGGGCGACGTCGGTGAAGGTGCCGTCGCCGTTGTTGCGGAAGAGGTTGGCCGGGTAGTCGCCGTCGCCGGCCGCCGCCAGACCGAGGTTGACGCCGGCGGCGCTGCCCTCGTTGCCGACGTAGAGGTCGAGGTCGCCGTCGAGGTCGTAGTCGGCCCAGGCGGCGGCCTGGGTGGGGTAGGCCGGGGTGGCCAGGCCGGCGGCGGCGGTGACGTCGGCGAAGCGGCCGCTGCGCCGCAGGTCGTTGCGCAGCAGGGAGTTGCGGATGCGGCCCTCGGCTCCCAACCAGGCGCCGCGCAGCACCAGCAGGTCGAGAGCACCGTCGCCGTCGAAGTCGGCGTGCACCAGGTTGAGGCCGCCGAGCTGGCGGTCGAGGCCCCAGGCGCGGGTGACGTCCTCGAAGCCGCCGCGGCCGTCGTTGCGGAAGGCCTTGAGATGGTCGCAGGGATCCCAGGTCGACGACACCAGGTCGAGCAGGCCGTCGCCGTCGAAATCGTCCATCACCGCGCCGCCGGAGAGGTCGAGGGCGTTGACGCCGAGCTGCGGCGCGACGTCGACCAGGCGGGGGAAGGGGACGGCGGGCTCCAGCGCCCGGGGCGGCAGGCGGTCGGCCGGCGGCACGCCCTGGGGGTAGTCGCCGGAGAGCATGCGCGCCAGGTTGAGCAGCCAGCGCCGGCGGGCGGTGGCCGGCTCGAGGCGCAGCGCTTCGGCGAAGAGGTCGCCGGCCTGGCGTGCCAGGTCGGGCTCGCGGTGGACGCCGCCGGCGGTGATCGGCAGGATGCAGCTGGCGGCGGCGTGGAGCGCCAGGCAGTTGCGGTCCTCGGCCTGCTGCAGGCGCACGAGGCCGGCGTCGTGGGCCAGGCGAGCGCGCAGCTCGGCGCGGATGCCGGGGCGGGCGGCGAGGGCGCGGGCGCGCTCGAAGGTGGCCCGCGCCTCCTCCAGCCGGCCGAGGATCAGCTGGTGCAGGCCGAGGCGGCCGAGGATCGGGATGGCCCGCGGGTCGTCGTCGCGGTGACGGGCGAGCATCGCTTCGAGCTCGGCGATCGGTCGCTGGCCGAAGAAGGGGTTGTCCCCCGCCCGCAGCCGCTCGCAGACCGCCGCCAGCTCGCTGGGGGGATCGGCGGCGGCCGGGACCGCCGCCGCGGGCGGCGCGAGCCCCAGGCCGGCGGCGAGCAGAAGCGGCAGCATCACGCCGTGAGCCTAGCATCACCGGGCGGCGGGCCGTTGACAGCGAAGCGGGGCTCTGCTAGCGTCTTCGGCCTCTTTGTCCGGCCCTGCCGGCGGAGAGGAGCGAGGCCCGTAGCTCAGCTGGTTAGAGCGCTACGTTGACATCGTAGAGGTCAGCGGTTCGAGTCCGCTCGGGCCTACCAGAGTTTCACCATCGAGCGCCGGCCGCGGCCGGCGATGGCGTTGACAGGCGCTTAGCTCAGCTGGTTAGAGCGCTACCTTCACACGGTAGAGGTCAGCGGTTCGAGTCCGCTAGCGCCTACCAAGACTTCCCGTGCGGCCCCTCGCGGGCCGCCCTCGCCCCGATCGACGATCCGAGCGCTGCCATGGCTTCCCCGACGACGGCTACAGAGACCATCGAGCTCACCCTGCCCGACGGCTCGGTGCGTGCGGTGGCGCGGGGCACGACCCCGCTGGAGGTGGCTCGGAGCATCGGTAGGGGCCTGGCCAGGGCGGCGGTCGGCGCCGCGGTCGACGGCGAGCTCGTCGACCTGCGCCAGCCCCTCGACCGGAGCGGCGCCCTGCGTCTGATCACCAGCCGGGATCCGGAGGCGGGAATCTTCATCCGCCACAGCGCCGAGCACGTCATGGCCGACGCGGTCAAGCGTCTGTGGCCGGAGGTGGAGATCGACGTCGGGCGCCAGGATCACAGCGAGAAGTTCCAGTACGACTTCCGCTTCCCGCGCGCCTTCACCCCCGAAGACCTGGAGCGCATCGAGGCCAAGATGAAGGAGATCCTGGCCGAGGACGCGCCCTTCGAGCGCATCGAGATCTCGCGCCAGGAGGCGGCGAAGCTCTTCGCCGAGATGGGGGAGAGGCTGAAGGTCGAACGCCTGGCGGACATCCCCGAAGGGGAGACGATCACCCTCTTCCGCCACGGCCGCTTCACCGACCTCTGCCGCGGGCCCCACGTCCAGCGGGCGTCGCAGATCGGTGCCGTCAAGCTGCTCGAGGCGTCGTCGGTCTACTGGAAGGGCGACGAGTCGAACGAGCGCCTGCAGCGCATCTACGGCACCGCCTTCGCCTCTGCCAAGGATCTGCGCGCGTACGAGGAGCAGCTGGCCCAGGCGCGGGCCCGCGACCACCGGCGGCTGGGGCCGGAGCTCGACCTCTTCAGCTTCCAGCCCGAGGCGCCGGCGACCCCCTTCTTCCACCCCAAGGGGGCCTTGATCTACAACGGCCTGATGAGCTTCGTGCGCCAGCTGCAGACGGGCTACGGCTACCAGGAGGTGATCACCCCGCAGATCCTCGACCTGGAGCTCTGGCATACCTCGGGGCACTACGAGAACTACCGCGACAACATGTTCTTCACCGAGGTCGACGACCGGCGTTTCGCGGTCAAGCCGATGAACTGCCCCACCCACTGTCAGATCTTCGGCACCCGGCTGCGCTCCTACCGCGACCTGCCGATCCGCTACGCCGACTTCGGCCGCCTGCACCGCTACGAGCGCAGCGGCGTGGTCACCGGCCTGACCCGGGTACGCTCCTTCTGCCAGGACGACGCGCACGTCTTCTGCCGCGAGGAACAGATCGGCGACGAGGTGCGGGCGATGACGGAGATGATCCTCCGCATCTACGACACCTTCGACTTCCACGACGTCGAGATCGAAGTCTCGACGCGACCGGAGAAGCGCCTGGGCAGCGACGAGGTGTGGGATCACGCCGAGCGCGCCCTGATGGAAGCCCTCGAGCGCCAGGGGATCGCCTATCAGATCAACGAGGGCGACGGCGCGTTCTACGGTCCCAAAATCGACTTTCAGGTCGCCGACGCCATCGGTCGTTCGTGGCAGCTCGGTACCATCCAGCTCGACTACCAGCTGCCGCAGCGCTTCGCCCTGACCTACGTCGGCGAGGACGGCGCCGAGCACCGGCCGGTGATGATCCACCGCGCCATGCTCGGCTCGATCGAGCGCTTCATCGGCATCCTGATCGAGCACACCGCCGGTCGTTTCCCCCTGTGGCTGGCGCCGGTGCAGGCGGTGGTGCTGCCGATCTCGGAGAAATTCCTCGACTACGGCGAGGACGTCCATCGCCGGCTGGTCGACGCCGGCCTGCGCGCCGAGCTCGACGCGCGCAACGAGAAGCTCGGCTACCGCATCCGCGAAGCCCAGGTGCAGCAGGTGCCCTACATGGTGGTGGTGGGCGCGCGCGAGGCCGAAGCGGGTATGATCAACGTCCGCCGGCGCAGTGGCGGCGAGCTCGGCAGCATGACCCCCGAGGCATTCATCGACCACGCAACGGAGCTGATCCGCCAGCGGCGCAACGAGCTCTAGGAACGAAAAGGAGGCGATCTTGCCCAAACAGAAGACCCATCGCGGCGCCGCCAAGCGCTTCAAAGTCAGCGCCCGTGGCAAGGTGCTGCGCCGTCATTCCGAGCACACCCACATCCTGACCAAGAAGAGCACCAAGCGCAAGCGCAAGCTGCGCAAGGCGACCAAGGTGGCGGCGGCGTTCGAGAACGCCATCAAGCAGATGCTCCACCGCTAGCAAGGCGGGGTGAAGGTGAACGTCGGCCGCCGGCGAGGGGACGGAATCCCGGTGCCGGGTCCAGGCCGCGATGCGCGGGCGATTCGGCGATGGTCGAGAATCTCCAGCGAAGATTCGGCCGATGAGGCCCGCCGCGAGCGCAGCCGGCGTCTTGCCGTGGCCCGCTAGGTAGATCACCGCAGAAACCGGCCGGCGTTGGAGGGAGCCGTCCAGCCCGGCCAGCGGCACCGCACGGTGCCGATGACCGCTCCGCCAGGGAGCAGAAAACGAGGTTCGATCATGGCCCGAGTCAAACGGGGACCGAAGCGCGCCCGCCGGCGCAAGAAGATACTGAAGGAAGCCAAGGGTTTCTATGGCGCCCGCTCCAAGGCCCATCGGGTAGCCAAGGAGGCGGTCGATCGCGCCCGCGCCTTCGCCTACCGCGATCGGCGCCAGCGCAAGCGCCAGATGCGCGGCCTGTGGATCATCCGCATCAACGCCGCCGCCCGCCAGCACGGCATGTCCTACAACCGCTTGATCGACGGCCTGAGCAAGGCCGGAGTGGTGGTCGACCGCAAGATGCTCGCCGACCTCGCGGTGCGCGACGGCGAGGCCTTCGCCCGCCTGGTCGACGCCGCCCGCGCCGCCCTCGAGGCGGCCTACGGCGAGCGCTGAGGCCGGGGCGGGGGGGCAGCATGTCCGAGACGCCGATCGACGAGGTCGCCGCCGGCGACCTGGAGGCCCTGCACGAGCGGCTCGAGCGGGAAGCCGGTGAGGTGAGCGACCGCGCCGGCTGGGAGGCCCTGCGCCTCGCCTGGCTGGGGCGCAAGCGGGGCCGGCTCAAGGCCCTGATGGGGCGGATGAAGGAGATTCCGCCGGCCGAGCGCCGGGCGTACGGCCAGGCGGTCAACCGCCTCAAGCAGGCGGTCGAAGCACGCCTCGAAGCCCTCGCCGCCGCCCTCGAGGACGAGGCCGCGGCAGCCGCTCGCCCGGCCCTCGACGTCACCCTGCCCGGCCGCCGGCCGCGCCTCGGGGCGCTGCATCCGGTGACCCGGGTCAGCCGCGCCGTCGAGGCGATCTTCACCGAGCTCGGCTACAGCGTCGCCGAGGGGCCGGAGATCGAGGACGAGGAGCACAATTTCACCCTCCTCAACATGCCCCCCGGCCACCCGGCGCGGGACACCCAGGACACCCTCTTTCTCGACGGCGGTCTCCTGCTCCGCACCCATACCTCGCCGGTGCAGATCCGCACCATGAGGGCGCGGATCGAGCAGCAGGGCGGCGGGCCGCCGATCCGCGTCATCTGCCCGGGACGGGTCTACCGCAACGACAACGACCTGCGGCATTCGCCGATGTTCCACCAGGTCGAGGGGCTGGCGGTGGCCGAAGGCATCACCCTCGGGGACCTGAAAGGCACCCTCGAGGCCTTCGTCAAGCGCCTCTTCCGTCCCGACACCGGAGTGCGCCTGCGGCCGAGCTACTTCCCCTTCACCGAGCCGTCGGCGGAGGTCGACATCACCTGCCCCTTCTGCGCCGGCAGCGGCGAGATCGACGGCGCCGCCGCCTGCGGCACCTGCTCGGCCACCGGCTGGATCGAGATCCTCGGCTCGGGCATGGTCGATCCGCGGGTGCTCGCCGCCTGCGGCGTCGACCCGTCCCGCTACAGCGGCTTCGCCTTCGGCCTCGGCCTCGATCGGGTGGCGATGATCCGCTACGGCATCCCCAACATCCGCCTGCTCTTCGACAACGACGAGCGGCTGCTGCGACAGGTGCGGGGCTGATGCGGTTCTCGCGCAACTGGCTCGCCGACTACGTCGAGCTCGATGGCGAGCAGCTCGCCGCGCTCGCCGAGCGTCTGACCGCCGCCGGCCTGGCGGTGGAGGGGGAGGAGCCGCTCGACGGCGGCGGCGGCGGCGACGTGGTGCTGGAGATCGACGTCACCACCAACCGTCCCGACGCCATGTGCCACCTCGGGGTGGCGCGGGAGGCGGCGGTCGCCTTCGACCGCCCCCTGCGCCCGCCGCGGGTGGAGATCACCGCCGCTGCCGAGCCGGCTTCGGCCCGTGCGCAGGTGGTGGTGGAAAGCCCGGAGCTGTGCCCGCGCTTCGTCGCCCTGGTCATCCGCGGGGTCGCGGTCGGCCCCAGCCCGCGGTGGCTGGTCGAGCGCCTGGAGGCGATCGGCCAGCGCTCGATCAACAACGTGGTCGACGTCACCAATTACGTTCTGTGGGCCGCCGGCCAGCCGCTCCACGCCTACGACCTGGCGCGCCTCGCGGGCGCCCGGCTGGTGGCGCGGCGGGCACGGCCCGGGGAGAGCGTGGTGACCCTCGACGGCGAGACGCGGGCCCTCGATCCGGAGGTCCTGGTGATCGCCGATCGCGAGCGGCCGGTGGGCATCGCCGGGGTCATGGGGGGGCGCGACAGCGAGGTGACGGAGACCACCCGCGACGTGCTGCTCGAAGCGGCCCACTTCGATCCTCTCACCGTGCGCCGCGGGGCCAAGAAGCTCGGCATGCACACCGACGCCAGCCACCGCTTCGAGCGCGGCGCCGATCCGGAAGCCTGCCTGTGGGCGGCGCGCTGGGCGGCGTCGTTGATCGTCGAGGTGGCGGGGGGCGAGATCCTCGCCGGCGCCCTCGACGTGTCGCACCCGCGGCCGGAGTGGCCGCCGCAGGTGACCATCGAGCAGCGGGCGGTCGAGGCGTTCGGCGGCCTGCCGGTGGCGCCGGAGGAGATCGAGCGCATCCTCCAGGGCCTGGGCTTCGCCCTCGCCGCCGCGCCGGCGCCGGACGGCGGCCGCGGCTGGCGGGTGAGCGCCCCGTCGTGGCGCTACTACGACTTCGCCAACCCCTATCCGGCGGACGTCTACGAGGAGATCCTGCGCCACGTCGGCTTCGATCGCCTTCCCGCCACCCTGCCGGCGATCGGTCCTCCCGACGCCCCCGAGCGCCCCGAGCACCGGCTGCGTCGCATCCTCGCCGACCACCTGGCGGCGTGCGGCTTCGCCGAGGCGATCGACTTCGCCTTCCTCGATCGCCGGCGCGACGCTGCCTACCCCTCGCTCTACGGCGAGCGGCCGGCCCGGGCACTGGCCAACCCGCTGTCGGACCGCTACGCCGTGATGCGCCGTTCCCTCCTGCCCGACCTGGTGGCGAGCGCGCGCTACAACCTGCGGCGCGGTGCCAGCGCCGTGCGGCTGTTCGAGATCGGCCACGTCTTCGCCGCCGATGCGGCGGGGGAGGAGCACCCCTGCGCCATCCCCGGTACGCCGGCGAGCGAGATGGAGACCGTCGGCCTGGTCGCCGGCGGCGCCCTCGGCACGCCGTGGGAGCGCCAGCTGACCCTCGACTTCTACGACCTCAAGGGGGTGGTCGAGAGCCTGGCGGAGGCCGCCGGCGTCGGCCTCGAGCTGCGACCGCAGGCGGTGGCGCGGCTGGTCGCCGGCGCCAGCGCCGAGATCGTCCGCCGGGACGACCCGCGGACGGTGGTGGGCTTCATCGGCGAGCTCGACGAGGAGGACCTGCCGCTGCGTCTCTACGTCGCCGAGCTCGCCACCCGGGCCCTCCTCGCCCCCGGCGAGGATCTCGCCGTCGCCCTGCCGCCGCGCCTGCCCGGCATCATCGTCGACTCCACCCTGAGCCATCCGCTGGCGGTCACCTGGCGCGAAATCGCCGAGCGGATCGAGGCCGAGCGCGCCCCCGAGCTGGTGCGTTTCGAGCTCAAGGACCGCTATACGGGCAAGGGGGTGGCGCCGGGGATGGTCAACACCACGATCACCTTTCACTACCACGCCGGCGACCGCTCCCTGACCCAGGAAGAGGTCAACGCCCGCCACGCCGCCCTCTACGCGGCGCTGGAACGGCGCTTCGGTCGCCGTCACGAGGCCGAGGGATGAAGATCGCCTGGCTGAAGAATCTCGAGGCCCGCGTCCACGAAGCGGCGGCCCGCCTGCGCGAGCTGCGCGCCGCCAACCGCGAGCTGACCGCCGAACGCGACGAGCTCAAGGACCGCGTCCAGACCCTCGAGCGGGAGCTCGCCGCGGCGCGCGGCGACGGCGCCGGCGCCTGGGAGGAGGAGCGCCGGGAGGTGCGGCAACGCGTCGAGAAGCTGGTCGCCCACCTCGAGTCCCTGCTCGAGGGCTAGGACGCGAGCCCCCTTCCCGCCGTTCTGTGCTATAGTCCCGGTTGTTCGTAACTCTCTGGAATCGTAAGGTTTGCCAGAGAGCACCGGAGCTTCGCGAGCGGGTACGAGATGGCTGCGAAGAGCACCACGACCATCGAGGTGGAGATTTTCGGCCAGGTCTATCCCGTCCGCGGGGAGCATGACCGGGAACACCTCGAGGCGCTGGCGGCGGTCGTCGACCGCAAGATGCGCGAGGTCGGCGAGCGGATCAGCACCCTCGACCGCGGCAAGATCGCCATCCTGGCGGCGCTCAACCTGGCGAACGAGCTCGATCAATGCAGCAAGCAGCAGGAAGGGGAACGGGATCGGATCATGGACAAGGTGGCGGCGCTCACCGCCGAGCTGACCGACGCACTGCACGAATGAGGACCACACCGCGGAGGTAGCGCCACGTCTGGGAACGATGATAAACTCAGGAAGATCCCCCGTGCGGTTGGTGATGGGTCACTCAGTACGCTAGAACCAACAGAAAGCGCACGGGAGTCTCAATCCGTCGGGCCTGTGCCAGCCTCGCTCGTACGAGGACGCTAATGGCCCGCGGCGCGGACACCCACTTGGTTGGAACACGGTTCTAACCACCACTAGGGCTCTCACAGCCTGCGGGGGATACTTCCTTTCATCACCCGCGATCGAACCCGCACCCCACCCCCTGCCGCACCACCTTCGGGGGTGGCCCGTGACGCAAGCAATCTGGGCGGTGGCGATCCTGCTGGCAATCGCCGTCGCCATTCAAGCCTATTTCCTCGTCGTCCGTCGGTCGGCGCGACGGCTGCTGGCCGACGCTGAGGGCCGGGCGGCGGAGATCCGTCAAAAGGCCGAGCAGGACGCCGCGGCGCGCACCCGCGAAGCCGAGCTGGCGGCGAAGGAGAAGCTGCTCCAGGCGCGCAACGAGTTCGAGAAGATCTCGCGCAAGCAGCGCGCCGAGCTGGAGAAGCTCGAACGGCGTCTCGAGCAACGCGGCGACAAGCTCGACAAGCAGCTCGCCGACGTCGCCAAGCGCGATCAGGAGGTGAGCCGGCTGGAGCGTGCCCTGGCGGCGCGGGAGCGCGAGCTCGACGAGCGGCAGCAGGAGCTCGACCGGCTGATCGAGCAGGAGCGTGCCAAGCTGGAGCAGATCGCCGGCCTCACCGGCCAGCAGGCCAAGGAGGAGCTGGTCCGTTTGATGGAGAGCGAGGCGCGCAACGAGGCCGCGCACCTGGTCAAGCGCATCGAGGACGAAGCGAAGGAGCAGGGCTACAAGCACGCCCAGCGCATCATCGCCAACGCCATCCAGCGCTCGGCCTCGGACTTCGTCGCCGAGACCACCGTATCGGTGGTGCTGTTGCCCAACGACGAGATGAAGGGGCGGATCATCGGCCGCGAGGGGCGCAACATCCGCGCCCTGGAAATGGCCACCGGCGTCGACCTGATCGTCGACGACACGCCGGAAGCGGTGATCCTCTCGGGCTTTGATCCCTACCGCCGCGAGATCGCCCGCGTCGCCCTCGAGCGGCTGATCTCGGATGGCCGCATCCACCCGGCGCGCATCGAGGAGGTGGTGGAGAAGACCAAGGCCGAGTTCGAGGAACGGGTGCACCAGGAGGGCGAGGCGGCGGTGCTGGAGCTCAACCTGGCGGACATCCACCCCGAGCTGGTCAAGCTCCTCGGCCGCCTGCGCTACCGCACCTCCTACGGCCAGAACGTGCTCAAGCACTCGAAGGAGGTCGCCTACCTGGCGGCGACGATGGCGGCGGAGCTCAAGGCCGACGTCCACGTCGCCAGGCGCGCCGGGCTGTTGCACGACGTCGGCAAGGCGGTCGACCGCGAGATGGACGGCGGGCATCTGCACATCGGCATCGACCTCCTGCGCAAGTACGGCGAGTCGGAGGCGGTGGTGCACGCCATGGCCTGCCACCACGGCGACTTCGACCCGCAGACCGTCGAGGCGGTCCTGGTCACCGCCGCCGACGCGCTGTCGGCGGCCCGCCCCGGGGCGCGGCGCGAGGTGCTGGAGAGTTACATCAAGCGGTTGGAGAAGCTGGAGGAGCTGGCCACCGGCTTCAAGGGGGTGCAGAAGAGCTTCGCCATCCAGGCCGGGCGCGAAGTGCGGGTGATCGTCGACGCCAAGAAGATCACCGACGAGGCGGCGGTGTGGCTGGCGCGCGACGTGGCCAAGAAGATCGAAGGGGAGCTGACCTACCCGGGCGAGATCAAGGTCACGGTGATCCGCGAGACCCGCTCGATCGAGTACGCGCGATGAGGCTGCTGCACGTCGGCGATCTGGTCGGCAAGCCGGGGCGGCGGGCGGTGGAGCGCCTGCTGCCGACCCTGATCGAGGAACGCGGAGTCGACTACGCGGTGGTCAATCTGGAGAACGCCGCCGGCGGCTACGGCGTCACCAAGGCGATCCTCGAAGAGCTCGAGGCCCTGCCCATCGACTGCTTCACCAGCGGCAATCACATCTGGGACAAGCGCGAGATCCTGCCCCTCCTCGACGCCCGTCCGAACCTCCTGCGGCCGGCCAACTACCCGAACGGCAATCCGGGCAAGGGGATCCACGTCGGCACCAGCCGCAGCGGCATCAAGGTGGCGACGATCAACCTCGAGGGGCGGGTCTACATGTCGGATCTCGACTCCCCCTTCAAGGTGGCGGATCGCCTGCTCGAGGAGCTGCCGGCCGAGGTCAAAGTGGTGCTGGTCGATTTCCACGCCGAGGTGACGAGCGAGAAGCAGGCCATGGCTTTCTACCTCGACGGCCGGGTGAGCGCCGTCCTCGGCACCCACACCCACGTCCCCACCGCCGACGAGCGCATTCTGCCCGGCGGCACCGCCCTGATCACCGACGTCGGCATGACCGGCGCCTACGGCGGCATCATCGGCTTCCGCGCCGACAAGGTGCTGAAGAAGTTCGAGCTCCAGACCAAGGTCTCCCTCGAAGTCGCCAAGGGCGACCCGCGACTCGCCGGCGCCCTGATCGACGTCGACGACGCCACCGGCCGCGCCACCGCCGTCGAGCGCCTGCTGTTGCCGGCGGGTTGAGACCCCGTCAGTCCACCTGTGCCGTCGCCCGGGCGACCACCGCCCGGGCCGGGGCAGGGGGGCGCAGCTGCGGGAGCTCCTGCGACCAACGCTCGGGCGCGGCTGGGCGTAGTATCGGGTAGAAACATGCGCACCCGCCGTACAGCGATTCTCCTCCTCGCCGTCCTGGCTTCGATCGGCGGCGGACCGGCCGCGGCGCAGGACGGGGTGATCGAGGTGGTGGTTCGGGAGCGCGACGGGCGGCCGCTGGCCGGCGAAGCGGTGGTGACGAGGCCCCTCGAGGATCCGCCGCCCGCCGCCGGGCGGAGGTACGGCTTCGGCACCACCGACGCGCGAGGACGGGTGCGCTTCACCGACCTGGCTCCCGGCCGCTACGCCGTCGAGCTCCGGGGCCTCCATCATCCCGACATGGTGTTGCCGGCCGACAATCCCTACCACCAACCGCCGGTGGTCACCCTGCTCGCCGGCGACGAGCGGCCGCAGCGGGTGGAGATCGAGCTGTGGCCCGGGGTGCCGGTGGCCGCCGAGCTGCGGGTGTCGGACGACTCGTACCGCCTCTTCCGCGTCCTCTACCACCATCTCCAGACCGGCCGCACCCTGAGCGCTTCGCCGTTCGGTGGGCTGCTGATCGAGCGGCGGCTGGTGGCCGGCGACTGGCTGCTGTCGGTCGAGCCGCCGGCGGGGTATCTGTTGGTGGCGGTCGAGCACAACGGCCACGCCAGCGACCGCCACCAGGTACGGCTGGATCTGGCCGGCGATCCCGGCGACCACCTCGTCACCTGGACCTACGTCGCCCCCGCCCGGCTGACGGGGGTGGTCGAGGCCGAGGGCGGGCCGCTGATTCCGATCGAGGTGAGCGCCAGCCTGGTCGAGCCCGGGCCGTGGATCGACGCCGCCCGCCGTCTCGGCGGCTCGCGCTTCGAGCGGGTGAGCACCCTCACCGATCCGACCAACGGGCGCTACGAGATGGTGCTGCCCGACGGCCGCTGGCGGGTGGCGCCGAGCGCCGCCAACCTGGCGCAGAGCGAACCCGAGGAGCGCTCGGTGGTGCTGGCGCCCGGAGACGTCGGACAGGCCGACTTCTACGTCCGCTTCGACGGCCGGCTGGCCGCCGAGGAAGGCCTGGCGCTGATCGTCCGCGTGCGGCGGGCGGACGGCGGCCCGGTGGAGGGAGCGAAGGTTGCGGTCCTGCCGCCGCCGGGCGGCGCCGGGGTCGCCTTGCCCCTGGTCGCGGGCGAGACCCGCCGCGGCGGCGTGGCGAAGCTGCCCGGCCTCGCCAGCGGCAGCTACCGGCTGGTGGCCGCCCATCGCGATTTCGTCGAGGGCGAGTCGCTGCTGAGGATCGAGGAAAACCGCCCGCAGCGGGGGGAGGTCGAGCTGGCGACCGGCGCCGAGGTGTGGCTCGAGGCGCGCGACGGCGGCCGCCCGCTGCCCGGGGTCGAGCTGGCGATCGAGCGGCTGGGGGAGGCGCCGGCGATGACCCTCGACGACGACGAGATCCGCGCCGCCAAGTTGCGGCGGGTGATCACCAGCGATCAGTCCGGCCGGGCGTCGGCCACCGGCCTCTACCCCGGCCGCCACCGCCTCACCGCCCGCTTGCTGGGGGAAGCGGGGGTCGACGGCCGCATCGAGCTGGCCGTCGAGTACGGCGACGAAGGCTTCGCGCCGGTGCTCGAAACCGAGCTCGCAGAGGGGACGGCGCGGTTGTGGGCACGGCGGGTGGCGGCGGCCAGCCTGACGCTCACCGCGGCCTGCGACGACGGCATGCGCCCGCCCCCTACCGCCGCGGCCCGCGTCGTGCCCCTCGAGACCTCCGCCGCCTTCGCCGGCGAGGACGGTGCCGAGCGGCTGGCCCGGGCGTCGGCGGCGGACGGGATCCTCGCCCTCGACCGGCTGCCCTTCGGCGGTGCCGGCCGCGACCGCCTGCGGATCGGGCCTCTCAGCCCCGGGGTCTACCGGCTGGCCTTGCGGCCGGAGGGCTTCACGCGCTGGACCTGGGCCTTCACCGCCACCGATCCGCTCCGCGCCGACGACCTCCAGGTGCTCGCCGACGACGTCGTCACCGATCTCGGGCTCTTCCACCTGGAGTGCGCCCCGGCCGTCGACCTCAGGCCGCGGGTGCTCGACGGCGGTCCCTTGCCCGACCTGCGCGCTGCGGAGGTCACCGCCCGGATCCTCGCCACCGGCCGCGACGAGGAGCTGGCCCGCCCGAGCATCGCCCAGGACGAAGACGCCGTCCGCCTGCGCCTCCTGCCCACCGGCCGCTGGCGCCTGGTCTTCACCCTCCGTCACCCCCACTTCCTGCCCCGACCCGACTTGAGCTTCGAGGCCACCCTCGAGCTCCAACGCGGCGGGTATCAGATCGGCGAGCCCCGCATCGAGGCCATCGGCGGCGCCCTCCGCCTCGACTGCGACGACGGCGTGGTGAGGGTCCGAAGCCTGGCCGGCGAGCCCCCATCCACCTCCCGCCAAGTCCCCTGCACCGGCGAGCGGACCCTCGTCCCCTCCCTCCCCCCAGGCCCCTACCGCGTCGACCTCTGCGCCGGCGCCAGCTGCAACCCACCCCGCAAGCGCTGGCCGCGGGTGACCGTCGAGCGCGGCCGGACCGTCGAGCTGGAGTTCCGGAGCGGAGCTGCGCCGGGGCCCGAGTGATCAACCGAGAATGGTGCACGCCCACGATCTCGCAACGGGATTGCCGCGGTATTCCACATGATGGACGCAGTCGCAACCGACCTTCGATACGCGATTCGGGCGCTTCGTGCGCGGCTCTCTCTGGTGGTCGTCGCAACGTTGCTGCTCGCCCTCGGCGTCGGCGCGGGTAGCGGCGTCCTGCAGATCGTCGAAGGCATACTCGTCGATCCCCTGGCGGCGGTCGCCGGCGGCCGGCTTTGGGCGCTCGGGCGGAACACCTTGTCGTGGCCGGAGTTTCGGGACTTGCGCAGCTCCATGAATGCCGAGTCCGTCGGCGATGCGGCGGCGTACGTCGCGGTCGAGATGGGGATGGCGGTCGACGGCGGATCGAGGTTGGTGCGCGGCGCGTTGGTTTCCGACAATTACTTCCGCATCCTCGGCGTGAGGACGATCGCAGGACGAGCGATGACGGCGGAGGATGCCGAGCGCCCGGTGGCGGTGATCTCGGAAGGATTGTGGCGCAGTCAGTTCGGCGGCGACGGAAGGGTCATGGGCACCGCAGTGACCCTCGGCGCAGGGAGCTTCGAGATCATCGGCGTGGCGGAGGGCTTCGAGGGGGTGGATCTCGAGTATCGGACGGACGTCTGGGTACCGGTGGCCATGCAGCCGCAAGTCCAGCCGGCGCTTGCCGCTTTTCGATTGCTCGAGCGCAGGACGCTACGCTGGCTGGGAGGGATCGTCAGGCTTGGTGAAGACGTGGCGCCGGCGCAGGCCAAGGCGTGGCTGGACGAGTGGACGGCCCGCGCCGGGGAACGGCTCCCGCAAGGCGGTGGCGGCGGATGGTCGTTGCGCTTCGTTCCCCTCGGGCAGGCGGCGATCTCGGATGGCCCGAGGGGCCTGATCGTCGATCGGATGCGGCTGATCGCCGTCGCCGCCGGCTTGATCCTTCTGATCACGTGCGCGAATCTGTCGATCCTCTTCCTGGTGAGGTTTCTCGGCCGTCGTGAAGAGATCGCATTGAGGCTCGCCCACGGCGCGAGCAGCGGTCGACTCGCCAGGCAGTTCGCCTTGGAGACGGCGATCGTCGCGACTCTCGGAAGCGCTGCCGGGCTCGTGGCCGGATCGTGGCTGGCGAATGCCGGGCAACGCCTCGTCCTCCCGCCGCAGATCAGGCCGGCGGAGCTTCCGCTGGTCGGGTGGAACGTCGCAGCAGCCTTCGCCATCGGTCTGGCGTGCGGCATGATCGCGCTGGCGCCGGTGCTCTGGCGGATGCGACGCGCGGAGCAGGGATCGATCGCGATACGCCCCTCGACGTACGGAGCCGCGGAGTCGGCACGGCTCGGGAGCTTCGCCGATCGGCCGCGAGCGGGGATCTTCGGCACCTTCGCGGTGGCCCAGATCGCCCTGTCCCTGATCCTTCTCCACAGCGTATTCCTTGTTACCAGAAGCCTGGTGGCGCAGGCCCGAATCGATCCGGGTTTCACCGTCGACGGCGTGATCCTGGCGGCGGTTTCTCCGGGCGTAACCGAGCTTCAGGCGGACGAGGTGAAGGCCTTCCACGACAGGGTCCTCGCGCACGTGCGGAGCCTGTCCGAAGTGAGGTCCGCGGCCCTGGCTGCTCTTGCGCCCCTGGGCGACAATCGCTTGTTGTGGGAGGTGGCGACCGGCGGTGACGAACCGGTGCCGATCGCCGGCAACGTCGTATCGGCAGGCTATTTCGACACCCTGGGGATCAGCCTCCTGCGCGGGCGCGATTTCGACCCGCAGCTCGACGCCGCGGACCGCGAGCCGGTGGTGATCGTCAGCGAAGCGCTGGCGAATCGTCTCTGGCCGGACGAAGAGGCCGTCGGCCGCACCCTCGAGCTGGCAGGCTTCGACGGGCCGGAGCCGTACCGGGTGATCGGCGTGGTCGCGGATAGCCGGCACGGGACGTTGCAGGCCCCCCCGGAACCGTTTTTGTACCGCCCTCTCACCCAGGACCATCAACCGAACGTGACCCTCCATGCGCGGGTGGCTGCGCCGCCGGCGGCGTTCGCCCCGCAGCTCCGATCGGCGATTCAGGCGGTCGATTCGAGAGTACCCGTGAGCCGGGTCCGCCGCCTTGCGGACGACGTGGACGCGGCGCTGCGGCGACCGAGATACCTCGCCGTGGGGATGGCGTCGCTCGGCGCTCTGGCGGCCGTGCTCACGGCGATCGGTCTGTACGGGGTTCTGGCGTTCGTCGTCGGCAGCCGCCGGCGGGAGATCGGCATCCGGCTGAGCCTCGGCGCAGCGCCCGGGAGCCTCCGCCGAGCCGTGTTCGGGCGCGGCCTGAGCATGGTCGTCTCCGGCTACGTCCCGGGGGTGGTGCTCGCCGCCGCTCTCAACCGACTGCTGGCCAGCCGTCTGTACGGCTTGTCGTCGACGGACTTCGCCAGTCTCACCGCTGCGCTGCTCGTCCTCACCGGCGTCGCCTTGGGGGCGAGCGGGCTGCCGGCCTGGCGCGCCACCGCCGTCGATCCCGCTTCGCTCCTGCGCGAGCCCTGACCCAGGCACCCGCAGTTGACGCCTTCCCGGTGACGGGGAAGGCTGCCCCTGCGCCGGCAAGCGCCCTGGATGGAGCCCGATCGGACCGCCGGCGCACAGTGCCAGCGGGGGCCTCGCCACGCGTGGCTCGTCACTCCTCGCGC
>RFGL01000027.1 GCA_003697015.1 Acidobacteriota bacterium | reverse complement strand
GCGCACCACTACTGTACTGCGTCGTCTGCTCGGTGTCACGAAGATGTACGTCGAAGAGGTGCTCTTTACGCCGGATGGCGACCTGGCGGTCGTCGTGCGCCCGACGTGGCGCACGTCGCGCTGCGGGGAGTGCGGGCGCCAGGCTCCCCGCTACGACCGCCGCCACCAGCGCCGGTGGCGTCATCTCTCGATCGGCCGTATCGGCGTCCATCTGCTCTACGAGCCCTGGCGGGTATCGTGTCGAGGCTGTGGTGTCCGCACCGAGAAGGTTCCCTGGGCGGAGCACGGGAGCCGGTTCACCTACGAATTCGAGGAGATGGCGGCCTACCTCGCCCAGGTCACCGACCAGACGCAGGTCAGCCGGCTGCTTCGCATTGCCTGGGCGACGGTGGGCAGCATCGTGCATCGGGTCGTGAGGCGTCGTCTCGATCCCGAGCGAATGTCTCAGCTGCGGCGTATCGGCGTGGACGAGTTCAGCTACCGCAAACGGCACCGCTATCTGACGCTCGTTGTCGACCACGACGCGCGCCGCGTGGTCTGGGCCGCGCCAGGGCGCCGTGCCGAGACTCTGCATGCGTTCTTCGACCACCTCGGAGAGCCTGGCTGCGAGCAGCTCGACCTGGTAACCATCGATATGGCAGCGGGTTACCTCAAGGCCATCCAGGAGCGCCTGCCCCGCGCCCGAGTCGTTTTCGATCGCTTTCACGTCCAGCAACTCGCCAGTGCGGCTCTGGACGAAGTCCGGCGTTCGATCGTGAGAGAAGGATGCGCGGGGTCGGCACGAAAAGCCATCAAGAATCTGCGCTACGTGCTGCTCAAGAACCCTTCGAAGCTGTCTCCGAGCGAGCACTCGCGCCTCAGCGAGCTCCAGCGAACCCACCAGCCTCTTTACCGGGCCTACCTCTTGAAAGAAACGCTCGCCGAGGCTCTGGAGCAAACGAATCTCGACGATGCCCGCGAGGTCCTGCGCGCATGGCTCGCGTGGGCCTCTCGATCCAGGCTGAAACCGTTCGTCAAGGCCGCCCGCACCGTCCGAAAGTACTTCGACGGGATCTTGGCCTACGTCGATCACCGCATCACCAATGGTCTCGTCGAAGGCCTCAATGCCAAGCTCAGGCTCGTCGCGAGGCGAGCCTACGGCTTCCATTCCCACCAGGCCCTGATCGCTATGCTCTTTCTCAACTGTGGAGGTATTGTGCTCGATCCACCACTTCCTCAACCCACTCAAAGTTGAGGAGATCTCTATTTCTTCGCTCAGGCACGCGTCGTATTCGAGGTGGCCGAAAGCCGCTGCCGCGAGCTGTTCAACCCGCCGAACTGCATCACTCTGTGGAATCTACCGCCCGCGGTGGAGGACGCCTTCGAGGAGAACTGGCAGCGCTGGCTGGACGAGGGGGAGCGGTGGGCGCCGTTGTTCAAGCGCCTGGCCGCGCTACGAGACGGGGACCTCACGGAGGCCATGGCCGGCTTCGAGCTTTTGACCTCGCAACAGCGCGAAGCCGTCCGCAAGCTCCGCCGATCCGCAGAGGGTCGCGCCGTCCCGCTCCCCGGCACCTACTCGGTGGACGACGAAGTGATCACGCTGCTGGCCGCCGGCTTCGCACGAGGCGAGCCGGGGAGCCCCGCGATCCCGTACGCAAGGCTGGAGGGCTGATGGCGAAGTCCCGCGCCAGCGTCGTGTCGTCGTTCACGATCATCAAGGGCTCCTTGATCGAGGAGACGTACGCGGCGTTCCAGAGCTGGGATCTCTCGTCGTCCAAGTCCGACAACCTCCAGCGCATCAAGAGCGACAACGCCGTCGCCTCCAAGAGCAGGAACTGGCTCCGCGACGTCGCGTTCGTGCTCAGCCGTCGCTTCGACCCCGCCGGCCGCGATCGCCCGCTGGTTGAGCTCGCCAAGGCCGGCTGCGACCGTCAGGTCTGGAAGCCGCTCCTGCTTTGGCACATGACCCGGGACGAGTTCTTGCTGCGGGACTTCCTCACCGGCTGGCTCTACGACCGGTACACCGACGGCACCTACCGCATCCGGACGGACGACGTACTGCCCTACTTGCAGCAGCTCGGGAAGCGTCGCGGGGTCGAGATGTCGGGCAATTGGTCGAAGTCGACCACCGAACGCGTAGCCGCCGCCCTACTGCGTATGGCCGTGGACTTTGGTCTGATGAGGGGAACGCTCGTGAAGGAATTCGTGTCGTACCACCTGCCCGAAGAGAGCTTCCTCTACCTCCTGCACGCGATGGCCGCGGCGGAGCCCAACGCCCGGAAGATCGTCGACTCGCGGGACTGGCGCATGTACCTGATGGGCGCCGCTGACGTGGAGCGCGAGCTGCTCCGCCTCCACCAGTACCGGCGCCTGCACTACCAGGTCGCCGGCAGCCTGGCTCAGCTCGACCTGCCGTGCAGCTCACCAACCGACTACGCAACGGGACCGATGATGGGGGCGGCGCCGTGACGGACTGGAGGGAGAGGCTGACCGGTCGGCTCGAGCCGGTGCTGCGAAGCGCAGATCCGCGCCCGGAGATCAGCGCCTACCACGACATGCCCTACGCGATCTTCCGCTACCCGCCGGAGGAGGAGTTCAAGGTCTAACTTGTTGCTATCCAGGGAGTTAGATGGTGCAGCCAGGAGGAGTCGAACCCCCAACCTTCTGATCCGTAGTCAGATGCTCTATCCAGTTGAGCTAT
>RFGL01000339.1 GCA_003697015.1 Acidobacteriota bacterium | reverse complement strand
GCTCGAGGGCGGCGAGGCCGCGGGCGGCGAGCTGGGCGGCGGCGGCGAGGGGATCGGGCGCGGCGGTGGGAGGGGCGCCGCCGGCCGGCCTCGCGGCGGACGGGGTGAGACTCCGGTAGCGCTCGGCGGGGGCGGCGGTAGGCGCGGGGCGGCGTCGCGGCCGCTGCTCTTGGCGCCGGGCGAGGTCGGCGAGGGCCTGGCGCAGGCGACGGGACTTGAGGTTGTGCGAGCGCAGCCGGGCCTCGCGCTCCTGACGCTCGAGCAGGTTGGCCTCGCGCTCGCGCTGCTGGCGCTCGAGCTCGGCCAGGTGCTCGAGCTGGTCGGAGGTCACCGGAGCGGCGGTCGGGCGCGGGCGGCGGTGGGGCTCGACCGGAGGCTCAGGGCGGGCGAGGAAGGAGTAGATGCCGGTGGCGGTGATCACCCCCAGGCCGAGGACGGCGAGCAGGAGTTGGTGGCGTCGCGGCGGCCGGGGCCGCGGCGCGACGTCGATCTGCGCCGGAGGTGAGCTGCTCGGCGGGGGGGCGGCCAAGGAATCCTCCGGCGGCGGGGCTGAGGTCGTCGCCTCGGTCGGCTGCGGCGCGGGTGGCGTCGCCGGCGCGGCGGGCTCGAACGTCGGTCGTCGGGTCTCGTCGGGCATGGGGGCCTCCTCACCGGGCGTGCTGGCGGACGATGCTCAGGGAGCGGCGGCTGCGGCCGGTGCCGAGGTAGAGCTCGATCTTGCTCACCAGGCGGGGGATCTCGACGTAGGCGACGCCGCCCTCGGTATGAACGGTTTCGTTCAAGGGAAAGGGCTCGCCGGTGACGGCGTCGATGCCGCGGATGGCGGGCAGGGTCTCGAGGCCGGCGGGCAGGTGGACGTAGGTGAAGCGGCCGTCGTCGTAGATCGCGGTCGGTTGCCAGGGGAGGCGCTTGCGCCACGGCTTGAGGACGCGGTAGCGAAAGTTGAGGGACGATGGATCCACGCGCGGGGCGGCGTCCTCGGCTGGGAGCTGGCTGGGCGTGACCCGGGCCGGTGGGGACTCGACCAACGCCTTGGTTTGCGTCCAGCGCTGGGGGTAGAGGAAGCGGGCGCGCTCGGTGAGCGGCAGCTCGCCCAGGTCGGCCTCGGATTCCGGGTAGGGAGCGGAGCGCAGGTTGAGGACGTAGATCCGCCGATCGGTGGTGAGGAGGAGGTTGGTGGCGATGCCGAAGGCGCGGGGAAGAAAGGCGAGGACGGTTCGCTCATCGTTACCGCTCCCCGCCGTCAGCTCGCTGTAGAGCCAGCGCTCGACGTCGCCGAGGGCGGTGGCGCGGATCTGCTCCCCCGACTCGAGCTCGAGGCTGCACACTCGCCCGGGGATGCAGTGGAGGGTGGGAGTGCCTTCGAGGTAGAGGAACTCGTCGTAGGGAAAGCTCTCGCGGCGGGGGTCGGCACCGACGAAATCCTCCGGCCGGCGCTCAAGGATCGGATCGAGCGCCGGCGGGGCGCCTCGCTCGTCGAGCATCGACTCGGCGGCGGCGAGGCCGGCGGTCAGGGCGTCGATCTCCTGCTCGCTCAAGGGCGCGTCGCCGGCCTCGGTCTCGGCGGGCTTGCCGCCTCCGCCGAAGAGCTGGCCCAGGGCCTCGGGCAGGCTCTGGGCGCCGGCGCTCTGCGCGAGGAGCAGGAGGAGGAAGAGGAAGAGGGTACGCATCATGGGGACTCTCCTTCGGTTTCGGATAAGCGGGTCCAGGAAAGGGTTTCGACGACGAAGCCGAGGGGGTTGTCGGCGACGGTCTCGGGCGCGGGATCGCGCCAGGAGAAGCTGACCAGGGCGCGCCACTTTTCGCTGCGGAGGAGCTCACCGCTCGCGGTGGAGCGGACCAGCTCGCGCCATTGGATTTCCCAGGTGCCGGTGTCGCGCAGGGGCAGGGCGCTGACGTCGCGCACCTCGACGGTCTCGCGCAGGGCGACGGTGAAGGGATTGCGCGCCTTTCGAAAGGTATTGAGGGCGGTACGGGCCTGGCCGGCGGTGCGGGCCGCCGCCTGGTCGACGAAGGTTTTTTGCAGCCGTGCGTCGCTCGACACGGTGCGGGCGCGCTCGATCCAATCGCGCAGCTGAGCACGGATGATGCGCTCGTCGGCGCGGTCGATCGGTCGCGGCGGGCCGTGGGCGCGGACGTCGCCCAGGGCGTCGACCTCGACCACGTGCAGCTCCACTGTGCGGGTGAGCTCGAGGTAGGCGCTCGCCGACGTCCCGATGAAGAGCGTTAGGGCCAGGACGCCGGCGAGGAGTTGATAGTTGCGCACGCGAGCCTGGAGCATGGCGTAGCGGTCGCGGCGAAGGGCGAGGCCGGCGGGATCCGTCGATCGATCGGTGTTCATGAGGCGTAAGGCGAGGGCAGATGGACGTGGGCGGTGACGGTATTGGCCAGGGTGGTGGGGACGTTCCACACCACCCAGGCGTAGGCCATCGGGCCGGCGACGAGGGTCATCAGCTCGCGCAGGGAGATCCCGGAGGTCAAGCCGGTGCCGACGAGCCATTGAATGGCAAGGTTTCGTCCGACGTCGATCAGCACCACGAGGAGGAAGAGGCGGATGGCGACGTGGAGGACGTAGCGCAAATAGCCGTCGGCGATCGGCCAGGTCCAGCGCGAGCCGGAGAAGGCGAGGAAGAAGACGCCGACGCCGAGGACGACGTGTTGCTCGACCAGGGTGATGATCAATCGCAGGGCGATGAGGAAGAAGGCGATGAAGGTCATGATCATGGCGAAGAGGCGCAGGAGGATCGCCGGAATCCACATCAAGGCGAGGTCGTTCGACGCGCCGTAGTAGGCGGTGCCGGCGCTGATGCCGTCGGCGAAGACGGCGCTGGGGCGCAAGGCTCCGAGGCCGGTGAGCTCGACGGCGGCGTCGACAAACATCGCCGGGATCTGACCGATGGTGGAGAGATAGAAGCGCATCAGAAAGAAAACCAAGCCGAGAACAAAGAGGCGGGTGCCGAGGTCGATGACCAGGGCTCCCCTCCCCTTTCGCGCCCAGACGATCAGGCTCCAGGCGAGGTCGGCGGTGGCGAGGAGGGCGAAGATCGCCTGAGCCTCGAAGATCAAGTCATTGAAGAGGCCGACGGCGGCACGCTCGTAGGCGAAGGTGATCGAATCGAGGATCGGCATAGGTCGGCTCCGGTAGACGAAATCGTGATCGATCAGAAGTCGCCGGCGCCGCGGAAGCCGGTGAGCGGGCGCACGTCGTCGCGGATCCAGCGGTCGAGGGCGTAGGCGGCCTGGGCATCGGTGACGATGCGGAACATGGACTTGACGATGAGGGCGTTGAGCTGCACGGCAAGGAGGTGGCGGACGCCGGCGATCTCCTCGGCGGCGAAGGTCTGGAGCTGGTTCTGGTACTGGGTGGCGTCGAGATTGCCGCCGGCGCCCTCGGCCGCGTCCTTGATCTGCTCGAGCAGGCGCTGGCCGTCGTTCAGGCGCACGGTGTGGTGGCGGGTGGCGCGCATCACCCCCCACAGGGTGTCGATGGTGCGCTCGACGCGCTGGCGGCCGAGGTCGTCGGCGCCGTGGGGGTAGAGGGCCGGGTCGACGGGCTCGAAGGTCTGGAAGGTTTCAGTCCACGCTTCCTCGAGGTCGTCGCGGGGAAAGACGATCGCCTGGCGCTGGACGAGGACGTCGTTCACCTCGTGGAAGACGTTGGCCGCGTCACGCTTGAGCCAGCGATCGGGGCCTTTGAGGTTTTTGATCTGATGCTGGATCATTTGCGCCTTCTGCGCGATTTCCTGCGCCCGGGCGATGAAATGGGCGACGGTTTCGCTGGTGTGGATCGGGTCGTGGACGATGGCGGCGCCGAAGATCTTCTCCGGCGCGCGGCCTTGCTTGGGCGGGGTCGTCTCCGGCTGCTGCGCCAGGCTGGGCAGCGCGGCGAAGAAGAGGGCGGTGAGGAAGGCGAGGCGTTTCATGCTGGCTCTCCGGGTTGGAAAAGGTTTCGGGCGTCGCCGGCGAGGCCGCGATCCTTGAGCCAGGGCTCGAGCCAGCGGCTGCCGTGTTGGGCGTGCAGGGCTTTGGCGCGCTCGACGTCGGCGGGATTGGAGACGCCGTAGAGCGCCAGCTCGAGGGGAGAGAGGGCGAGGCGGACGAGGCGCGCGCCCTCAGGCTGGACGACGTAGTAATCCCGTTTGGGCGTGGCGGTCGCAATGCGTTCGATCTGGGGCTCGGTGAGGCCGGCGGCACGGTAGGCGTCTCGCACCTCGCGCGAGCTGGCGGCGCGGGGGTTGGGCAGGTAGATGGTGGTCGGCGCCATCTCGGCGAAGACCTGACGGATCGCCGGGTCGCGCAGATGGGCGATCGATTGGGTGGCGAAGACCAGGGAGCCGCCGAGCTTGCGAAAGGTGGTGAGCACATCCTCGATGCCGGCGCGGAGGATCGGCTCGTCGAGGAGGAGGGAGCCTTCGTCGATCAAGATGAAGGAGAGGCTCGCCGGATCGAGGGAGTCGCGGATGAGATGCAAGAGATGGTGGAAGACCGGCGTCGTCAGCTCGCGGCGTTTGCCGAGGAGGGGCCGGAGCTCGACGACGGTGTAGGCGGCGGGCTCGATGGTGCTGGCGGTGCCGTCGAGCAGGTAGCCGTATTCTCCCCCCGCGCAGTAGGGCCGCAGCAGCTGGCGCCAGCGCGGCGACTGCACCTTGAGTCGCAGGGCCGAAAGGTTGCGGTAGCGCGGCGGCATCCGTGCCACCTCAGCCAGGGCCTCCTCCAGGTGCTGGCGCTCGCCGGCGGGGATGGGCTCGCCCTCTTGTAAATCCCACAAGGTCAAGAGCCAGCCCAGGGCCCGGGCGACGGACTCGGGGCGCGCCGGGTCGACGGCGGCGAGCGGCGCCAAGTGCAAGGTCGGATCACCGGTGTCGTAGACGCGGCCGCCGACGGCGAGGCAGTGGGCGAGCTGGGAGCGGTCGACGTCGAGGGCGAAGACGCGGGCGCCGGGGTAGCGTCGCGCCTGGGCGGCGAGAAAGTTGAGCAAGACCGACTTGCCGCTTCCCGGCGGTCCGAAGACGGCGGTGTGGCCGAGGTCGCCGTGGCCGGCGGCGGCGGAGTGGAGGTTGAAGAAGAAGGCGTCGCCGCCGGCGGCGGATTCGACCACCGCCAGCGGCCCATGGCCGGCAAAACGCGGATGCGGACAACGGTCGACGCCGCGCCAGGGGGTGGAGAGCGGCACCAAGGTGGCGGCGGCGGCGAGGGGCTGGAAGAAGCGCCGCGCGTTGGCCCAGGCATTGCCCGGCAGGTGGCCGAGGTAGGCCTGAAGGGCGTTCCAACGATCGATCTCGGCCCGCAAGCGATGGCGCTCGAGCTGGTGAACGAGGGCGTGGGCCGCCTGCCGGGCGCAGGCCGCGTCCTCGCCGCGGGCGATCAGGACCGGCGTCAGGTAGACGAAGGGCGTGCCCGCCATCGCCGCCCGAAGCGCCCGGCCGGCGTCGCCGGCGTTGTGGTCGTGGAAGGCGTTGGCGGCGTCGCGACCGCTGGCGGTGCGTTCCTTCTGCTCGCTCTCCGCGGCGTCCTTGCCCGAGACGATGCTGCGCAGGAGCGCCGACCAGGAAAAGGCGGTGGTCTCCCACGTGCCGCGGATGCGGGCGATGCGCGCCTCGGCGTGATGGCGGTCAAGACAGATCAGTCGCACCGCGTACGTGATCGGTAGGCCGAGGCCGGCGAGGAAGAGGAGGGCGCCGGCGGCGAGATGATGCTCGGGGAGGGCGGCGATCCGTACCGGCACCAGCCAGCGGTCGCCGGCACGCACCGCGTCGCGCTCGACCTCGAGATCGGTGGCGAGCAGGGAGTCGAGGAAGCCGTCCGCCGGCGCCGCGGTGGGGATCGGACGGCCGTGGATGGCGCGGCCGAGGTCGTCGAGCATGGCGGCGGCGTCGAGGCGGTGGAGGCCGGCGACGGCGCCGAGGGTGGCTTGGAAGGTTTGGACGGCGGCGTCGAAGGCGTCGAGCTGGGCGGTGGGTCGGAGGAAGCCGGCAACGCCGGAGGGGGGATAGAATGCCAGCCACAGACGGACGCGGGAGGCGAAGCGAGGGCTGCGCTCGAAGCGCTCCCGGCGCAAGGTCTCGACGCGGCGGGAGAAGGCGTCGCCAGGCTCGCCGTCGCAGGGATAGGCCGGGGCGCGCTCGCGACGGTGGTGGAGATGGACGACCCAGCCGGAGCCGAGCCCCGAGACGGCGCGGGAGAAGGTTTCCTCCGCCAGACGGATCTCGTCGCCGGTGGCGCCCTCGAGGTCGAGCCCTTCGAGGCGAAAGCCCGCGAGGAAGCCCCCGCTCTTGAGGCCGAGGACGTCGCGGGAGAGGGCCACGTCGTAGTCGATCAGGTCGGCGTGGCCTGCGCCGTAGAGCTCGTGGCGCGGCAGACGCGGGCGGCCGGGTGGGGTCTCACGAAAAAACATACCTTCTCCCTCACGGCAGCAGAGCGCGGCGCCCGATGCGCGGCGGCGGCGCCGCGAGATGAGGGAGCGGGCGATAGAACCGCTCCCCCATCAGGTACTGAACGATCAGCCGCGGACGCAGGGGATCCCGCCGGCCGATGAGGCGCAGCAGGAGGGAGCCGATCGGCAGACCGGCGACGGCGGCGGCGAGAGCGAGCCAATGAAAACCGGTCACGAAGAGGAGCAGGGCGAGGCCGGCGACGAGAACGAGAAAGGGGTAGGGCGGCATACCCATCACCAGCACCGGCCGGTCGAGGGAGGGATAGGTCACGACGTCGTGCACGGGTAGAAAGCCTCAGATCGTCGCGCCGCTGATGCCGACGACGGAAAGGAAAGCGAAGACGCCGCCGCCGATGATGATCGCCACCACCAGCCAGCGGATGGCGTCGCCGAAGGCGCCCGGGCCGCGGTTGATGCCGATCTGGATCACCGCCCAGACGAAGCCTGCGATGGCCAGCAGGACGGCGACGGTGAGCCATTCGTCGAAAAAGTCGCTCAAGACCCCGGCGATTCGCGAGCCGCCGCCGGTGGGCGCGGCCAGGGCCGGCGAGGCGAGCAGGGCGAGGAGGATCGTCAGGTAGAAACGCTTCAGCTGACACATGAGACAGGGCTCCTATAGGTCAGGCGGTTGGTGTAGCCCACTTCGAGCACCTCGCGCACCACCCGCCGGCCGCGGGCCTCGTCGTGCTCGACGTAGACCACCAGGTCGAGGGTGCGGGCGATGCGGCGGAGCGACGGGGTGACCGAGGCCTCGGCGATCAGGTCGGCGATGCGCTCGACCACGTCGCGGGCGGAGTTGGCGTGGAGCGTCAGGAGGCCCCCCGGGTGGCCGGTGTTGCACGCCCGCAGCCACTGGTAGCACTCGGCGCCGCGAGCCTCACCGATCAGAATGCGCGCCGGATTGGTGCGCAAGGCCAGGCGCAGAAGCTCCTGCGCGCTCACCCCGTCGCGGGCGAGAAACTGCACCGCGTTCGCCGAGCTGACGCGCAGCTCGCGGATCTCTTCCTCGATGGTGACGATGCGCAGGTCGCGTTGCTCGTTTTCGAGGGCCGCAATAAGTGCATTGGCGAGGGTGGTCTTGCCCGAGTCGGTGGGGCCGGCGATGACGATCGTTTGATGATCGATAAAAGCTCGCGCAAGATACGCTGCCGCCTCCCTCGTCAAGGCCCCCTGCTCGACGTAGTCCGCCAGCGTCAGGACGCGCTCGCTCGGCTTGCGCAGAACGAGCATCGGCGCACGGCTGACCGGCGGCAGGGTGCCGGTGACGCGGATGGCGCGGCCGGGCATGCGGCATTGGAGGATCGGTCGCTCGTCGCTCACCACCGTGCCGTCGAGGGCGGCGAGGGTGCGCAGGAGGGCCAGGCGGCGGCGGGCGGAGACGGTAAGGTTTTCCCGTCGCTCGCCGCCGTGGCCGCGGACGTAGACCGAGCCGTCTTCGTTGAGGTGGAGGTTGGTGATCGCCGGTGCGTCGAGCAGGGCGCGGAGCTCCGGGCCGAGCTCGGCGTCGAGGATCTCGAGGTAGCGGCTGCGGGCGGCGTTTCCCATCTCAGCGTTCCTCGGCCGCGCCGGGATGGGCGGCGGCGGGCGGTGCGAGACGGGCGAGGGCGCGCAGCCGCCGGTCTCGGAAATAGGGCCTCTTGTCGATCACCACCGGATGCACCCCGGGGGCGAAGAGCACCGCCTTGTCGGCGGGCAGGGTGCGCACCTCCCCCACGGTGAGCAGCGGCCGGCGCGCCTCGCTCGGGGACACGGAGCGCGAGCTCCTCCCAAGGCCGCCGGCGGTGGTGCGGGTGGCCCGCTGCCAGTGGACGGTGGCCTCGCCGGCGAGCTGGGAGAGGTGGCGCAAGGTCTCCGGCCGCTGGGTGGCGCCGGCGATCTGGATCGGGCAGCCGCCGGTGATCGGCTCGTGGGGACCGTAGAGATTGCGCAGGGTGGCGAGATCCTGCACGCAAATCATCAGCGTCGCGCCGTAGCCGGCGAGGGTGGAGATCATGGTGGCGAATTGCGGCATGTAGCCGAGGAGGGGGAATTCGTCGAGGATCAGGTACGTGCGGCGCACGCCCACCCGTGCCGCGACGTCGACGTATCGCCGCACCCGAGTCAGGCGGTTGGCCAGGCCGGCGTAGAGCATCCGCAGCAGCGGCGACAACCGCTCGACGTCGGCGCGCGGAACGATCAGATACAGCGCCGCCGGCCGCTCATGCCCCGGGTCGAGCCGCGACAAGGAGAAGGTCGAGCTCGAGGTCGCGCGATCGATCCGCGGATCCCCCCAGGGCTCATAGAAGGTCGAGAGGGTCGAGAGGATCGACGCCAGCTCGCGGGGCGCGGTGGCGAGAAAGCGCCGCGCCAGGGCGGCGGCCTCGGGGTGGCGGCCCGCCTCCGGCCAGCGATGGCTGAAGGCCGGATCGCAGGGCTCTTCGAGGATGGCGGTAAACGGCGCGCGCGGATCGCCCGCCAACTTGTCGTCGGCCTGACCGTTGCCGGCAGCCGAGCCGGCCAGCAGAAGCTCGCGCGCGGCGGCCAGGGTGGCCGGCCGCTGCGCCGCGTAGATCACGTGAAGCCCCAGGCAGACGTGCAGCTGCCGCGCCGCGCGGATCCAATGCTCGCCGGTGCCGCTGCGCTCGGGCACGATGAAGTCGGTGGCCTGGCGCTGGAGGGCGGCGACGTCGTCGTCGTCGCGCGGGATCTCGTCGAGGGGGTTCCAGGTCGCCGTATCGCCGGCGGCGGGCTCGAAACGGTAGACGTCGTGGGTGCGCGCCTTGGCGCCGGCGCTGGCGGTAAAGATCTCGGCGCCCTTGAGGTCGGAGACGACCAGGTTGCCGGCGAGCTCGAGGACGTTGGGGATGACCCAGCACGAGGTCTTGCCCGCCCGCGTCGGCAGGATCGCCAGCACGTGCTCGGTGCTCTCCGTGCGCACCGTGCGGCCGCGGTAGGCGCCGAGGAGGATGCCGCGACGGGCGAGAAGGCCGGCCCGCCGCAACTCGGCGAGGGTGGCATGCCGGCTCGAGCCGTGCACCGACCGGGCGGCGCCGCCATCCAGGCGGGCGAACGGCAGCAGAGCGAGGACGGTGGCGGCGACGACGACGAGCAGGCCGAGCCCGAGACGCCGGGCGAGGACGGTGCCCCGAAAGCGCACCATCCAGCGGAAGGGGGCGAGGGGCGAATAGAGCGCCGGCGACTCGAGCAGCGGCGGGCCGAGCTCCGGGGGGTGGGAGAGCCAGGCGGCGGTGTGGGTGGCGAGCCCCATCAGGAGGGCCGCCGGCACCCCCAGAAGCACCACCAGCGCCCAGAGCGCGCGGCGGTCGTAGCCGCTCATGGCGTCGCCTCCCAGATGACGACGGCGTCGGCCACCGACAGCACCAAGCGCTCGTCGACCGGGCCGAAGTAGCGGCTGTCGAAGCTCCGCGGATGCTCGCCGATCACCCACACGGTGCCGGGCTCGACCGCGTGCTCGCCGAAGGGCGCAAGCGGCAGAGGCAGGTCGTTCAGGTCTCGCTCGAGCGGCGCCGACGCGGGCAGGCGCGTGCCGTTGACGTGCAGGCCGTCGCGCGCCACCGCGACTCTGTCGCCGGGCAGCGCCGCCACCCGCTTGAGCAGCGGCTCGACGCCGCCCGGGCACGGCCCCGACCCCAGGTAGCCCCGCTCCACCGCCAGCCGCGCCGCGTCCGCCGGCGGGCAGAGGATCACCCATCGCCCGCGCTCGATCGGCCCGGGACGGAAGCGGTAGATCCCGCGCGGCGCGCTGTCGGTGAGCTGGTAGCGGTAGCCGCTCGACGCCAGAACGCCGAGGAGCAGCACGAGACCGACGGCCGCGAGGATCTGCTGATGCCTGGGGAGCTGGCGCAGCAGGGCCTTGAGGGAGGGCGAGGGAGGAGGCGCGCCCGCGTCAACTTCAACGCAATCGGGGCGCGAGGAATCGGGGTTTGTGTCGTGTCTCACCAGCTCATCCGCCGTTTGCCGGCGCCCGAGGACGCCGCGTTTTCGTTGCGTTGCGCCGGAGGCTAGAGGAATTCGTTGGGCGTGTCAAGTACAAATCGTACATTTTCCTCTCCCCTGCCGCTCTTACCGCTCCCGGCTCAGGCTGCGGGCGAGGCCGGCGGCGAGTTGGATGGCGCCGAGGGCGACGCGGACGGGGGTGGGGGTGAGCTGGCTGAGAACGAGGGCGGG
>RFGL01000338.1 GCA_003697015.1 Acidobacteriota bacterium | reverse complement strand
GGGGTGATGAGGATCGGGGGGGTGGTGGGGTGGTCGCCTTGGATGCGCTGCAGGCGGAGCTCGCCCCGGCCGTCGCGGGTGGCGAGCCACAGGACCCAGGCGGCGTCGCCGTCGAGGACCAGGCCGACGCGGCCGAGGGGCTTGTCGGCGTCGAGGAGGATCGGCGGTCCGAAGGTGGCGCCGCCGTCGTCGGAGAAGGCGGCCTGGACGCGGGCGCGGGCGCCGGCGGCGGTGAACCAGGCGATGGCGACGCGCTCGCCGTCGGCGTCGATCGACGGGCCGTTGACCGGGCAGCCGGCGATCCGCCAGCCGTCGTCGTGAACCTCGAGCGGAGCGCTCCAGGCCCCGCCTGCGGCGCGGGCGACGGCGACGTCGCGGATCTCGCCCTCGGTGCGGCCGCGGAAGGCGACGATCGGCCCGCCGGCGGTGCGCGCCATGGCGGTGGGGCAGCAGTCGCAGACCGAGGGGGCGACGACGGTGCTCGGCTGCGGTCCGCCGGCGCTCACCGTCGTGGCGCGTAGCTGCATCGCCCCGCCGTCGGCGGTGGCGCGGCCGTCGAGCCAGGCAGCCTGGACGCCGTCGTCCAAGGGCTGCCAGGAGACGAAGCCGTGCTCGGTCTCGGAGGCGTCGTCGTGCAGCAGGCCGAGGCCTTCCCAGGTACGGCCGCCGTCGGCGGAGCGCGCCAGCTGCACGCCGTAGGCGTAGGTGCCGGGCCCGAGCTTCTCCAACCAGTGGGCGTAGAGGGCGCCGTCCTCGGCCTCGACCACCCCGGGCACGTCGGCCCAATTGGCGAAGAACGTCGTGCCGCGGGCGACGTCGGCGGGCTCGCTCCACGTTCGCCCCTCGAGACGCGACACCCGCAGGCGGTGGCCGCCGTCGACCGGCTCGATCCAGCTCAGGTAGACGCCGCCGGCGCCGGCGTGGAGATTGGGCGCCATCGCCCCCGGCCCGGCGGGGGGATCGAGGCGTTGGATCGCCGGCGCCGGGGGGCCGGCCGCAGGCGCGATCGCGGCGACCGCGCTCTCGCCGCCGGGAGCGCCACAGGCGGCGAGGAGCAGGGCGAGCAGGGCGACGGGCCCGCCGGCGGCGAGCGGTGCGATCGATAGGTGACGGCGGGGGACGGCGGTCAAGGGCATCGTGGCTCTCCTCGTGTCGGGCCATCCTACCCGAAGCATCGCTTCGATCCTGTATCATCGAGGTCGCCAGCCCTCGTCACCCCCGACTTCGAGGTGTCGCCATGCCCAGCTTCCCCGAGCTCGACGATTTCATCGACCGCCTGCGGCAGACCGGCCACCGGGTGACCATGGAGCGCATGCATCTCTTCCGCGAGGTCTACAATCAGCACGGTCACCTCGACGCCGAGGCGCTGCTCGAAGCGCTCAAGGCCAAGGGGCGCAAGATCTCCCGCGCCACGCTCTACCGCAACCTGGAGCTGCTCGCCGAGCTCGGCTTCGTACGCAAGCACCGGCTGGGGGGCAACCGCTACCTCTACGAGCACGTGCACCCCGGCCAGCGCCATGACCACATCGTCTGCGGTCGCTGCGGCCGGGTGGCGGAGTTCGTCAGCCCGGCGATCGTCGCCATGCAGCGCGAGATCGCCCGCGCCCACGGCTTCGACCCCGAGGTCCACACCCTGCAGATCCACAGCCAGTGCCTCGACTGCGGCGACGGCTGAGGCCGCGCCCTCAGCCGGATCGGCGTTTTTCCTGGAAGCGCAGGGCGCCGCTGCCGCTGCCGCCGCCGGCGCCCTCCATCTCGATGCGGCCCTCGTAGAAGGCACCGTCGGCGATCGCCACTTCGGTCGCCTGCAGATCGCCCCGTACCTTGGAGTTGGCGCGCAGCTCAATGCGCTCGCGCACGTCGATGCGCGCGTCGAGATGGCCCTCGACCACCAGCGAGCGGGCTGAGATCTCCCCTTTGACGTGACCGTCCGGCCGCACCCAGACCAGGGCGTCGACGTCGATGCCGCCCTCGATGGTGCCGCTGACGTCGAGCGGCGCCGAGCCGGTCAAGGTACCCTCGATGCGGGTGCCGGCGGCGACCGTCGTGCTGGTCTCCGCCGGCGCATCGTCGGTGAATCTGCGTCCCTGTGCAACGTTCGTCTTGGCGTTCATTCAGCTCTCCTCACGACCTTCTCGGTGGCCGACGAGCGGCGCCGCTCGCCGCTCAGCCCAGGATCTCCCGTACTTTGGTGATCACGTGCTCCGGCCGGAAGGGCTTCTGCAGGAAGCCCGCCAGGCCGAGGCCGGCGAGGTCGTTCATCACCTGCCGCTCGCGCCAGCCGCTCATCACGATGACCTTGGCCTTCGGCGCCAGCCGGCGGATCTCGCGAAAAACCTCCTCGCCGCTCATCTCCGGCATCGTCCAGTCGAGCAGCACCAGCCGTATCGCCTCGCGATGCCGGCGATAGAGCGCCAGCGCCTGCGGCCCGTCGCCGGCGACCAGCACCTGGAAGCCGTGGGGCTCGAGAATCGCCTGCGACACCTCGCGCACGTAGTCCTGATCGTCGACCACCAGGATGGTGCCGCTGGCGCGCCAGTGCTCGACGTCCTCGGCCGGCGCTGCCGCGACCCGTTCCGCAGCTCGTTCCGCGGCCGGCGGGAAGAGGACCTGGACCGTCGTCCCCCGGCCGGCCTCGGTAAAGACCTTGATGATACCGCCGTGGCGGCGCACGATGCCCTGCACCACCGCCAGCCCGAGGCCGCTGGCCGACGACTTGGTGGTGAAGAGGGGCTCGAACATGCGCTGCCGGGTCTCGTCGTCCATCCCCATGCCCGAGTCGGAGACCTCGAGGAAGACGTACTCCCCCGGTTCCTGCTCGCCGTCGAGAACGGCGTCCTCGAGGTAGGCGGCGTCGATCGTCAGCTTGCTGGTACGCAGGGTGATGAAGCCGCGCTCGGTGCCGAGGGACTCGACCGCGTTGTTCACCAGGTGGTGGATCATCTGCCGGATCTGGTCCTGGTCGAGCTCGACCAGGGGCAGTTCCGCCGCCAGCTGCAGGTCGAGGGTGGCGCGCTCGCCGATCAACGGCCGCAGGGGCTCCTCCATCGACCGCACCAGGTCGCTGAGCTGCAGCGGCTCGCGGCGCAGCTCGTCTTCGCCGGCGTAGGTCAGGAGCTGGCTGGTCAGGTCGCGGGCGCGGTCGGCGGCGCTCTCGATCTGCCGCAGGCGATCCTCCAGCGGCGAGCCCGGGGTGGCGTCCCGCAGGGCCAGGCTGGCGTTGGACAGCACCGCGGTCAGCAGGTTGTTGTAGTCGTGAGCGATGCCGCCGGCCAGCCGCGCCAGGCTCTCCAGGCGTTGCGCCCGCTGCACCCGCGACTCGAGGCGCAGGCGCTCGCTGGCCGCCGCCCGGCGCTGGGAGATGTCGCGGGCGATGGCGACGAAGCCGTCCGGCTTGCCGTCGGCGTCGCGCAGCAGGGTGACGCTCATCCAGGTGGGGAAGGTCGAGCCGTCGCGGTGGCGGTGATCGATCTCCCCTTCGTGCGCCCCCTCCTGCTCCGCCTTGCGGATCATCGCCAGCACCTCGTTGTGCATCTGCTGGGGGGTGAAGAAGACGTTGAAGTGCTGCCCCAGGACCTCCAGCACCTCGTAGCCGTGGGTGCGCGCCCACGCCTCGTTGACGAACCGCGTGTTGCCCTCCATGTCGGTGACCGCGATGCCGTCGCTCGACTGTTCCACCGCCCGTTCGAGCACCCGCATCGCCCCCTCCGCCAGCCGGCGCTCGGCGATCTCGTTCTGCAGCCGCTGGTTGGCCAGGGAAAGCTCCTCGGTGCGATCGGCGACCATCCGCTCGAGCTGCAGGCGCAGGCGATCGAGCTCGCCGTGGACGCGGGTGAAACGACCGGAGAGCGACGTCGTCATGGTCACGGCGAAGACGGCGAAGGCCCAGAAGGGCAGCGGGCTGGTGGTGGTGCCGAAGGTGATCTGCCGGACCGCCTCCGCCAGCACCGCGATCACCAGCGCCAGGCCGCCGGCGCCGACGATCCGCGCTTCCGGGTTGCCGCGCCAGGCCTCCTGCGCCAGCAGGGTGGTGGTGGCGACCAGCGCCGGCAGCAACCACAACCAACGGACGACGGCGGCGTAGGGCAGATCGATGGTCGGCGGCACCAGCAGCAGGGCCGCGATGAGCAGATTCGACAGCTGATAGGCGCGCAGGCCAGGGCTCAATCGGCGGCCGAGGAAGGGCCACATGAACTGCAGCCAGGCCGCCGCCAGCAGGTGGATGAGGGCGGCCAGCACCCGCCGTACGGCGCCGTAGCTCTCGGTGAGGTCGAAGATCCACGGCGAGGCGAGGAAGGTCAGGGCGCCGAAGAGGATCGACGCGATGCCGAACCAGAGATAGTCGACGTACTTGCGCCGGCGGCTGAAGAGCTGCAGGTGATAGGCGCCGAGGACGAGGAAGATCGAGCCCAGGACGAGGGGCGAGCGCTGCCGGTGCAGGTGGCGCAGCCAGATCAGCTCGGCGCGTTCCTCCAGCTCGGCCTGGCAGCCGAGGGCGAGGTCGAGGCCGAGGGGGCCGAGGCGGGCGATGCGGCGCACGGTGCTGGCCGGCGACGGGGTGTAGCGCAACGCCAGCAGCACCCGGCCGTCGGGGCCGAGGATGCCCGGCGGCAGGCTGAAGACCCGCGGCTTGCGCAACCACCGCGGCCCGACGTCGCCGGTGTCGAAGACCCCGACCTCCTGGCCGTCGGCGAAGAGGTCGTAGCGGCCGCGCGGCGGCGCACCGACCATCCACGCGAGCTGCGAGCGCGGGCAGGGGATGCGGGCGGGGATGCGCACCTGCCGCCGCAGCCACAAGCTCGCGGAACGACCGCCCGCGGCGCTGGCCAGCTGCTCGAGGTCGGCGGGGAGCACCTGCGTCGGCCAGCTCAGATCGTCCAGGGTGGCGTCGGCCCCCCGCGGCTCGTCGCCGGAACGGAAGCGCCAGGGCCCGGCGAGCTCGGGCAACTCGGCGCTGCCGGCGACCGCCGCACCGGCCGTCCAGGCGGCGAGGATCGCCGCCGCCAATCGCAGGCCGAGCCGGCGGATATCGACGTCGATGCGCATGACTCAGGCGAGCGGATCGCCCGCGACCGCGGCGCGCCGCCGCGACGGCGTTGGCCTCCGGGCAGCATGCGCCGGAAGCCGCGAGGAAGCGCTCGGAGACCGGATGCTACCGCAATTGTTCCGCCCTTTCATCGCCCGGCGCGGGGAGGAGGCACGCCGGGCCGAGGACGCTCCGGGGGTGGCGGAGCGTCCTCGGGCGGCGCCTGAGCGCGGCTCAGAAAGTGAGGGAGAGGCGCAGGTAGTAGTCGCCGCCGTTGAAGCCGAAGGGGGCGGTGCGGCGGGGGAAGGGGAAGATGCCGTTGAACGAGATCTCGGGCCGATTGCGATCGGGGAAGGTGTCGAAGACGTTATTGCCGCCGACCGAGAGCTTGAGGTAGTCGTTGAAGCGGTAGGAGACGTCGAGGTCGGCCAGCCACTTGCCGGTGAAGGTCTGGTCGATCCCGGGATTGCTCGCCGACTCGGCGGTGACCACGGCGCCGAATTTGTTGAGCCGCGCCAGCACCGCGAAGGGCCCGCGCTCGTAGCGCGCCGACAGGTTGTAGTGCTCCTGCGGCTGGCCGCGCTCGACGAAGACCCGCTCGCGGCGATCGAAGAGGGTCTCTCCCAGGCCCTGGAGGGTGGGGGGCGTGCGCACCGGACCCACCACGTCGGTGCCGGTCCAGTTGGCGGCGCCGGTGACGCTCAAGCTGCTGCCGTCGGCCAGCGGCCAGACGTAGGCCACCACCAGGTCGATGCCCTCGGTCTCGGTGTCGATGGCGTTGGAGAAGAACTGGGCCGCGTTGACCCCGAAGGGCGCCAGGATCGGCGCGATCTGCGGGTTGGTGGCGCGGAATTGACCGGAGATGACGATGCGGTCGTCGATGTCGATCGAGTAGGCGTCGGCGGTGATCGACAGGCGCTCAAACGGGCGGGCGGTAAAGCCGAAGCTGAGGTTGGTCGAGGTCTCTTCCTTGAGCCGCGGTACGCCGAAGGCGCGGGTCACCGGGTCGTCGTTGCGGAAGGTGCCGACCTCCAGGGGCACCAGCTCGCCGCCGACGAAGACGAATTGGGTGCTGGTGTTGTTGAAGTTCGCCTGGTGCAGGGAGGGCGCCCGGAAACCGGTCGAGGCCGAGGCCCTGAGGGCGAATTTCTCGCTGAAGGCATAGCGCAGGGCGAGCTTGCCGGTGGTGGTGTTGCCGAAGTCGCTGTAGTCCTCGAAGCGCACCGCGGCGCCGAGCAGGAACTTCTCGCTCAGGTTGACCTCGAGGTCGCCGTAGACGGCGACGTTGTCGCGCGATACGTCGACCTCGTTCGCCGGCCGAAAGCCGGGGAAGACCTGGATTCCCGCCGGCGCCCGGCCGCCGAACTGATCGGGGAAGCCGCCGTCGATCCACGACGCCGGCTCGCCGGCGACGATCTCGTAGTTGTCCTGGCGGTACTCGGCGCCGAAGGCGACGTAGAGCGGCTTGGCGGTCTGGATGGTGCCGAAGAAATCGAGGTTGACCGTCGTCTGGTCGAATTTGAGCTCGCCGGCGTTGGCGTGATCCGGGCTGGCCGGCCCGAGGGAGGTGTTGGCCGAGTTGGTGATGATGAATTCGAAGGAGTTGCCGCCGGTGACGACGCTGGCGTCGAGGGACCAGTTCTCCCCCAGGTTCTTGCGGTAGCCGGCGGCCAGCGACAGGTCGTCGACGTTGGTGTTGATCAGCGGCAGGTGGCCCTCCGGATGGATGAAGATGTTGGTGCGGCTCTGCCGCGGCAGGCGGTTGAAGCCCGCCGACTCGCCGTCGCGCATGGTGAAGCCGCCGAAGAAGTAGAACTGATCCGACTCGCCCACCGGGATGGCGGAATTGAAGAACAGACCGGCGTTCTCCGACCGGGCGTCGCCGTAGCGGTGGTTGAGCCGGTCGTAGGTCTGCTCGCGCGGGTCGAGGGTGCCCGAGGTCAGCTCGGGTTGAAAGAGCTGCTGCTCGAGGAAGTTGAAGATGCGTCGCGGATCGCGGCCGGCGCGGTTGGTCGGGTCGCGGTCGCGGTAGTCGGCGGTCAGGTTGAAGAAGCCGCGCTCGCCGATGCGCCAGCCGCGGTTGATGCTGGCGTTGACGACCTCGCCGTCGGATTCGTAGGTCTGGCCGGCCTGGAGCTCGATCTGGGTGACGTCGACCTGCTCCTTGAGCACGATGTTGATCACCCCGGCGATGGCGTCGGAGCCGTATTGGGCGGCGGCGCCGTCGCGCAGCACCTCGATGCGCTCGATGGCGGCGGCGGGGATGGCGTTCAAGTCGACGCCGGCGGTGCCGCGGCCGATCGAGCCGTTGACGTGCACCAGGGCGCTGTTGTGGCGCCGCTTGCCGTTGATCAGCACCAGGGTCTGATCCGGGCCGAGCCCGCGCAGGGTCGACGGCCGCACGATGTCGGTGCCGTCGGAGATGGTCGAGGTCGAGAAATTGAACGACGGGGCGAGGAATTGGATGATGCGGCTGGTCTCGGTCTGGCCGCTCTCCTGGATGTCGTCCTCCGACAGCACGTCGACCGGCACCGGCGTTTCGATGGCGGTGCGGTGGGAGCGCGAGCCGATGACCACCAGCTCCTCGCCGAATTGCGACAGGGCGCGGTCGAGGCTGAAGTCGAGGGCCAGCTCGGAGCCGGCCTGGACGGTGACGCGCTGCTGGTCGGTCTCGTAGCCGCTGGCGGTGGCGAGGATGGTGTGCTCGCCGGGGCTGACGTGGATGGAGTAGGTGCCGTCGCGGCCGGTGACGACGCTGCGCTGGGTTTCGACCACCATCACCGTGGCGCCGCTGATCGGCGCGTCTCCCGGGCCGCTGACGGTGCCGCTGACGGTGCCGGTCGACTGGCCGCCGGCAGCCGCCGCCAGTGCGGTCAGGATCAGAAACAGCGTCGCGACCGGCAGCCACCGCCCGCCGTCCGCCGACCCGCTCCGCTCTGCTCCCACGCTCGTTTCTGATTTCATCGCTGCCTCCTTTGTGCTCGATCCAAAAATTTTCACCAGCGGCACGCATGCCGCCGTCGATCACGCTGGCGAAGACCGCGCTAGGAGCCGCTCGGGGTGACGTTCTTGGCCCGCGGCTTGGCCGCCGGCAGCTCCTCCCCCTCGCCGCGGCGTTTCCAGCGGCCGAGCAGCAGGGTGAGGAGAGCCAGCATCACCTCGTCGTACATGGGGATGATGTCGGGCACCCCCAGGTCGAGCAGAAAGAGGACGGCCGCCAGCACGAAGAGCTGGGGAAACCTGAGGCGGGCGAGAAAGGCTCTCAGCACGGTGATCATCGTCGGTTCCGGTTGTCTCGCCCTATCCTACCGCATCGAGGTCAGCGCCGGACGCGCACCGGATAAGGCGGTCGCTCGGGGGTCTTCGGAGGATCCGCCTCGAGCATCTCGAGCACCACCTCGATCGCCTTCTCGAGCTGCGGATCGCGGCCGGCGACGACCTCCTCCGGCCACTGCTCGACCTCGATGTCCGGCGGCACGCCGGCGTTCTCCACCACCCAGCCGTCCTCGGTCCAGATCGCCAGGTTGGGGGCGGTGACGCGGCCGCCGTCCATCAGCACCGGGAAGCCGAGGATGCCGACCAGGCCGCCCCAGGTGGTCTTGCCGATCAGCGGTCCGAGGCCCAGCTTGCGGAACATCCACGGCAGGAGGTCGCCGCCGGAGCCCGCGGTCTCGTCGATCAGCATCACCTTCGGCCCCTGGATCGAGGACAGCGGGGTGCGCAGGTCTTTGCCGTAGCGCATCGCCCAGTAGGCGATCTGGGGCCGGCGCAGGGCGTCGATGTAGTAGTCGGCGACCTGACCGCCGCCGTTGTGGCGCTCGTCGACGATGATCGCCTGCTTGTTGGCTTGGGGGAAGAAGTAGCGTTTGAAGTAGGTGTGGCCGCGGCGCGAGGTGTCGGGCACGTAGACGTAGGCCACCCGTCCGCCGGTGGCCTCGTCGACCCGCCGCAGGTTGTCTTCCACCCAGGCGCGGTTGCGCAGGGCGATCTCGCTCTCGATCGGCACCACCTGGACGGTGCGCGAGCCGGCGCCGCCGGGATCGGGGCCGACGGTGAGCTCGACGATCTTGCCGGCGGTGTTCTCGAAGCGGGCGTAGAGGTTCTCCGGCGGCCGCAGCTCGCGGCCGCCGACCGCCAGCAGGTAGTCGCCGGCCACCACCCCCACGCCGGGCTCGGTGAGCGGCGCCCGCAGCTCCGGATTCCAGTTCAATCCGCCGTAGACGCGGGCGAAGCGGTAGCGGCCGCCGGCGATCTCGTAATCGGCCCCCAGCAGGCCGCCGGGAACCCGCTCCACCGGGTCGAGGAAGTCGCCGCCGCCGACCCGGTGATGGCCCACCGCCAGCTCCGAACCCAGCCACTGGAGGACGCGGTTCAGGTCGTCGCGGGTGGCGAGGTGGTCGAGGAAGGGCTCGTAGCGCGCCCGCATCGCCGGCCAGTCGGCGCCGTGCATGCCCGGGTCGTAGAAGTAGTCGCGGTTGATGCGCCAGGCTTCCTCGAACATCTGCCGCCATTCGGCGCGCGGCTCGATCCGCACCTGGATGGCGTCGACCGCCAGGCTCTTCTGCGAGCGGTCGATCGGCTTGCCGGCATCGGCCAGGTACCAGCGCTGCCCGGCCTGGACCAGGATCTTCTTGCCGCCGGCGGCGAGGCGGAAGCCGGTGGCGCCCTCCATCAGCACCGTCTCCTCGCGTTTGGCCAGGTCGAAGGTCGCCAGGCTGGAGCTGCCGCTCAGATTGCCGAAGAGCCCCGCGCCGCCGCTCTTGACGTAGTAGAGCTTGCCCGCCGCCGCCGCCAGGCCGGAGTAGTAGGCCTCGTCCAGCGGCAGGGCGACGATGCGCTGGGCCAGCCCCTCGAGATCGATGCGCAGCGGCTCGACGCCCTCCGCATCGCCGTCCGCCTCCGCCCCGCCGTCTCCCGTCGCCCCCGGCTTGGCGCCGCCGGCCTGCGCCCCGCCACCGGCGGCCTTGGCGCCGTCGCTCGCCGGCTTTTCCTCGTCGCTTTCCTTCGCCAGCGGCGACGGTTCGTCCGCCGCCAGCACCGCCAGGTAGAGATTGCTGGTCATCTCCATGTCGGCGTTCGACATGGCGAACCAGCTGCGCACCGGCCCGGCGTCGGTCGAGGCGGAGAAGTAGAGGTACTTGCCGCCGGCGTCGAAGACCGGCTCGCCGGCGTCGGCCAGCCCCTCGGTCAGCGGATGGGAGGTGCGGCTTTCGAGGTCGTAGAGGTGGATCTGGCGGAAGTAGGTGTCGGTGATCTTGGTGTAGACCAGCCAGCGCGAGTCGGGCGACCAGCTGTGGTGCTGGGTCTTGACCGGGCCGTAGACCGGCTCGCTGTCGATCAGGGTGAGCTCGCCGCCGTCGAGATCGAGCCAGTAGAGGCTCCAGCCGTTGTCGGTGAAGCTGATCTTCCTGCCGTCGGGGGAGAACTTCGGATCTTCGTAGAAGCCGTTGCCGGCGATGGGGTAGATCCGCGTCTCGCCGCGGCCGTCCTGCGGCGCGACGTGCAGGGCGTACTCGCCGGAGGCGTCGGAGAAGTAGGCGATGCGGGAGCCGTCGGGCGACCAGACCGGCGAGCGCTCGTGCACCCCGGGCGTGTTGGTGAGATTGCGCGGATCGCCTTTCTCCGCCGGCAGGGTGACGATCTCGCCGCGAAATTCGAAGACCGCCCGGGCGCCCGACGGCGAGGGGGCGGCGCTGCGCACGAAGCGCGCGCCGCTGCGGTAGCGCGGCCGGGTCTCGCGCAGGTCGGCGCCGACGCCGATCGTCAGGCGCTCGCTGTTCCCCCGCGCCGGATCGTAGAGGTGGAGGTAGCCGGCCTGCTCGTAGATCACCACGTCGGGGCCGGCGCTGGCGGCGAGGATGGGGAAGTCGTCGTGATGGGTGAGCTGCTCGACCGCCGCGGTCGCCGGGTCGTAGCGGAAGAGGTTGAATTCCCCCGCCCGGTCGGAAAGGAAGTAGACCCGCCCGCCGAGCCACATGGGGTTGTGGTCGTTCGAGCGCTCGGGCGGCCGCGGGATCTCTTCGACGTGGTGGCTGGCGACGTCGTAGAGCCAGATCCGCGACGCGGTGCCGCCGCGGTAGTTCTTCCATTCGCGGAAGGCTTCGCCCAAGGGGGTGTAGGCGATGGTGGTGCCGTCGGCCGACCAGGCGGCGTCGTCGGCGTGGGGGATCGGCAGCTCCACCGGGAAGCCGCCGCCGGTGGCGACGGTGAAGAGCTTGGCGTGGCGGAAGGTGTGGACGCCGCGCGGCGAGGTGAAGAAGACCGCCGTGCCGTCCGGCGTGAAGCCGCCGGCGCGGTCGGGAGCGGGATGGTAGGTCAGGCGCCGCGGCTCGCCGCCGTCGACCGACGTCAGGTAGACGTCGACGTTGCCGTCGTAGCGGGCGGTGAAGGCGACCTGGCGGCCGTCGGGGGAGAAGCGCGGATTCGACTCGCGGCCCGGGTGGGAGGTCAGGCGGTGGACGCCGCTGCCGTCGCGGCGCGCCAGCCAGAGGTCGCCGGCATAGACGAAGGCGACGTGCTCGGCGGAGACCGCCGGCTCGGCCAGCAGGCGGGTGTCGTGGACGTCGACCGCCGGCGCCGCCGACGGGCAGAACGAGAGCAGCAGGACGAGGGCGGCGGGACCGGCGAGGCTTGGGCGTCGGGGGTGCATCGGCATCTCCTGGTGGTGATGAGGGCTTTCCAGCCAAGATACAGTAAAGTCGTACGCTCTGCGAGGAGGATCGTTTTGTCGGTGATTCGACCCCGATTCCACGCCGGCGCGATCTGGGTACTCACCCTGCTGGTGGCGGTGCCGGGGGCTCCCGCCGCCGCGCCGCCACCCTATGCCGGCCTTACCCTGGAGCGAGCGCTGCGGGCCCTGACCGACCAGGGTCTGCCGCTGGTATTCAGCAGCAAGCTGGTGCGGCCGGAGATGCGGGTCGAGCGCGAACCGACGGCCGGCGATCCGCGACGCATTCTCGACCAGCTCCTGGCGCCGCACCGGCTGACCGTTCGCCCCGGCCCGGGGAATCATCTCTTGATCGTCCGCGCCGCCGGCGAGCCCCGAGCCGCCGCCGTCTACGGCTCGGTCCACGAACTGCTCAGCGGACGGCCCCTCGCCGGGGTTGAGATCCGGTTTCGGGAGAGCGGCCGGGAGGTGAGGACCAAGGCCGACGGCAGCTTTTTCGCCGGCCCCCTTGCCGCCGGACGCCATACCCTGGAAGCGCGCCTCGCGGGTTTCGGCGGTGAGACGCGGACGCTGACGCTCGCCGCCGGTGAGACCGCCGAGATCGAGCTGGCCCTGATGGGGTTGCCGGTGGCGGAGGAGCGCATCGACGTGGTCTCGGAGCGCTCGCGGATCCTCGGCGAGGGTCTCTCCACCCTCACCCTCGAGGGCCGGCAGGTCAGCGTCCTCCCCCATCTCGCCGAGGACGTCATCCGCGGGGTGAGTCTGCTGCCGGGAACGGCGAGGAGGGAGCTCTCCGCCCGGCCGCGGCTGCGCGGCGGGCGGGCGGACGAGGTGATGGTTCGGCTCGACGGGCTGGAGATCGTCGAGCCCTACCACTTGCAGGACTTCGACGGTGCCCTCAGCATCCTCTCACCGGCGGTGATCGGCAGCCTGGAGCTGCATAGCGGCGATTATTCCGTCGCCCGCGGCGATCGCATGAGCGGCGTCCTCGAGCTGACGACCGTGGAGCCGGACTGGCGACGGCGGACGGAGGTCTCCATGACCCCCGTGAGCCTCCACGGCAGCAGCTCGGGGAACCTCGCCGGCGACCGCGGCCGGTGGCTGACTTCCCTGCGCGCCGGCTCCCTGGAGCTGGCACTCAAGCTCGCCGACGAGGCGGAGAATCCCCGCTTCTGGGATGCCTTCGGCAAATTCGAGCGCCAGATGGGGCGGCGCCACGACCTGCGCGGCAATCTGCTGCACTCCGACGATCGGCTCAATTTCACCGAGCGCGAGGAGGACGGAACGCGAGAGCGGTTCAACACCAGCTACCTCAGCACCTACGTCTGGCTCACCCACCTGAGCGTGCTGCGCTCCGAGCTCTTCGTCGAGACGCGGGGATCGTTCACCCGTACCGAGCGCGATCGCCGGGGTGGCGAGGCCGGCGGGAAGCGTGAGCTCAGCGTGCGCGACGAGCGGGCTCTCGACATGGCCGGCGTCGAGCAGGAGTGGGGCTGGCACCCGGGGCCGCGCCACGAGATCGAGTGGGGCTTTTCGGGGCGCTTCCTCGACGCCCGCTACGACTACGCTGCCGAGCTGGCACTGAGCGATCCGCTCGCCCGGATCCGCCATCAGCCGCCGGACGACGGTCAATTCCGGCGACGCTTCCGGGGATCGCAATACGCCCTCTATGCCGCCGATCACCTGAAGCCGTCGCCGGCCTTGAGCCTCGACCTGGGCCTGCGCCTCGACGGCAATACGGTGATCGACGACGAACCCCTCACAAGCCCGCGTTTCAATCTCGCCTACGCCCTGGGCGCCGGCAGCCAGCTGCGTTTCGCCTGGGGTCATTTCACCCAGAGCCAGCGGCTCTACGAGCTTCAGGTCGAGGACGGCGAGACCCGCTTCTCGCCGTCCGAGCGCGCCGAACAGGTGATTCTCGGCTTCGAGCACGCCTTCGGCGCCGGGGTGGCCGGCCGCCCTCCCTTGAGCCTGCGCCTCGAGCTCTACCAGCGGCGCATCCACGATCCGCGGCTGCGCTTCGAGAACCTCTTCGAACCCTTGAACCTGGTCCCCGAGCTGGCGGCCGACCGGGTACGGATCGCGCCTCAGAGCAGCGTCGCTCGGGGGGTCGAGGTCTTCCTCCGCGGCGCCGCCGGCCGGCGCCTCGACTACTTTGTGAGCTACACCCGCGCCACCAGCCGAGATCGTCTCGCCAGCGGCGAGGTGCCGCGCGGCGACGAGCAACCGGACGCCCTGCGCTTCGACCTCAACTTCCGGGCTCCGCGGCAGTGGAACGTCAACCTCGCGGGCACCTACCACGCCGGCTGGCCGACCACCGCCCTCACCGCCCGCTTGGAGCAGGGCGCCGGCGGCACGCAGATCGTGCCCGTCCTCGGCCCGCTCTACGGCGAGCGTCTGCCCCCCTACCGGCGGCTCGACCTGCGACTCAGCCGGCGCTTCGCCTGGCGCTCCGGCACCCTGCGCCTGTCCTTCGATCTGCGCAATCTGACCGGCGCCCGCAACGTCCGCGGCTTCGCCTTCAGCTTCGAACCGCAGCCCGACGGCCAGGTCCGGGTCGTCCGGGAGGCGAAACACTGGCCCGGCCTCCTGCCGAGCTTCGGGATCAGCTGGACCTTCTGACCGGCGACGGCCGTGCCGTATGTGAGGCACCGCCTTGCCGGGCCCGTCCCAGGGTCTGCCGTCCTCGGCCGTTTCGGTGCGTCCGTGCGGGGCTTGATCGCTGCCGGAGCTCCGCCTCGATCGCCGCGGGCCGGTGAGGCCGGCGGGCGCTGCGCGCCGGCAAGCAGAAAAACCGAAGGATTCTCCCTCTGCCGGCCTCCTACTGCCGGGCGCATGGTGCGCCCGCGCGGCAAGGGAGGTGCGGGTGGAACGTGCGATCGCGGTAGATCGTCGCGGCGAGCCGGCCCGGCGCTGGCTGGCGGTTCTCTCGTTGGCCACGGTACTGGCCTTCGCGGTCCAGGGCTCGCGCGGATTGTGGGAACCCGACGAGGGCTTCTATGCCAACGTCGCCCAGGGCATGGCGGCGAGTGGCGACTGGTGGATTCCGCGGCTCAACGGTGAGCCCTTTCTCGACAAGCCGCCGCTCAATTACTGGAGCATGGCGGCGGGGCTTGAGCTTTTCGGCCACGACGAGTGGGCGCTGCGCAGTGGCCATGCCCTGAGCCTGGTGGCGACGGCGATCCTCGTCGGCCTCCTTGCCGGCCGTCTCTGGGGCCGGCGCTCCGGGCCGCTGGCGGTCGCGGTCTATGCCCTCATGCTCGCCCCCTTCGTCGCCGCCAACGTCCTCACTCCCGACACCCTCCTCACCTTCTGGGTGAGCGCTGCGTTCTACCTCTACTGGCGGGCTCGAGCCGACCTCGGTGCGGGCCGGCGAGCCGGGAGGTGGATCGTCCTCCTCGGCCTGGCGGCGGGTGGCGGCTTTCTCGCCAAGGGACCGGCGATGCTGATTTTCCTGCTGCCGATCGGCGCCCACGCGCTTGTCGCCGGCGGCTGGCGAGATTGGTTGCGGCCGGCCTCGGCGGTCGCTGCCTTGCTGGCGATCGCGCTCGGTGGCGGGTGGTACCTGTTGATCGTCGAGCGTCTGCCCGGCGCCGCCGCCTACGTCTTCGACAACCAGGTCGCCGGACGTCTGTGGTCGGCGCATTACCGGCGCAACGGCGATCTGCTCGGTTCCTTCAGAGTCTACTTGCCGATGCTTCTGGTCGGTGGCTTGCCCTGGTCCCTCGTCTGGCCGAGCTGGTTGTGGCGTGCTCGTCGCCGCCTGCGCAACGACGACTGGTGGCGCGGCCTGCGGCACCGGCCCGCGGCCTTGTTGATCGCGTGTTGGATTCTCCTGCCCCTGGTGGTGCTCGCCGTCGCCCGCTCGCGTTTGCCGCTGTACGCCCTGCCCGTGATGCCCGCCCTGGCCCTGGCCACCACGCGTCTCTTGAATCGCGCGGCCGGCGCCACCGACCGCCTCCGGCAAGGTCACCGTCTCCTGGCTGCAGGCTGGGTCGTCTCTCTGCTGGCGCTTAAAGTCGCTGCCAGCACCTGGCCGACGGACGACGACGCGCGGCGCCTGGCGGCTGCCCTCAGCGATCTCGACGTCGGACCGGCGTCGGTCGTCGTCGCGGTGGACGTCAAGTGCAACGGCTTGGCCTTCTACGGCTACCGCCAGCTGCATTGGGTGCGCCGCTGGAGCCGTCCCTACCCGTTCTACTCGCCGCCGCGGACCCTCGGCGAGGAGCTCCGCGACCTGCGGCCTGCCGCCGGCCGACCGGTGGCCTTCGTCGTCCACCGCGATCACCTTGCCGAGCTGGAGAGGGAGCTGCCGTTCGGTGGCGGCTGCGAGGCGTATCCCGCCGGCGACGGCTTGGCGATCCTGCGCTGTCACGGGTCGGCGCGGACCGCCACGATGGCCGCCGGCAGGCAGCTCGATCCCGCCGGCGGGCGCCGTCTCAGGCCCTAGAACGACACCCGCACGCCGATGCCGTAACGCTTCGCCGCGACGTGCGGGTTCAGCGACCAGCGCGGCCCCGATCGCAGATCGGGCCGATTGCGGTGCACCACCCAGCGTCCGACCGCGGTGCCGATCAGGCCGCCCGCCACGACGTCGGAAGCCCAGTGGGCGTCGGACTGCATGCGCTGATAGGCGATGGTGCCGGCTAGACTCCAGGCCAGGGCCCGAACCCACCGCCGGTGGTGGAAGTGAGCGCTCACCACCGACGCCAGGGTGAAGATCTGGGTGACTTCGCCCGAGGGGAACGAGGCACCGTCGTCAAAGGCCTGGGCGCCGGCGTCCTGGCGCGGCCGAGCGCGGCCGACGGCTTGCTTCAAGAGTGGGCTGATCACCCCCGCAGCGAGCAAGGAAGCTTCGAAGCCGTCGGCGGCGACCGCCACCAGCTGCGGCTGCTTGAGCACCCGTCCGCTCAAGCCGACGGCACCGAGCACCAGCAGCCCGCCGCGATCACCGATGGGCCGCAATGAGGTCGCCAGCTTGGCGCTGGCGACGCCGTCGTTGCCGTGGATCAGGTCGCGCACGTCATGGTCCAGCAGGCTCACCGTTCCCACCACCAAGAGGCCCGCGCCGACCCTGCGCCACTGCCGGCCATTCATCCTCAGCGGTGAGGCGACGAGGTCTTTGACGTCGGCCACGAAGCGACGGTGGAAGGACCGGACCGCCGGCGCGGCGTCGTTCCGGCGGCCGTCGCCTGCGGCGTCTTCGGCGAGCGCATGAGAGGGACCGCCCGCCAGGGCGGAGAGGTGCTCTCCGCCGAAGAAGTCGTCCATACGCTGCGGGTCTGCCGGCGCGGGGGCGTCGCCGAAGAGCTGAGCCCAAGGCCTCTCCCACGCGACCGCCAGCTGGCGCTCGAGAGCGGCGTTCAAACGCCACGCATCGCCGCGGCCGGCGCAGGCCGGCCGGGGCAAGCCGAAGGAGAGAAGAGTCGCCACCATGCCGAGCAGAGGCCAAGACGTTCTCGCCATCGTTCAATCCTCCTCGTCACGCTGCGCGCTCATGGGCCCGGCGCGCGCTCGATCCACATCGTGCCGTCCTCGATGCGGTAGGCGAGACCCGAGGTCGGCAGCACCAGGGCCGGGGTCTGGTCCGGGGACAGGCCGGCGACGGAGCCGTGGACGACGATCTCCTCGAGTTCCCGCTCGAGCTCGGGGTCGGCGATCTCGAGCCGCCAGCCGGTTTCCCGGCTCACCCAGGCGAGGAAGTCGGCGACCGTACGTCCCTCGACTTCGAAAGGCGGTGCGGAATCGACCACCCACTGCCACGTCGGACCGTAGGGGGCGATCTCTCGCTGCTCCACCGTGCCGTCGGCGCGGATGGTGAGCGCCGTGCCAGCCGTCACCGTGTGGACCTCCTCACGCCCCTCGAGCCGGACCTCGCCCTCGCGTACCCGCAGCTCGAGGTCGCTGGCGGCGAGGCGCACCTCGAATTGGGTGCCGGCGTCGCGGGCCACGCCGTAGGGCGTCGTCACGCCGAGGTGCGTCGGCGCCTCGCCGGCACGGCGCCCGGAATCGAGGTAGACGGCGCCTTGGGCGAGTACCAGCTCGGCGGCGGACCGCAGGCGCAGGCGGGTGTGTTCGTCGAGCCGCAAGGACTGACCGCCGGCCAGGCGCAAGGCCGCGCGCTCGTGCTCGCCCGTGACGATCTCGTTGCCGGCGGCGAGGACGCTGCCGGCGCTCAAGCCGGTGCCCGAGCCGGCGCCGTACCAGCGCTCGACCGTGGCGACGACGCGGTCGTCGAGCCGGCCGCCGGGTCGACTCGGAGAAGCGTCTCCGATCTCCGATCGCTGCCAGACCAGGGCCAGGCCGCCGCCTGCCAGGAGCAAGGCGGCCGCGGCCAGCAGCCGACCCAAGCGGCGGTTCCGGGCGGCGGCGTACGATCTGGTCTTCGCCTGCCAGGCGGCGTGGGTTGCGCGCTTGAGCCGGCCGCGCAGATGCTCGGGCATGGCGGGTCTGCGCCCGGCGAGGTGCACCAGGCGTGCCACGTCTTCTTCGTCCTCCGGTCGCGGCCGCTGCACGCCGTCTTCGTCTCCGGTGATCTGGCTCATCACCCGCTCCTTCTGGAAGCCGTCAGGCGGAGGCCGCGATAGCCTCGCCCATCCAGGCCCTTGCAGATCGCCGCGAAACCGTTGCGAAAGGATTGCCGAGCCCGGCTCAGCACGGATTCCGCTGCTTTGGGCCCGATCTGCAACCGCTTCGCGATCTCCTCGACGCTCAATCCGTCGAGGTATTTCCATTCCAGCGCACTGCCGTAGCGCGCCGGCAGATGGTCGAGAGTGAGATGCACCAGGCGGACAAGCTCCTTGCGCCGCAGCTCGTCTTCCGGCGAGGTCGAAGCATTCGCCGTCTCTACCAAGGCGGTGATCTGCGCCGAGCCGTCGGTCAAGGGAAATGCCGCCGGCGCCCGCTTCTGGCGCCGCCGGTGAGCGCTGATCTCATAGCGACAGAAGCTGCAGAGCCAGCTGAACAGCGTCGCTTCGCCGCGGTAGCCGTCGAGCTTGTCGATGGCGTTGCAAAGGGCGCTCTGGGCGACCTCCGCCGCCAGCTCCTCGTCGTAGTCGAGGCGGGTGAGGGCGAAGCGATACAACCGCTCGGCGTGGTCTTCGAAGAACCGCTCGAACGCCCGTTCCTCGCCCCGCAGCATGCGCCGGACGAGGGTGCGATCTCGCCGGATCTGAAGGTGGTTGGACCGTCCGCCAGCCATCGACACGTAGGAGGTCGTACGCGGGCGAATCCTTCGGTTTTTTTCCGCCGATGGAGGGCCGGGCGCTTCAGCCGCCGGCGGCGGCGAGGGGGGCGAGGATGCGGTTCTCGATCCACCGTCGATCCCACCATTCGAGGGGGTTGACCGGCAGACCGCCGATCAGCATGGTGAAGTGCAGGTGGTCGCCGGCGGCGAGGCCGGTCTCGCCGGTGCGGCCGAGGATTTCGCCCTTGGCCACCGCCTGGCCGGGCTCGACGTCGATCGACGACAGGTGGCTGTAGAGGCTCATCAGGCCGTAGCCGTGGTCGAGCACCACCGTATTGCCGTAGATGCCGAAGTAGCGCGCCAGCACCACCACCCCGCCGTTGGCCGCCGGCACCGGCGCGCGGCGCACCGATGCGAGGTCGAAGCCGAGGTGGTCCTGGCGGTCGACCGGCCGCCCGTCGTAGACGTAGGTGCGGCGATCGGCGAAGGCCGAGGTCACCTGGCTGCCGGGCAGCTGGAGGAAGGGTCCGGACCACAGGAAGCCGGGGCGCGACTCGGCCGCCAGGGCCTTGAGGGTCGCGGCGTTCTGCCGCCGCAGCTCGCCGTTGAGCATCAGGTAGGTGTCGAGGAGGGTCTCGCGCGGGCTGAGCTCCGGCGTCTGGGCGAGGATCTCGGGCACGACCTCGGCGAAGAAATCGTCGCTCAGGCGGATGACGTCGGTGCGCACCGGCTCGAGCCGCAGGTCGCGGAGGAAGGCCTGGACGGCGCGGTTGCCCAGGCCGTCGATCGCCACCAGGCGGATGGCCGCCGGGTCGTCGAGGTCGTAGGGCACGGCGTAGAGGGCGAAGCGCTGGCCCGGGCGGCCGCCGGGCAGGGGATGGCCGGGGAAGAACCAGTCCCCGGCCTCGACGCCGTCGCGACCGCCCTCCTCGAGGACGCCGTCGCCGGCGCGGTAGACCACCACCCCGCTGCCTCCCTGCTCGGCGACGTTGTCGGGCGACAGCACCGCCAGGGCCGGCGGCTCGAGCCGCACGGGCAGACGGCGGGTGACCACCACCGGCACGCTGCGCCGCAGCCAGCTGCCGGCGCGCTCGGCGGTGACCCGCAGCTCGAGCTCGCCGGAGCGCAGGCCGGGCACGACGTCCGGACCGACGGTGAGGGACAGTTCGTCCCGGCGTACCCGCGGCCGCCAGAAGGCCCAACGCGGCGGCGCCCGGTGATGGCGCTCGGCGAGGACCACCGACCGCGTCCCCTGCCGCGCCTCGACCGCGACCTCGCCGAGGCCGCGGTGCGGTGCGGCGATGCGCACCTCCACCGCCGTCCCGCCGCGGCCGACGCCGTCGCGCTCGGCCACCACCTCGATCGCCGGCGGCGGCCCCAGCCGCAGCTCGAAGAAGAGAACCACCGCCGCCACCACCACGGCGGCGGCGAGAACGAAGCGCTTCAGGCGTCGCGGTCGCTTGCGGCTGGGCAGATTCATCTCGCGTCCTCGTCGTCCGCCGGAGCAGGCGGGGCCGCATTCTAGGCGATCCGGCGGCCCATTTGCGCTGGTCTTTACCGCCTGGGACAATAAGACTCGAATCGAGGGTTTTTTCGAGGTAGCGAATGAAACGACGCGAAGGTCTGGCCAAGCTCACCGGTCGCGAGCCCTACGTCGACGACCTGCCGTTCGACGGGGGGCTGTGGGGGGCGACGGTGCGCAGCCCGCTACCGCGGGGGCGCATCCGCGAGATCCGTTTCGGCGCCGGCGTCGACTGGTCGGAGATGATCGTCGTCGACCACCGCGACGTGCCGGGCAGGAACGTGATCAAGCTGATCGTCGACGACCAGCCGGTGCTCGCCGCCGGCGAGGTTCGCCACGTGCACGAGGCGGTGCTGCTCCTCGCCCATCCGTCGCGCGCGCTGCTGCGGCGGGCGGTGCGAGCGGTCGAGGTGGTGGTCGATCCCCTGCCGCCGGTCCTCGACTACCGCCGGCCGCCGGCCCGCGAGCAGATCCAGCACGGCGACGACAACGTCTTCAAACGGTTGGCGATCGACAAGGGGGACGTCGACGCCGCCTTCGCTGCCGCCGCCCACGTGGTCGAGGGGATCTACCAGACCGGCGCCCAGGAGCACGTCTACCTCGAGCCCCAGGGCATGCTCGCCTGGCTCGAGGGCGAGGGCGAGCGGGAGGTGGTGGTGGTCAGGGGCTCGATGCAGTGCCCCTACTACGTGCACGAGGCCCTGTGCTACGCCCTCGGCCGGCCGGCGGAGCGGGTGCGGGTGATCCAGGCGCCGACCGGCGGCGGCTTCGGCGGCAAGGAGGAGTTCCCCTCCGGGGTGGCGATCCACGCCGCCCTGCTGGCGCTCAAGGCGCGGCGGCCGGTGAAGCTGGTCTACGAACGCGGCGAGGACATGGCTGCGACCACCAAGCGCCACCCGTCGTGGGTGCGCCACAGGACCGCCTTCGACGCCGGGGGCAATCTCCTCGCTCAGGACGTCGAGGTGGTGCTCGACGCCGGCGCCTACGTCACCCTGTCGCCGGTGGTGCTGTCGCGCGGGGTGATCCACGCCGCCGGCCCCTACCGCTGCCCCAACGTCCGCATCCGCGGCCGGGCGGTGCTGGCGAACTTCGTTCCCGCCGGCGCCTTCCGCGGCTTCGGCGCGCCCCAGACCCTCTTCGCCTGCGAGCGCCACATGGACCGCTGTGCCCGCGTCCTCGGCCTCGAGCCGGCGGAGCTGCGGCGGCGCAACCTCCTGCGCGACGGCGACGCCACCGCCACCGGCCAGCGCATCGACGACGGCACCGACCGGGAGGCCCTGCTCGATCGCGCCCTGAAGCTCGCCGGCTGGGAGGCGAAGCGCACCGCGCACCGCTCGTGGAACGCCGAGCAGCCCTTCCGCCGCCGCGGTCTGGGGCTGGCCACCTTCTTCCACGGCGCCGGTTTCACCGGTGCCGGGGAGGTCTATCTCGCCTCCCGCGCTCACGTCGCCGGTCTGGCGGACGGCCGCGTCGAGGTGCGCACCGCCGCCACCGAGATGGGCCAGGGGACGATCACCATCTTCACCCAGATCGCCGCCGCGCGCCTGGGCCTCGAGCCCGAGCAGGTGGTGATCGCCGAGCCCGACACCGCGCGGGTGCCGAACAGCGGCCCGACGGTGGCCTCGCGCACGGCGATGATCGTCGGCCGGCTGGTGGAGAAGGCGTGCGACGACCTGCGCCGTCGGCTCGGCGTCGGCGACGCGGCGCCGGGGGCGGCGGTGGTCGAGGCGATCCGCGCCTGGCACCGCCAGCACCCCGGCGAGGAACCGGTCGGCGAGGGGCGATACGAGCCGCCGCCGGGCATCCACTGGGACGAGGAGCACTACCGCGGCGATGCCTACGGCACCTACGGCTGGGCGGCGTACGTCGCCGAGGTGGAGGTCGACCTGCGCACCTACGTCGTGACGGTGATCGATTTCGTCGCCGTCCAGGAGGTCGGCAAGGTGCTCAACGAGACCCTGGCCCGCGGGCAGATCCAGGGCGGCGTCGTCCAGGCCATCGGTTGGGCCCTGCTCGAGGAGCTCAAGGTCGAGGGCGGCGCCATGCGCAACAATCAGCTGACCAATTACGTGATCCCGACCAGCGAGGACGTGCCGCCGATCCGCGTCGCCTTCGTCGAGAATCCCTATCCTCACGGCGCGCAGGGGGCCAAGGGGATCGGCGAGCTGCCGATGGACGGCCCGGCGCCGGCGATCGCCAATGCCGTCGCCGACGCCCTCGGCGTCGATCCCTGCGCCATCCCCTTGACCCCGGAGCGGCTGATGGCGCTGGTCGAAGGGGAGGACGAGGCGCCGGTGGCGGGGGCCGCGTGAGGATGCGCGGCTGGCCGATCGTCGGCTGGGCGGCGGTGGGATTGAGCGCCATGGTGCTGGTCGTCTTCCTCCTGCACGGCACCGGCGAGGAGGGGCTGCGCCGCGCCGTTCGCGCCACCGCCCGCACCTCGGTGAGCCTCTTCCTCCTCGCCTTCGCCGCCTCCAGCCTGCGCCGCTTGTGGCCGCTGCCCTTCACCGCCTGGCTGCTGGCCAACCGGCGCTACGTCGGGGTGTCCTTCGCCGTCTCCCACGCCATCCACCTGGCGGCGATCCTCGCCCTGGCGCGGGTGGTGCCGGCGGAGCATGCCCTCCTGCCCACCGCCGAGCTGATCGGCGGCATCCTGGCCTACGTCGCCCTGGGGCTGATGACCGCCACCTCCTTCGACCGCACCGCCGCCTGGCTCGGCCCGCGGCGCTGGCGCTTGCTGCACCGGGTGAGCGCCTACTTCCTGTGGCTGATCTTCGCCCTGAATTACGTCGGCGGCGCCTTCGTCAACCCGGTCCACCTGCCCTTCGCCGCCGCCGTCCTCGGCGTCCTCGCTTTGCGCATCGCCGCCCGCTGCGCCCCCCCGCCCCGCCCCGTCCCAGCCCGCGCCGCGTGAGCGGCGTCAGAACCCGTAGGCGGAGGGGAAGTCCGGGTGAGGCGCCCCCTTGCGGCCGAAGGCCTTGGCGGTGCCTTTCGCCCTGCCCTTCTCGTCGAGATCGATCTCGACCACGGCGAAGCTCTCGTCCGGGACGAAGCCCACCCCTTCATAGCGGTATTCGATGCGGTCGCGGGTGCGACGAGCCTTGTCGGACCACTCCATGTATTCGATCGTCCGACTCTGGAAGAAATCGCTGCCACTGCTGTGGGGATAGGGCCAGTAGAATGGAGAGGCGACCAAGGAGGTGGTTCGAAAGCTCCGATCCTGATGACAACCCATGGACGAGAAGCTCGTATTGTGAACGTCGCCGGACAGGAAAACGACGTTGCGGATGCGCTCGACGCGCAGGAATTCGAGTACCGTGCTGCGCTCGAGCTCGAATTCGGCCCACTTGTCTGTTCCCTTCTTGGTGTCGGGGAAGAATGGCACGCTGGTCGCCAGGAACTTCATCGGCGCTCTGCGATTTTGATGCAGCCATTCGAGAAGCGCATTGAGCTGTTCCCGCCCAAGAATGGTCTTCTGCTGCCCGTACTGGGGCTTGACGATGCGCTGGGTACGGGTGTCCATGACGAAGAAAGGGAAACGACCGTGGTCGAAGGTGTACCAATACTGACCACGCGGCGTCGACGGATTCTTCAGATGTTGATAGGAAAAATAGGCGTTCATCGCCGCCTCGAAGACGCCGTCGAGACCCTCTCCATCGTCCAGTTTGTCCTTCGACCAGTCGTTGCGTATCTCGTGATCGTCGAGGACCATGTAATTCGGCACGCGAGAAAGCAGATCCTGAAAATGAGGCTGATCGAAGGTCTTGCGATAGCGAGCGTAGAATTCTTCACGGGTGCTCGCCCGCTTCACGACGTTGAGCGGATCGGCGTAGCACTGATCGCCCACCATGAGGGTGAAGTCGATCGCATCTTGGTCGTGCAGGGCGCGGATCGACTTGAATGCCTTGTCGCCCTTGGCCGCATCGCTATGAAACAAGCCGACGTCCCAGAACAGATAGCGGCAGGAACCGAGGACGAAGCGCAAGCCCGTTTGTTGGTCCGGGTCGGGTGCCGTTCGGAACCGGCCGGTCCTGGCTTTCTTGTCGCTCGCCACCGGGCCGGGAACGGGTTGCTGGACGGGCGGCGCCGCGTCGTCTTCGTGAAAGACGGTGTCGCAGCGTACTCGATAGCTGGTGCCGGGGTCGAGTCCCTCGATCACGACGTGACCCGTGAAGTCGTAGTAATCTTTCAAGTGACAATACATCGACTGAACCGGATCGCCGTTCATGTCGAGCACGTCGACGGCGCCATAGCAGAAGTGTCCTCGGTCGTGCCTGGGTCCTTCTTCGCCGCGCATGGCGATCTTGACCGAGCTGGTGGTGGTATGACCGATCCACGGTCCTAGGGTGATGGCCACGATCGTCTCCTTTCGTCGTAAGCCTGATCCGGCTGATCGGCATCGCGGCGGCGCATACTCCGCCGAGCTTTCGGCTACGGCCGACACGGCGCGCCGGAGGCTGCACGTGCTTCGTCCTCAGTCCGACAAAACCACGCTGTCGAAGTCGATACAGTGGTGCGATTCTAGCATGGCTTGCCGCCGGCGGGGTGGAGGCGGCCGCGACGCCGCCTTGCCCTTTGCTCCGGCGCCTGGAAGAATCGGCGTGAGACGAACGGATGGAGACGATGGCTGACCGAGACGATGAGACCCGCGGCCTGCTCGACGTCACCCTGACGTTGAACGGCGAGACCACGTCGGTGGCGGTCGACCCGGCGGAGCGCCTGCTCGACGTGCTCCGCTACCGCCTCGGCCTGCCGGGCACCAAGGAGGGCTGCGGCGAAGGCGAGTGCGGAGCGTGCACCGTCTACCTCGACGGCCTGCCGGTGATGAGCTGCCTGGTGCCGGCCTACCAGGTCCGCGGCCGGCGGGTGGAGACGGTCGAGTCCTTGACGCCGGCGGAGGTGGCCAATCTGCACGCTTCCGGGGCTACCCAATGCGGCGCCTGCACCCCCGGCGTGGCGATGACCGCGCGCTGGGTGGCGCGTCATCCGGAGCTCCTGGAGCAGCATACGGTGCGCCAGCTGATGGCCGGCAACCTCTGCCGCTGTACCGGTTATGACGGCATCGTCGAGGGGGTCGAGGCCGACCTGGCGGCGGCGGCGAAGACGAAGGCCCGCGGGGCGCGTTCGTGAACGTCCTGCTGCCGGCCAGCTTGGAAGAGGCGTGCGACCTGCTCGCCGAGCATCGCGCCGTGCCGGTGGCCGGCGGCACCGATCTGCTGGTCGAGTGGCCGCAGCAGCTCGACGCCCACCGCCGTACCTACCTCGATCTGTCGGCCCTCGAGGCCGAGCTGCGCCCTCACCGGCTGAGCGACGAGGCGCTGGTGTTGGGGGCCCTGACCACCTACTGGGACGTGCTCCAGGACCCGGCGGTGCGGCGGGCCTTTCCGCTCCTCGCCTGCGCCGCCCGCCAGGTCGGCGCGATCCAGATCCAGGCCCGCGGCACCTGGGCCGGCAACGTGGCCAACGCCTCTCCCGCCGCCGACGGGGTGCCGGTGCTGATGGCCTACGACGCGGTGCTCGAGCTGGCGTCGCGCGACGGCGTCGAGCTCGTGCCGCTGGCGTCCTTCTACCGCGGGTACAAGGACATGCGCCGGCGGCCCGAGCAGCTGATCCGCAGCATCCGCCTGCCGCGGCGGCGCTACGATCTGCAGTGGTTCGAGAAGGTCGGCTCGCGGCGGGCCCAGGCGATCACCAAGGTCGGCGCGGCGGTCACCCGTTCCGCCGCCGGCTGGCGGGTGGTGGCCAACAGCGTCGCTCCCACCGTCTGCCGCTGCCCCAGCGTCGAGCGCCTGCTCGCCAACGAGACGCCGATCGCCGGCCCCGCCGACCTGCTTCCCGCACTCCGCCGGGACGTATCGCCGATCGACGACCTGCGCTCCACCGCCGCCTACCGCGAGCGGGTGCTGGCGCGGGTGCTGTACTGGGGATTGCGCGATGCCTGCCCGTGGTTTCGTTGAACGACACGTTTGAATAGTCTCAAGTCTCGATGGAAGCGGTAGCATAGGCGGCCACGACGCCGTTCGACTTCCCCCGGCCGCCGGTCGCGGGCGGACGGTGCCCCCGCGGCCACCCCCCGCGTGCGCCATCCGGCAGGCGCAGGCGGCACAACGACCATGACCGACGCGATCCATGCGCTCGTGCGCTCGCCGCTGGACGCTCTGCGGCGATTGGTGCGGCGCGACGTCTTCATCCAGCTGGGCCTGGCAGGGGTCCTGGCCGGCGTGGCGGCGGCCTTCCTCGCCGCCGGCGGGATGGGGGCGGCGCGGCAGCTCGGGAGCGCCGCCGGCCTGGCGGTGCTCGCCCTGCTGCTGGTCGCCTTGCTGCGCGGCCGGCGGCGGATCGTCGATCGCCAGGAGCGTCCGTTCTGGACCGAGCTGACCGTCGCCTTCGCCTGCTGGGGACTGGCCGAGCTGCTGCGCCTGGGGATCGCGCTTCCCGCGTCTCCTGCCGTGCACCGCCTCGCCGCCGACGCCATCGCCGCGCTGGCCTACGCCTTCTTGCTGATCGCCGTCGAGCGCCGCCCCCACCGCCGCTCGCGCTGGCGTCCTACCGGGCTGGAGACCATGCTGACCTGGCCGGCGGTGGCGCTCTTCGTTCTCGGGCTCTTCCTCTACTTCGTGGGGATCCCGCTGCTGGTCGACCGGGGAAGCTACGTCAGCGGGGCCCCCTCCGCCGGCCTCGCCACGGTGCTCGAGGCCTACCTCACCGTCCAGCTGCTGATCCTGGCGGCGGACGCCCGCCAGCCGCGCTGGCGGACGATCTACCTCTTGCTGGCCGTGCTCGCCGGCAGCTGGCTGGCCGGCGATCTCGGGCGCAGCCTGGGGCTCGACGCGGCCTGGGCCGACTGGCTCGGCGGCCCCGCCGCCAGCTTCGGCGCCCTGCTGGCGGTGCGCAGCCGTCGCCTGGCGTTCGTGCTGCCGGCCGGCGAGGCGGAGAAAGGAGCGGCGGATCGGCTCGAGGTCACCGTCCACACCGTCGTCGCCGCCCTCGCCTTTCCTCTGCTCCACGCCGCCGGCTATGCCCTCGGCCTGCTGTCCGACGCCAGCCGCGTGCCGCGCGAACGGTTGGTCTTCGCCTCCCTCCTCCTCCTCGGCGGCATCGCTCTGCTCCAGCACTACCTGCTGAGGCGCAAGACGGCGCAGCTGTGGCGCGAGCGCCGGCGGGTCGAGCTGGCTTTGCGCAAGAGCGAGCAGGACCTGCGCTTGATGCTCGAGCGCAAGACCGCCGCCGACGCCATCCGCACCTCCAAAGACCGTTTCGCCAAGGTCTTCCGCGCCTGCCCGAGCAGCATGGCGATCTCGCGTCTGGCCGACGGTCGCATCCTGGAGATCAACGAGGGCTTCGAGCGCATGACCGGCTACGCCGCCAGCGAGGCGATCGGCAGGACGTCGGAGGAGCTCCGCATCTGGCTGCGCCCGGACGATCGCAGCGAACTGATCGAGCGGCTGCGCGAGCTCGGCACGGTGCGCAACCAGCGCTTCCGTTTCCGTCGCAAGGACGGGGCGGTGCGCACCATGCTGATGGACGCGCGGGTGATCGAGCTCAGCGGCGAGCGCTGCCTGCTCAGCCTGGCGCGCGACGTCACCGAGCAGCAGCGGGCCCTGGCCCTGGTCGGCGAGCAGGCGGCGCGTCTCGATCAGGCCCACGACGCGATCATCGTCCTCGACCTGGAGGATCGCGTGACCTACTGGAACCGCGGCGCCGCGCGGCTCTATGGCTGGCGGGTGGAAGAGGTGCTCGGCCTCCCCCTGCGCCAGCGGCTGGCGGCGGACGACGAGGCCTGGCAGCGGGCGATGGACGCGGTCGACGCCAAGGGCGACTGGATCGGCCAGCTGGACCAGCGCAACCGGGCCGGCGAGGCGCTGCGGATCGACGGCCGCTGGACCTTGATCTACGACGAGGCCGGCCGGCCCCACGGCCGGCTGATGATCCATACCCCCGCCCGGACGGCGGCGGCAGTCCGCGCCGAGGGAGGAGGGCGATGACGCCGGCGGATCCCTTGCGGCTCTTCGCCCGCCTGCTGCGGCACGACCGCTGGTGCCAGGGGATGCTCGTCCTGTGGGGGGCGGGGTGGGTGCTCGCCGTCGCCGGCCGCGCCGTCTCCGGTCCCGCCGTCTCCGGCCATCCCATCGCCGTGCTCGCCGCGGCGCTCGCCGCGGCGGCCCTGTGGCGGCAGGCATGGGCGAGGCGCCAGCGGCGGGAGATCTGCCTGTGGCGGCCGCTGGCGGCGTCGATCAGCGCCTGGACGCTGACTCTGGTGCTGATCGCCGCAGGGGCGCAAGGAGCCTGGGGCGAGGTGCTCCGTTCCAGCTTGCTGGCGGTCTCCTTCGTCGCCCTGGCGCTGGCGGCGGAGCGCCAGCCCTGGCGCCCCCTGACCCCGGGCGCCTGGCCGGCGTCGTCGGCGCTGGTGCTGGGTCTGCTGTCCTATTTCGTCTGGTTGCCGGCGGCCCTCGGCGAGGGGGAGGCGACGGGCAGCTGGCTGGGGTCGCCGGTCTACGCTCTCTTCGCGGTCTATCTGAGCGGCCGTTTCCTCTTCGCCGCGCGCGCCGCGCCGAGCCCCGTCATGCGGGCGATCTACGCCCTCCTGGCGGCCGCCAGTGCGGCCTTCCTGGCCGATCTGTTGCTGCGTCACCTGGCGCCGTCGCCGCCGGCCTGGGCGGTGGTGCTGGGGGAGGGGTTGAGCTACCTGCCGGCGGCGGCGGTCCTGCTGGCGGCCCGGCTGCGTGCCGCCGTCCCCGGGCCGCGGCCGGCGACGCCGGTGCAGCAACAGGACGCCACCATCCTGCCCCAGGGGCAGGCCATGGCCGCCGCTCTGATCCTCGCCTTGGTGCACTTCGGGTGGTGCGCCTTCGGCGGCAGCGAGACGGCCGAGCTGCGCGACGCGCGCGAGCTCCTGGTGCTCGGCTGGCTGGTGCTCTTCGGTACCGTCGCGCTGCTGCAGCGCCGGTGGCTCGAAGGGCGCGCCCGCGCCCTCGAGCGCGACCGGCGGCAGATCGAGAGCTCCCTGCGCGCCAGCGAGCAGGATCTGCGGGTGATCATCGAGCGGCGCAGCGCCCGCGAAGCCCTCTCCGCGTCGGAGGAGAAGTTTGCTCGCGCCTTCCGCTTCTCGCCCGACGCGATCGCCATCTCGACGGCGGAGGACGGGCGTTTCGTCGAGGTCAACCCCGCCTTCGAACGTCTCCTCGGCTACCGCCGGGGCGCCATTCTCGGCCGCACCTCGAGCGAGCTGGGCATCTGGTTCGATCCGGAAGATCGGGCGCAGATCGTGCGCGCGGTGGAGGAGCACGGCAGCGTCCGCGACCTCAAGCTGCCCTACCGCAACAAGGCGGGGGAGCGTCGCATCGCCCTGTTCTCCGCCCAGCCGATCAAGATCGCCGGCGAACGCTGCCTGATCATCGTCGGCCACGACGTCACCGAGATGGAGCACGCCGAGCAGACCCTCCGCGAGCAGGCGCTGCTGCTCGATCAGGCGCGCGACGCGATCTGCGTGCTCGACCTCGACGCCCGCCTGCGCTATTGGAATCCGAGCGCCGAGGAGCTCTGCGGCTGGTCGCGCGACGAGGTGCTCGGCCGGCCGGTCGAGCACCTCCTCGCCGGCGACGGGTCGGAGCGCTACGCCGAAGTGCGCCAGGCGTTGCGCCAGCGCGGAGCGTGGCGCGGCGTCCTCCACCTGACGACCCGCAGCGGCGAGCGGCTGGCGGTGGACAGCCGCTTCACCCTGATCCGCGACGAGGCGGGCCACGAGTCGTCGGTGCTGGTGCTCAGCCGGCCGCTCACTGCCTGATCGGCGCTCAGCGGCACTCCAGGCGCAGGGAGGAGACGCGGTCGCCGCCCACCGGCGTGGCGTCGAGGTCGGGCTCGTCGTGATGCAGCACGACGTAGTCGCCGCGGTAGTCCGCGTCCTCGTAGAGCCACACCCGGCAGCCGCGGTCGACGTGCACCGACGACGCCTTGTCGTTGCCGATGCGGCTGCCCTTGAGGTTGGGGACGTCGCCGTAGAAGGTCTCCGCCACGCCCTCGAAGTCGACGTCGCGGAAGAGGGTCACCGAGCCGTGGTGGCGGCCGCGCCGGCCGCCGCCCCAGTCGTCGTAGGGCCCGCACCGCACCTCGAGGGACGACACCGAGTCATTGCCGATCGGCGTGGCCTCGAGATAGGGCTCGTCGTAACGCAGCTCGACGTAGTCGCCGCGGTACTCGGCGTGCTCGTAGAGCCGCGCTCGGCAGCCGCGATCGAGGGCCACGGAGGATGCCTTGTCGTTGCCGATGCGGCTGCCCTTGAGGTTGGGGACGTCGCCGTAGAAGGTCTCCGCCACGCCGCGGAACTCGGCGTCGCGATAGAGGGTCACGCCGCGCCGGTCGCCACCTCGATCGTGGTGGTGATCGTCGTCGTCGTAGGGGTCGCCGCCCTCATGGTGGTGATCGTCGCTGTCGTGGTGGTGATCGTCGCTGTCGTGGTGGTGATCGTCGCTGTCGTGGTGGTGATCGTCGCCGGGCAGGCCGCTGCCCCAGGGCGCGCCGTCGCAGCGCAGCGCGAGGGACGAGACGCTGCGCGAGCCGAGGACGGTCGAGCCGAGGTCGGGGACGTCGCTGCGCAGCTCGATGAAGTCGCCGCGGAAGGAGCTGTCCTTGAAGAGCCGCACCCGGCAGCCCGGATCGAGGCGCAGGGAGGCGGCGCGATCGTTGCCCACCCGGCTGCGCGACAGGTCGGCGACGTCCTCGTAGAAGGTCTGGGCGCGGCCGCCGTAGCGCGGCTCGCTGAACAGGGTGACGCCGCGGCGACGGGTGTCGGCGTCGCCGAAATCAAAGGGCGGTCCGCCGCAGCGCACCTTGAGCGACGACGCCCGATCGCTGCCCACCTCGGTGTGGCTGAGGTCGGCGTCGTCGGCTCCGAATTCGCTCATCGCGCCGCGGAATCCGGCTTCGGCGTAGAGCCGCGCGCGGCAGCCGGCGTCGATGCGGATCGAGCTCACCCGGTCGTTGCCGATGCGGCTGCGCGACAGGTCGGCGACGTCGCCCGGGCCGAAGCTCTCGCTGGCGCCGGCGAAGCGGGCGTCGGCGTAGAGGGTGGCGCCGCGGCGGCCGGGGACGGGGGCGGGGGCGTCCCGGCCGTCGCCCCAATCGAGGTCGAAGCCGCAACGCACCTTGATCGAGCGGGCGCGGTCGTTGCCGATCGGCGTGCCGCGCAGGTCGGGCTCGTCGCCGATGATCTCGGCGTAGGTGCCGCGGAAGCCGACCTCGCTGTAGAGCCGCGCCCGGCAGCCGCGGTCGACGCGCACCGACGAGGCGCGGTTGCGGCCGATGGCGTTGTCGCCGAGGTCGGCGTCGTCGGCGAAGAAGGTCTCCTGGCGGCCGCGGAAGTCCGTGTTCTCGTAGAGCGTCGCGCCGCCGCGGCGCGACAATTTCTCGCCGCTCTGCGCCGCCGCCGGCCAGGCGGCGAGCAGCGGGGCGACGGCTATCGATGCAAGCAACAGGCGGGTTTTCTTCATCGGTCGTCCTCCTGGATGGTGTCGCCCCGGGGGCGCATCCCGGCCGGGGTCGTCAGACGGCCCAGCAAAGGATGTACCAACCCCAGCTTACGATCTCGTCTTACGGCGCCGCCGGCTCCCCCGGAGAGGGGGTGGACTGCGTGGACTACAATCGTTGAGCGATGCGCCTGCCCTCCCCCCTGCCCGCCGTCGCCGGCGCGGCGCTGGCCCTCGCCGCCTCTTCCCTGGCGGCGCAGCCGGCGGCCTTCGTCGAAGAGATCGACGTCAGCCTGGTCGACGTCGAGGTGGTGGTCACCGACCGCCAGGGCAAGCCGGTCACCGGCCTGATGCGCGACGACTTCGAGCTGCGCTACGACGGCAAACGGGTCGCCATCACCCACTTCGCCGCCATCGAAGGGGGACGGCCCCTGCCCCCGGCGGCGGACGGCGCCGGCGACGCCGTGCCGGCACCACTGGCGAGCGCCCGCGCCGGCCGCCTCAACCTGGTGATCTACCTCGACCGCACCTACCTCGAGCCGGGGGAGATCGAGGCGGTCGTCGCCGCCCTGCGCGGCTTCCTGCGCCGCGGCCTCAGGCCCGGCGATCGGGTGATGCTGGTCACCGCCAACCGCTCCCTGACCATCGTCCAGCCCTTGACCTCGTTGCCGGAGCTGGCGCTGGCGCAGCTCGACGAGCTGCCCCCCAGCGCACCGCGCAGCCGCGCCGCCGGCGACTTCTTCGCTCTCCTGGCGGCGATCGAGCGTCAGGTCCAGGGGGGGCCCGACGTGCTGGCGCGGGAGCGCAACTCCGCCCCTCAGACCCTCAAGAGCCAGATCGACGGCTTCGCCGTCGAGACCCACCGCGAGCTCGAGCAGACCACCCACCAGCTGCACCGCCTGATCCCCGCCCTGGCCGGCCTGCCGGGGCGCACGGCGATCCTCTACGTCGGCGGCACCTTGCCGGCCGATGCCGGCCAGGCCCTCTACAAGGCCTGGCGCAGCGCCTTCGGTCCGGGCTCGCGCTACCAGATCAGCCGCGGCGCCGGCCGCCAGGACGACTCCCAGTCGGCCTTCATCACCCTCGGCGGGCCGGTCAACGAGATCGACGCCAGCGCTCTCTTCGAAGCGGTGGCGGCGCGCGCCAACGACTTCGGCATCACCCTCCATGCGGTCGATGCCGGCGGCCTGCGCGGTCAGGGCTTCCTCGCCTCCCGCGGCCACGAGTCGACCCGCCAGGGCGGCGGCGACGCGCTGATCGGCGCCGCCTTCGGCGCCAGCCAGCGGGTGGGCAATCCGCAGATCCTGGCGATGATGGCCGAGACCACCGGCGGCGTCGCGATCAAGGGCAGCCGCGACTTCCACAACGCCCTCGACTCCCTGGCGGCGCAGCTGCGCTCCTACTACACCCTCGGCTTCCCTCCACCCTCCGAGGCCCGCGCCGAGCGCCACCGGCTGGAGGTGAGGCTCAAGCGCCGGCACAAGGGGCTCGAGGTGCGTCACCGCCGCAGCTTCCGGTTGCGCGACGCCGACCACCAGGCGGCCGATCGGGCGGTGACGGCGCTGGTGCTGGGGGCGACCGACAATCCCCTGTCGGTTGAGCTGGCGGCCGCGGCGGCCAGGCCGATCGCCGGTCGCGACGACGTCGTCCGCCTGCCGCTGAGCATCCTGGTGCCGGTGGCGAGCCTGACCTTCGTCCCCGACGGGGAGAGCGGCTACCGCGCCCAGATGTCGGTCTACCTCACCTCCGGCGGTCTGGCCCAGGGAGCGACCCAGGTGCAGAAAGCCGTGGTGCCCGTCGCCTTCGCCGCCGGCGAGCTCGAGGGCGCCCTGCTGCGCACCATCGAATACACCCTCGAGCTCCCCGTGCCCGCCGGCAGCGCCGCCGTAGCCGCCGCCGTGCGCGACGACTACCGTCCCCTGACCGCCACCGTCGTCCTCCCCCTCGCCCCACCCCAAGCCGGCGATCGATAGGGCTCGCGTCGGTTCGTCGGGCTCACGGCGGGATCCGAGAGGGTCACCGGCCGGGTCGGCGCGAGGGCGACCGGGGGGCGTCAAGGGCGCTGGTGGTCGCCGGTCAGGGGGACGAAGGCGACGGGGATGATGGTGCGGGTGGTGACCTCGCCGTCGGAGGATTTCTCGACCAGCAGGAGGTCCTGGGTGTCGTAGGGCTTGCCGACCGGGAGCACCATGCGGCCGCCGGGGGCGAGTTGCTCGATCAGGGGTTGGGGGACGTGGTCGGGGGCGGCGGTGACGATGATGGCGTCGAAGGGGGCGTGCTCGGGCCAGCCCCGGTAGCCGTCCCCGATCCGCACCTCGACGTTGTCGTAGCCCAGGCGGGCGAGGGTCTGCCGGGCGCGCTCGGCCAGGGGTTCGACGATCTCGATGGTGTAGACCCGGCGGGCGAGCTCGGCGAGGACCGCCGCCTGGTAGCCGGATCCGGTGCCGACCTCGAGCACCACGTCGCCGGGCTCGAGCTCCAGCAGGTCGGTCATCAGGGCGACGACGTAGGGCTGGGAGATGGTCTGGCCGTGGCCGATGGCCAGCGGGCGGTTGTCGTAGGCCCGCGAGCGGTAGGCCCCGGGCACGAACTCGTGGCGCGGTACGCGGGCGATCGCCTCCATGACCCGCGGATCGAGGTGATCCTTGCCGACGTAGCGCCGCGTGGCCTGCACTTCGGCCGCGATCTTGTCGACCATGGCCTGTCGTCGCTCCACGTACGGGTCCTCCGCAGCTGCCGGCTGATCGGCCGCGAGGGCGGGAAGGCGTGCCGAGGTGCCGGCGAGCAGGCATGACGCGAGCCCGAGCACGGCGAAACGGCGCATGGGGGGATGGTATCAGCTGGGTGAAGGCAGGTCGAAACGCGACGGCCGCGGGCCGGCGGCGGGCCAAGCAAACCCTCCGGAGGCCGCCGCCGGCGGCCTCCGGAGGCTGCGCGGTCCCTCGGCAGCCGGCGCAGGGACGGGGGGTTGGGCAGCCGGGAGATCCCGGCGAAAAAAAAGTACCTCCTACGCCGACAAGATCTCAGGTGGGCTTGCCACCTCGCTGACCCGGGACTCCCCGAAACGATGGGTGACCGGTGCTGGTGGATCAGCTCCTGATCGCTCTCTCAACGGTCCATCGGAGGATGGACGCGGGATGAAAGAGCAAAGGTCATGCCATGGCAAGGGAGCAAAAACGGCCTTGTCTGGCGGGTTTTCCCCACCGTGATCGGGTAACGCCTTACCCGCGGTGGGTAAGGCGTTACCCACTTCCAGCGACCCCGCCGGCTCAGGGCGGCCGGCCGATGCGGCGCAGGTAGAGCTTGAGGGCGGCCTTGCGCAGGCTCTCGCGTACCCACGAGCCCTTGGCCATGGTGCCCAGCTCGCGGGTGCGGAGGCTGTCGAGATGTTTCATCGCCAGCTGCGGCGGCGTCTTCGGGCTTCTGACCACCGCCAGGCGGATCTCGGGATTCTGCATCCACTTGCGGTTTTCACCCACCCGTTGCAGGATGCCGCTCGAGGCGTAGTTGGACTTCACCACCTCGAGTACCTCCTTGTCTTCGATCCGGGGGTGGGAGAGGAGGCCGAGGAGGACCTGGGGCGAGGTGTCGCGGACCAGGATCTGCCGCTCGATGCGCGACGCCTTCATCGCCAGCTGAAAACGCTGGGTGACGTTCATCTTCTTGATCTTGAACATCGGCGACAGCTCGCTGTCGGAGAGCACCCGCTGGCGCTCGGGCTCGTCGCCGGGCTCCTCCGCTTCCCCGGCCAGGGCGCGCTCGAGAGCCGCTTCCCGTTGATCGTCCCAGCCGCAGAGCTGGAACGCGGTGCCGAAGGTTGCCGGGCCGGGGAAGAGCTGTACCACCTCGGCGGTGAAGTCGAAGCGGAAGTCCGGCGCGGCGGCGCGCACCTCGAGCCGTTGAAACTGCTTGAGCTTGTGTTCCAGATGAACGAAGAAGCCGTTCTGCCGGCGGACGTCGCGGAAGAAGCCCTCGGCCGCCGTGCGGTCGTCGAAGTGCAGGTCGATCGCGTCGTCGGCGGGGCGTAAGACGATTCTCACGGCGGCATCCTCGCGGCTCGGTCCGGCGGCGACGAGGCGCCTGCCGGGCATCGCGCGATGCTACCATCGCGGGGATCGGCCGCCGTCCGCAGCTCAGGCGCTCGCCAGCTGAGCCCGGGGCAGCTCGACCGCTGGCTGCGGGAAGGCCGACACCGGGCGCCGCCGGGGCGCCTCGCCGGCCGCCGAGGTGGCGCCGCCGAGGTGGCGGGCGAGGTCGTCCTCGACCTGGGCGACGCGGTAGCCGAGACGAGCGAGCCAGGCCGCCGCCACCGCCGCGCGCGCCCCGGTGGCGCTGTAGACCACCAGCCGGCGATCGCGCTCGAGCTCGTCGGCCAGCGGCAGCAGCTGGGCGTAGGGGACGTGCAGCGCCCCCTCGAGGCAGCCCTTGCGGTGCTCATCGCGGCGCCGTACGTCGACCAGCTGCACGTCGTCGTGGCGCTGGTGGAGCTTCTCGGCCTGGCTGAAACCGATGCTCGGCAGGCGCGCCAGGCGGCCGCCGCCGGCGGCGTAGGCGGCGACGACGGCGGGGGTGGCGTAGCCGACGACGCGGTCGAGGCCGACGCGGACGAGCGCGCGCACCGCGTCCTCGACGTCGTGCTCCTCGACGATCAGGAAGAGGGGCGTGTCGGGGAGGATCAGCGACGCGGCGACGGTGGAGAAGCGCCGGTCGAGAGGGGCGTAGAGAGAGCCGGAAAGGTGGCCGCGGAGGAAGCGGCTGCGATCCGACCGGGTATCGAGCACCAGGGCGTCGTGGCCGCGCAGCAGCCGGCGCAGGGTGGCGACCGTCGCCGCCGGCGGCCGCTTGAGCGGGCCGAGCAAAGCCGGGCCGTCGCGGTTGAGCTCCTTCAGCCGGGCGTAGTAGGGCGGCAGCGGCTCCGGGCGTTGCTCGAGGACGGTGGCGACGAAGACGTCGCTGCCGAGGGAGGCGAGGCGGATCGGATAGCTGTTGCGGCGTTCGTAGCCGATGGTGGAGGTGGTCACCGCCGCCGCCGGCAATCGCGGCGGCCGATGGGCGGGCCACAGCTGAAGGTACTCGGGCAGCTCGAGGATGCGCCACAGGGAGCGGTAGAGCAGGCGCATCGCCTCGGCCGAGGCGGCGGCTCCCACCGGCGGCAACAGCATCGGCCGGCCGACCTCGCCGACGGTCAAGAGATCGCCGCACAGCACGCCGATGCCCTCGCTGTCGAGGCCGGTCCGCTGGCGCACCAGGAAGCAGAGATGCTCGGCGGTCGGGCCGGGGGTGTGGAGGGCGCGGAAGTCGAGCCCGCCGACGGCGAAGCTCTCCCCGTCGGAGAGCAGGGTCGGCGTGGTCTCGCCGTCGCGCCAGCCGTGGTCGCGGCCGCCTTCGCCGGAGAGGAAGACGCGGGCGCCGGTGCGGGCGGCCAGCTCGCGGGTGCCGGCGAGGAAGTCTTCGTGCACGTGGGTCTCCGCCACCGCGGTGATGCGAAGGCCGGCGGCTTCGGCCACCGCCAGGTAGCGGTCGACGTCGCGCTGCGGGTCGACGACGGCCGCTTCGCCGCTCGTCGGGCAGCCGATCAGGTAGCTGTACTGTCCCAGGCGTTGGTCGGCGATCTGTCGAAACAACATCGTGCTCTCCTCGCCTTGTGGATCCCCTCTCCGGTCGCCGGCCACGACCGGCCTCGTCCGCTGCTACGGCACCCTCAACGCCCCGTCACCCTCCATCCAGGCGCCCGTTCGCGTGCTCGACTCAGCAATCTGGGAAGCAAGACTCTGCGGCCCAACGCTTGGTTTTTGTGGATTCGCGCAAGCCTATATGAGCATTGCTTATGCCTGAATCGCCGTTCAACCTGACTATAACATGAACGGGATTCAGGTGCCACCCTTTTCTCGGTTCAGGTGCCACCCTTTTTTCGGCGCGGCGGTTCGGGTGCCACCCTTCGGCGCGGCGCCGACAGAGAGGCCGGGGGCGCAGGTGCCACCCTTTGGCCGGCGGGGAGGGGGGTGCCACCCTTTGGCCGGCGGGGAGGGGGTGCCACCCTTTTTTCGGCGCGGATGCGGCGCGGTGCCGGCAGAGGGGCCGAACCTGGTAGCGTCGGCGGCGCGGAGGCGTGATGACGGATCGGAGCAAGATCGAGGCGTTGCGGATCGAGCGGCGCGACGAGGACCCGGCACCGGGGCGGCGCGGGCCCGTGGTCGTGATGGCCCTCGTCCTGCTGCTCGCCGCCCTCGCCGCCGGCTGGTGGTGGAGCCGCCCGCGGGCGGTCGAGGTGAGGGCGCGGGCGGTGGTGGAGGAGCGCCCGCTCCGCGCCGCCACGGTGCTCGACGCCACCGGCTACGTCGTCGCCCGGCGGCGGGCGACGGTGTCGTCCAAGGTCACCGGCAAGATCGTCGAGGTACGGGTGGAGGAAGGCACGCCGGTCAAGGCGGGTGAGATCCTGGCCCGGCTCGACGACGCCAACGCCCGCCGCGAGCTGGCCCTGGCCGAAGCCGAGCTGGCGGCGGCGCGCCGGTCCCTGACGGAGACCGAGGTGCTGCTGCGCGACGCCGAGCGCGATCTCGAACGCAGCCGCCGGCTGGTGGCGAGCGACGTGATCAGTCAGGCCGAGCTCGACGACGACCAGGCGACGGCCGACGCCCTGCGCGCCCGGCTGGCCCTGGGACGCGAGCAGGTGCGGGTGGCCGAGCGGCGGCTCGCGGTCCGCCGCCAGGCCGTCGAGGACACGATCATCCGCGCTCCCTTCGACGGCATCGTGGTGACCAAGGACGCCCAGCCCGGGGAGATGATCTCGCCGGTCTCCGCCGGCGGCGGCTTCACCCGCACCGGCATCTGCACCCTGGTCGACATGAGCTCGTTGGAGATCGAGGTCGACGTCAACGAGGCCTACATCGGCCGGGTGCGGCCCGGGCAGCGGGTGCAGGCGGTGCTCGACGCCTACCCCGACTGGCGCATCCCGGCGTCGGTGATCATCTCGGTGCCGACCGCCGACCGCCAGCGGGCGACGGTCAAGGTGCGCATCGCCTTCGACCGGCTCGACCCCCGCCTGCTGCCGGACATGGGGGTCAAGGTGTCGTTTCTCGATGCCGCCGCACCGGCGGCTGAGGCGGCGGCCGCGCCGCGCCTGTGGATCGATCGGGCGGCGGTACGGCGCGACGGCGAGGAGGCCTACGTCTTCGTCGCCGCCGGCGGCAGGGCGCGGCGGCGGGCGGTGCGTCTGGGGGCGGAGCAGGGCGGCCGGCAGGCGGTGGAGGAGGGGCTTCAGGCCGGTGAGCTGGTCATTCTCGATCCCCCCGCCGGGCTGGCCGACGGCATGGCGGTGGCGGTCGCCAGCGAGTCCGGCTACTAGGCGCCGGCGTCCTCGTTCTCCGGCTCGCTGCGCGCCAGCAGCTCGCGCAGCCGCGGGCCGATGCGCGATGCCGGCAGCACCTCGCGGGCGGCGTCGAGCATCACCGCCGCCCGCGGCATGCCGTAGACGACCGAGCTCGCCTCGTCCTGCACCAGGGTATGGCCGCCGACGTCGCGCACCCGCGCCAGGCCGCGGGCGCCGTCCCGTCCCATGCCGGTGAGGAGGATGCCGATCGCGCGCCGTCCGGCCGCCGTCGCCACCGAACGAAAGAGCACGTCGACCGACGGTTTGTGGGCGGCGCTCTCCGGATGCCTGCCGAGCTCGACGCGCAGGCCCTCGTCCCCCCGTCGTACCCGCAGGTGCTGGCCCGCCGGGCCGATGTAGACCGTGCTGGGGAGGAGGCGCTCGCCGTCCTGCGCTTCGCGCACGGTCAGCGCCAGGTGGGCGTTGAGCCGTTCGGCGAAGGCCTGGGTGAAGCCGACCGGCATGTGCTGAGCGACCAGGATCGGCACCGGAACCGACGCACCGAGGTCCTCGAGAATGGCCTGGACGGTCGGCGGCCCGCCGGTGGAGGCGCCGATGGCGATCAGGTCGAAGGCGCAGCGCGACGGCGGGGGCTCGGGTGCGGCCCGGCGCTCGGCCCAGTCGGCGAGGCTGGGGATCTCGGTGCTCGATTCGGCCGCATCCGGCTCGTCGGCGACGTCCTCCTGGAGCTCGGTGCCGGTGACCTGGAAGATCTTGTCCAGCAAGACCGCTCGCAGGGCGGCGAAGTCGACCAGGGAGTAGCGCTGCTTGTCGATGAAATCGACCGCGCCGCGGTGCAGGGCCTCGATGGTCAGGGGTGCCCCCTCGCCGCTGTGGGTCGACATGATGATCACCGGCAGGGGGCGGCGGGCCATCAGGTGGTCGAGGGTCTCGAGCCCCCCCATCCCCGGCATGTCGAGGTCGAGGGTGACGACGTCGGGACGCCAGCGCTCGAGGTTGGCCAGCAACTCCTCCCCCGAGCTGGCGCTGCCCGCGATCTCGATCTGCGGGTGATCGCGCAGCATGCGTTCGAGGGCCTTGCGGATGAAGGTCGAATCGTCGACCACCGCCACCCGCACGCGCGGGCCGCCGGGGCGTTTCGGGTCGTCGCGCCGCGCGCTCACGTCCCCTCCCGGCGGTAGGCGATGCACTGGCCGAGCCGCTCGGCCTTGAAGCTCTGGGTGAGCCCGATGATCGACTCCGAGTGGCCGAGGAAGAGCAGGCCGCCGGGGCGCACCAGGTGGGCGAAGTTGTCGATCGCCTTCTTCAGCGCCGGCTCGGCGAAGTAGATCAGGACGTTGCGGCAGAAGACCGCGTCGTAGGGCAGGACGCCGCGCAGGCTGTCGAGGTCGACCAGATTGCCCAAGCGGAAGCGCACCCCTTGGCGGAAGGGCGCGCGCAGGGCGTAGCTCTCCTCGTCGAGCCGCTCGAAGTAGCACCGGATCTGCGCCGGGGTGAGGACGCGCAGGGAGCTCGGGCGGTAGACCGCCTGCCGCGCCCGCTCCAAGCGCTCGCTGTCGATGTCGACCGCGTCGATGTGAGCCGGCTCGCCGCGGCCGAAGGGCGAGCGCTGCTCGAAGATGCGCAGGGTGTAGGGCTCCTCCCCCGATGAGCAGCCGGCGGAGAGGATGCGCAGCCGGCCGGGCAGGATGCCGCCGGCGCGCAGCTCGGTGCCGGCGTCGCCCTGCAGCACCTCGATCTGCGTCGTCTCGCGGAAGAAGTAGCTCTCGTTGTTGGTGATCGCGCGGATCAAGTGGTCTTTCTCGCGTTCGTAATCGTATTGCAGGAGCAAATAGTAATCGATATATCGCTTCAAGTGGTTGGCGCGCAGCCGGGGCAGCAGCCGCGACTCGAGGATCTCCCGCTTGTGATCGGGGAAATGGAGGCCGAAACGAGCGATGAAGAGCTCGTTGAAGAGCGCCAGCTCCTCGAGGGTCAACGGCGCGGTGGTGGGATGCAACGCCGCGGGCTCCTCTCAGCTCTCGAGAAACGACAGCGCCCGCTGGGCGACGATCGGCACCGGGTCGGCGGCGAGCTGGGCCAGGGCGGCGAGGTTCTCCGGTCGCGAGAAGCGGCCCAGAACCTCGGCGCAGGACAGCCGGATGTACCAGTCCTGGTTGCTGATCGCGTCGCGGAAGATGGCGTCGTCCTCTTCGGTGGCGCAGCGTGCCAGGGCACGGAAGGCCATTCGCTGGCGCTGGGCGCGGTGCGAGCGGGTGGCGCCGCGCAGCGCCTGGCGTGCCTGCGGCCCGCCGATGCGGCCCAGGCTTTCGATCACGATCGGCTCGAGCGGGGAGCTCGTCTCCTCCAGCAAGCCGATCAAGAGCTTGACGCTCTTGCGGTCGCCGAGCTCGCCGAGGGTGCGGATCAGGTAGGGCTCGGGCCGTTTCTCCAGCAGCTGGCGGAAACTGGCGGCGAGCTCCCGCAGGCCGACCTTGGAGGCGAACTCGGCCGCCACCGGCCCGTACGACTCGGGGGCCTCGCGCAGCCAGGCGTCCCAGGGCAGGAGACGCATCAGGCGGTCCTGGCCGACGAGCTCGGCCATCGCTCTCACCCGCTCTTCATGGGGCAGGGCGGTGATCTCGGCCACCAGCTCGTTCTCCGGCACGCCGAGAAGCGCCTTGAGCACCACCCGGGTGGCGTCTTCGAGGCCGGCGTCCTCGAGGTGGGCGGCGAGGGAGGCGCGGTGGATCCGCAGCAGCGGGTGGAGGAGCGGCCGCTGTTCTTCCGGCTGGCGCAGGTAGAAGCCGAGCAGCGGCTCGGCGAGGTCGGGGTGGCGGATTTTCTCCAGGGCGCGCAGCAGGGGACCGAACTGGTCGGGCAGCGGCGTCGAGGCGAGGGCGTCGGCGAGGGTCGGGATCGGCGTCTCGTCGGGGAAGCGGGCCGCCAGCAGAAAGCCCCAGGTGCGCTGGCTGCCGGTCTGGGCGATCAGGTAGCCGATCAGGTCGCTGCGGTGGTGGAGGCAAGCCGGCAGCACCGACGCCTCCTGGTGAAAGTCCGCCACCAGCACCAGCGCTTTGCGGTCCTCGGCGCTGGCGCCGAGGGTGAGGAGACAGCGGGCGGCGGTGACCCGGATGGTCTCGCGATCGTCCTCCAGCAGGTCGAGCAGGGCGGCGCGGAAGTCGGGCACCTCTTTCGGGGCTCGCGGCAGGCCTTCGAGGACGTGGGCCAGGAGGCCGAGGACGGTCTCGGTGTCGAGCTCGTTGCGGAAGCGCAGCCAGTGGTGCACCAGGGCGAGGAAGGCGCTCTGGCCGCCGATGCGGGCCAGGGCCTCGGCGGCCAGGGGCCCGGCCATCAGGTCGGTCAGCAGGCGCTTCAGATGCGGCACCGCCACCGGCGAGCGCAGGTTCCCCAGGGCCTGGACGGCGGCCATCTGCAGCCACGGATCGGCTTCCAGGAAGCCGAGCAGGTCGGGGATGGCACGGGCGTCGCCGAGCTGGCCGATGGCGACGATCGCCTCCTGCACCACGTTCGGGTCCTGGTGATGCAGCACCCCGCGCAGGGGCTCGAGGGCCCGCGGATCGCGCAGCGCGGTGAGCACCACCACCGCCTGCAGCACGATGTCCGAATCGTCGTCCTTGAGCAGCTGCAGGGCGAGGGAGAAGCCGCGGTTGCCGCGCATCTTGAGCATCTCGACGCCGGCGTTGCGCAGCACGTCGTCGGCCTCGCTGCGCAGGTAGCTCTTGAGCTGCTCGTCGGGCAGCACGGCGGCGCCCATGCGCAGGGCGCGGCTGCGGATGCCCGGGCTGGGGTTGCGGATCAGCTTCTCCAGCGCGGCGACGCGTGCTTCGACCGACAGGGAGGGCAGGCTGTCGAGCAGCGCGATGCACTCCTCCCAGCTGGTGTCGAGGGATTGCGGTACTCCGTTCATGGTCATCGCGGGGCCTCCGGCACCCCGTCCGCGGCGACGCCGGCAGGCGCCCGCCGGCGCTTCTCGCGGGGTGCATCCCGATGGAAACGGCCGGCCTGGCGGCCGGCCGCAAGGGGGGTGGTACGAGCTCGGCACGCGGCGATCACGTGTCGGCTCCGTTCGCCGTCTCGATGGTGAAGATCTCGGCGACGCTCAGCAGGCCCTCGGCCTGCTGCGACAGGTTCTGGGTGTTGCCCGACAGCTGCTCGGCGGCGGCCAGGTTCTGCTGTGCGATCTGGGCGATGCGTTCCACCGCCTTGACCACCAGATCGCCGCCCTGTTTCTGCTCGCGGCTGGCGTCGGCGACCTGCTGGGTCATGCGGTTCATGGTCTCCACCGCCTTCATCATGTCGCGGGCGCCGTTGGCCTGCTCCTTGGCCGCCGCCGCCAGCTGGCGGGTGACGGTCTGCATGTGGCTGGTGGTGTTCAAGATCTGCGCCGCCCCGCCGCTCTGTTCCTGGGTGGCGGCGTAGACCTCCCCCACCAGCTCCGAAGTGCGGGTCACCGAGCCGATGATCTGCTCGAGGATCTCCTTGGTCATGGCGATCGCCTCGGCGGTCGACTTCTGCACGTTCTCCACCACCGCGGCGATCTCGCGGGTGGAGGCGACCGAGCGCTCGGCCAGGCGCTTGACCTCCTCGGCGACCACCGCGAAGCCGCGGCCGGCGTCGCCGGCGTGTGCCGCCTCGATGGCGGCGTTCAACGCCAGCAGGTTGGTCTGATCGGCGATGTCTTCGATGATGCCGACGATCTTGCCGATGTCCTGGCTGGCGACGCTGATGCCGCCGATCTTCTTCGACAGCTCTTCGCCGCGGTTCTGGGCGATGCCCGCCGCCTCGCGGGATACGTCGTCGACCACCCGCACCTTGGCTTCGATCGACTGGATCGAGGCGGTCATCTCTTCGATCGTCGACGAGGTCTCCTCGACCGAGGTCAGGAGGTTGGTGGAGTTTTTTGCCACCTGCTCGATCGAGGCGCCCATCTCCTGGATCGAGGAGGAGGTCTGATCGACGTTGATCGCCAGTGCCTGGGACGACTTGGCGACGCTGTCGATCTGGGCCGCGATCTCGACCATGGTCGACAGGGTCTCGTCGGCCGACGCCGACTGGCTCTCGGCGCCGCTGGTGATCTGGGCCGAGGACGAGGCGATGTCGTCGGAGGCCTGGGCGACCTGGGCTGCGGCCTGCTTGATGCGGCCGATCATCTGCCGCAGGTTCTCCGACATGTCGCGGAAGGCCTTGCCGAAGAGGTCGGCGTCGGAGCGCGGCTCGACTTGATGGCGCAGGTCGCCGGTGGCGATCGAGCCCGCCAGGTCGGCCATCTCCCGCAGGTAGGTGAGCATGCGCTCCATCGCCTGGAGCAGGCGGCCGATCTCGTCGTCGCGGTCGACCCGGAAGTCGGTCGAGACGTCGCCTTGGGCGAGGTGGTCGGCGACCTGCACCGCCAGGTTGATCGGCTGGTTGACCGAGTTGTAGACCAGGAGCGCCAGCCCTCCCAGGCCGAGGAGCAGAGCGATGGTGATGGCGCCGACGGCGATGACCTGTCGCCGCTGATCCCGCCGCAGGCTGTCGAGCTCGACCCGCAGGCCGGTACGCCCGACCTCGGCGAGGGCGTTGATCTGGGTGATGATGCCGGCGGTGCTTTCCTTGAGGGCCGCCTGCTTGGCCGCCATCTCCGGCGGCATGATCTCGCCGGCGCTCCCCTCCTGGGCGCGGATCTGTTCCAGGACCGTCGCCTTGGCGAGCTGGAAGTAGCTTTCGTAGGCTTCTTTCACGGTCTCGACCAACGGTTTGTTGGAACCCGCATCGGTAGCCGACCACTGCTCTTCGAGGAAGCGGACCAAATCGGCGAAGTCCGCGGCCCGCTTCTCCAGCGCGGCGCGCTGCTCCTGCGCCGACCCTTCCGCTGCGGCAGCTGCCTGGGCGAGGGCTTTCGCGTCGGCTCTGAGCGACGCGAGGATCGCCTGGCGCTTGCTCGCCTCCGGCTCGAAGGTGGCGTTGTCCTTGGCTTGCTCGAAGAGGTCGAGGATTCTCTCGTGCACCTCCTGGGCGTCTTCGTCGAGGATGAAGTCGTCCATCTGGGTCACCGCGTCGACGAAGATCTCCGGCAACCGGTTGAGCTGCTCCTTGACGTCCCGCGTCAGATCGAAGCCGGGGAAGTACTCCTGGGTGATGTCGTCCGCCAGGTCGCCGATGCGCGAGCCGAAAAACCATGTGATGCCGAAGATGACCGCAACGCCGACGAAGGCGAGAATCGGGCTCAGCAACACTTTGGTGCTGAGGCGCAATCGATCGAAGAGTCGAAACATCTTACTCTTCCTCACAGTTCAGCCCGCCGGTCGCGGGCCGTGGGGCGCCGGAATCGCGCTTACTCGACCGTTACCAGCTTGACGCCGGTTCCGAGCACGGCGTCTCTCGACACGTAACCGATGGCCCCGGGGGTGGTGCGAACGTAGTCCAAGACCTCTTCGTTCGAACGCAGCCGCGGGGGAGGATCCAGGTTGTAGCGATATTGTTTGCGCAGCCAGAGCTCGTCGAGCAGACGGCTTTTTCTGCCGAAGATCTCGAAGCTGAAGAATGTAAACAGGCTGAGATTGTCGACCGGAACGATCGGTTCCTGCCAGCCCTCCCAGACGGTGATCTTCTTGAGGTAGATGTCCGCCACCTCTCTCTTCGCCAGCACGCTGGTCGGGTTTCGGGTGTTGACCACGATCTGGAATTCCTTGATCGCCAGCTCCTTGACGCCGTCGCCGAGGCTGGTGTCGCTGGCGACGTAGCCGATCGCCCCGGGATTCCTGCGCACGAAGTCGAGCACCTGGGCATCGGAGGAGAAGATCGGTGGGGGCGCGTCGCGGCCGGCGAAGAGCTGGCGCTGCCAGAAGCGGTGGACCTGGATCGGTTTGCGGCCGAGCACTTCGAGGGAGAAGGCCTCGCGGATCGGCGAGTCGACCTCCAGGTCGGCGGGCATCACCTGCTCATCCCAGCCCGGCCATTTGCGCAATTTCTTGAGGAAGAGACGCGACACCTCCTCCTTCGGCAGCTCATCGGTCGGATTCTGCCCGTTGACGACGACCTTGAAGGCCCGGTTCTGGGCGTGGCCGGGGGCGGCGGAGGCGACGCCCAGCAGCGCGCAGCAGAGCGCGACGGCGACGGCGCGGGGATGGAAGATCGTCGAACGCATGTCAAGCAGCTCCTGAAACTTCATGGACGATCAAAACGCGGTCGACGTCGAGCAGCAGGATGAGCTGGTCTTCGAGGTGGTAGACGGCGGAGATGTAATCCGATTCGACGGTCACCACGTCCTCCGGCGGCGCCTGGGCCTGTTCCAGGTCGAGATGGACCACCTGGTCGACGCGATCGACCAGCAGGCCGAGGCGATGACCGCGGGAGGCGACCACCAGGATGCGGCTGGCGCGGTCGATGGTCCGCGGCTCGAGGCCGAGGCGCAAACCGAGGTCGACCACCGGGATGACCCGGCCGCGCACCTGGGTGACGCCGCGGATCGGGCGCGGGGCGTGGGGCACCCGGGTGATGCCGGTGACCCGCAATACCTCCTGCACCGGGGCGACCGGCAGGCCGTAGGTCTCGTCGCCGAGGCCGAAGGTGACCCAGGTCTCGAGGCGCTGCGGCCTGGCCGGCGCTTCCTCCAGACGGCGAGCGTCTTCGGCTTCCAGCGCCGCGGCGAAGTCGTAGATCCGCTCCTCGCCGCTCCCGGCCGCCTTGGCCGCTGCGCCGCCGAGGACGTCCTCGGCCAGCCCGTAGGCCGGCAGGGTGACGGGGGCGGTTTCCTTCTTCGTCGGGCTCTTGGTCGGGCTTTTGCTCGGGCTCCGGCCCTTCGCCCGGCTGGCGGCAGCCGGCTTCTTGCGGGCGGCCGGTTTCTTGCCGCCTTTTTCTCGCCCTCGACGTTCCTTCCCGCTCATCGCTCCGCACCCACAAAGGGCGGGATGGTCATCAAGCTCGCAGGATCGAGGATCATGATCACCCGCCCGTCGCCCAGGATGGTCGAGCCGGAAATGCCGATCGGTTGCCCGACGACCGGATCCAGACCGCGGACAACGATATCACGGATGCCGATGATGTCGTCCACGGCCAGGGCGCGCAGCCGCCCGCCGCTCTCGATCACCACCGCATAGCCCTGCCGGCGCGGCTCCTCGGCGGTGGCGAAGGCCAGGCCGAGGTCGAGCAGCGGCAACACGCCGCCGCGCCAGCGCAGCACCCCGGCGTGATTGAGCTCGTGGCGATCGCCGGCCTCGAGGCTCAGGGTCTCGGTGACGGTGGTCAGGGGCAGGGCGTAGTCTTCGCCGTCGACCCGCAGCAGCAGGGAGCGCAGGATCGAGGCGGTGAGCGGCAGGCGCAGGACGAAGGCGCTGCCACGGCCGGCGCTCGAGCTCACCTCGATGCGCCCCCCCTGGCGCTCGACGCTCTTCTTCACCGCCGCCAGGCCGACGCCGCGGCCGGCCGACAGGTCGGCGCCGCCGCGGGTGGTGACCCCCTCTTCGAAGAGCAGGGCGAAGAGCGCCTCCTCGCCGGCGGCGGGGTAGGCGTCGCCGGCGGCCGGCGGCGCCAGGCGGCGCAGGGCCTCGAGGTCGATGCCGGCGCCGTCGTCGCGCACCTCGATCATCACCTCGCCGCCCTCGATGGCGGCGCCGACGCGCACCGTGCCCTGTTCCGGTTTGCCGGCGCGCCGCCGTTCGGCCGGCGTCTCGATGCCGTGGATGACGGCGTTGCGCACCAGGTGACCGAGGGCTTCGCCGGCGGTCTCGAGCAGGGTCTTGTCGATCGGCGTCTCGCCGCCGTCGACGTCGAGGGTGACCTCCTTGCCCTCGCGCCGCGACTCGTCGTGGACGATCCGTCCGAGGGAGCGGAAGAGCAGTTGCAGGGGCACCATGCCGAGGTCGGTCACCGCTTCCTGCAGCCGGTTCAGGGTCTTCTCCAGGGCGGCGTGGGTCTCCTCCACCGTCTCCCAGGCGGCGCGGGCGCGGGCCAGGGCCGCCGCCGGATCCAGGTCGAGGGCCTCGGGCAGGCCGCTGGCGATGGCGTCGCTCAGGCGGTTGCGGAAGATCAGGATCTCGGCCAGCATCTCGACCAGCTGATCGATCTTGGCGAACGGTACCCGCACGCTGGCGTCGCCGCCGCCGAGGAAGAAGGCCGGCGGCATCTCGGCGGCCGCCGTGGCGTCGCCGGCGGCGTCGCCGCCGGCGATCTGCCGCAGGTGGTCGCGCATGGCGTCGAGGCCGGCGAGCAGATCGTCGATCTGCGGTGCGGCGGGATCGAGGGACTCGATCTCGTCCTCCAGGGCGTGGGCCAGCTGTTGCAGGTCGCCCATCCCCATCATGCCGGCGTTGCCCTTGAGGGTGTGAAGCTCGCGCCGCAGGCGGGCGAGGGCGTCGCGCCTCGCTCCCCGTTCGGCGCTGCCCAGGCCGAGGAGCAAGGCCTCGACGGCGTCGATGCGCTCGCCCGCCTCGAGCAGGAACTCCCCCAGTAGCTCTCGGAACGCTGCGTCCATGCGATGCACCCTCGGGCCCGGCCCGCGCCGCCGAGGCTCCGACGGCACGCCGTCGCAGGCGAACGAGCAGCCCTGGCTTGAGCCGAGCGAATCAGTTTGGGATGGCGAGCGACCGCTTGTCAAGCCGCTGGCCACACTTGCAAGGCCAGGGCGCTTGGGCTAGGCTACCGGTCCGGTATTCGCCCGGTTGACGGTGACCAGGCAAGAGGCAGCTCGCGTGGGATGGGGCGCGGGCTCTCCGCGCGGGCCCGTGCCGGAGATCGCATGGACTTCGAGCAAGGAGAGAGCGGTGCAACCGAGGAAGATCCTGGTTGTCGATGATTCCAAGCTGATCCACAAAATGTTCGAGGTCCTGCTGCGTCAGTACGCGCTGGTGCACGCCCACGACGGCCTGGAGGCGTTGCAGTGCCTGGGCAGCGACGCGGACATCGATCTCATTTTGCTCGACATCAACATGCCGCGGATGAGCGGCCTCGAATTCCTGTCGCAGGTCAAGGCCAACGAGGCGCTGAAGGACATCCCGGTGGTGATCATCAGCACGGAAGGCAAGGAAGAGGACACCATCCGGGGCTTGGAAGCCGGCGCCTCGGCTTACATCAAGAAGCCGTTCGGCAACCAGGAGTTGCTGGAGGTGATTCAGCGCCTCTAGCTGGCCCGGACTCATGGAGAAGGTCGCATCATCGGACGCCATCGTCGAGCTGCGGGCCACCCTCGAACGGGCCCGTGAGCTCTTCGACCAGCTGGTCGAGGGGCGGGCGGCGGAGGCCGCCGAGGCGCTCGCCGAGCGGCCCTCCCTCGACGCCAAGCTCGAGGAGGTGGAGCGCGACCGCGAGGAGCTGTCGGCGCGCCTGGTCGAGGCCGAGCACCAGCTCGGCCGCCTGATGAATCTCTACGTCGCCACCTTCCAGCTCCACGCCACCCTCGACCCGGACGAGGTGCAGGCGACGATCGCCGAGATCGCCGTCGATCTGCTCGGGGCCGAGCGCTTCGTGCTGCTGCTGCGGCTCGAGGGCAGCAGCGAGTGCGAGATCGCCCTCGCCAAGGGCCTGGAGCAGGATCCGAGCGGGCTCTACGCCGGGGACCGCTACCGCGGCGGCGATCCGCTGGTCGACGCCGCGCTCGAGGACGGGGTGCTGCGCCTCGGCCCGGACGAGTTCTCGGAGGCGATCGCCGCCGTGCCGCTGCGGGTGCAGGAGGCGATCGTCGGGGTGCTGGTGGTGCTCAAGCTTTTCGATCACAAGGCGATCCTGCGGGCGGAGGATCGCGATCTGCTCGACCTGCTCGCCGCCCACGCCGCGTCCGCCCTGTTCGCGGCGCGGGTCTACTCCAATACCGACCGCAAACTGCGGACCCTGGAGAGCCTGGTGCAGCTGGTCCGCGGCACCTAGCTCCGCTCCTCCGATGAGCCTCAACGGCAAGCTCGAAGACGTCTCCCTCGCCGACGTGATGCAGTTCATCCATCTCGGCCGGCGGACCGGGACGTTGTCCCTGGTGCAGGGCAACCGGGAGGCCGAGATCGGCTTCCACCGCGGTCAGATCGTCAGCGCCTCCGGTCCCGGCACCCGCCGTCTCGGCGAGCTGCTGATCGCCGACGGCCTGATCACCCCCGAGCAGCTGCGCTCGCTGATCGAACAGCAGAAGACGCAGAAGCCGCGCCAATCCCTCGGCCAGCTGCTGGTGAGCAACGACATCCTCGCCTTCAGCGACATCCGGCGGGCGATCGAAAAGCAGATCGAGGAGACCATCTACGAGCTGGTGACCTGGACCACCGGCTCGTTCGAATTCGCCCTCGACGAGCTGCGCCCGATCGACGACATCGCCATGTATCCCGGCGACGTCATCCCCCAGCTCGATCTCAACACCCAGATGGTGCTGCTCGAGGCGACGCGCATCTTCGACGAGCGGCGGCGGACGATCGATGCCGCCACCGACGCCGGCGCCGCCCTGCGCGGGGTGGCCCAGAGCGGCATGGCGTCGCGCCTGCCGGAGGTGAGCCCGGAGACGCCGCGGCCGACGCAGCGGGTCGACCTGCCGTCGGTGGCGGAGACCCTGGAGGGGCTGGAGGACATCGACCTCGGCCAGGGGAGCGACGAGGAGGAGCCCGAGCCGCAGCTGCGGCGACTGCAGATCGTCTCCGCCGACCGCCGCTTCGCCGACCAGGTGGCGGAGATCGTCCCGGCGGACATGGCGCGGGTGGTACGGGTGCCGTTGCGCGAAGCCGGCACCCGTCTGCCCGGCGAACCGTCGCCGACCATCGTGGTGCTCGATCTGCGCGACGGCAACCACTCGATCGAGGATCTGCTGGCGGTGCGCCGCTCCCGGCCGCGCTCCTCGGTGATCGCCCTGATCGATTCGCAGGAGCTCACCCGCCGGGCCTTCGAGGCCGGGGCGGTGGCGGCGATCCCCGGCGATCCCGAAGCCCTGGCCGCCTGCTTCACCAGCCTGGTGCGCACGCTCCAGGACGCCTCGGGGGGCACCGCCGGCAATCGGCGGACGGTGCGCGCCGGCTTCGCCCGCCTGCGGCGGGTGCTGGCGGACATCCGCTCCGGCCTGCTGTCGGCGACCATGGCCCTCAACCTGATGCACGTCATCTCCGAGTCGGTGGAGCGGGCGGTGCTCTTCCTGGTGCGCGACGACCACCTGCTGGCGATCGGCGCCTTCGGCTTCGGCGCCAACGGCGAGGCCCTGGCTGAGGAAACCCGCAACTTCACCATCAGCCTCGACGCCGACAACGTCCTGACCCACTGCATCAGCGACGGCCAGCTGCGCGCCATGAGCTTCGATCAGGCCAATCTGCCGGACGACTTCGCCGCCCTTCTCGGCCGCCCGCGCTCGGGCCAGGTCGTGGTCTTCCCGGTGCTCGGTGCCGAGCGCGTGATCTCGGTCGTCTACACCGACAACGGCTCGTCCAACCGTGCCATCGAGGACATCGAGTTGCTCGAGCTGGCCACCGCCCAGGTGGGGGTGGCGTTCGAGAACGAGCTGCTCCGGCGGCAGCTCCAGCGCGGCGTCTGAGCTGACTTCCGGCCTGGGTGGCGTCCGGCGCCCGGGGCCGCAGGTGCCCGACGATGCGAGGCAAGACGTGCCGGCCCGACGCAGGCGTACCCGCAGTGCGTCGAGGCGCGACGGGGCTGGATGAGGCCGCGGCCTCGGGCAGCTACGGCTTCGCCGCCGGAGGCGGGTGAGGCATGCAGACCAGCTTGAGCGCCCTGCTGCTGACCCTGGCCGTCGCCCTCGGCCCGGACGGCGCCGCCCTGCGGCCGGTGCTGAGCCCGCCGTCGGCCCCCGCCGGCCTGCCGCTCGCCGGTCTGGCGGAGCTCGCGCCCAGCCTGTGGCTGGTGCTGCACCGGCGCGACGACTGGCGGATGGCCTTCTACCTGCCGGCGAGCACCCCGGTGCGCGATCTGGAGCTGATGCTCGGTCCCGAGGGCAGTCGCAGCGCCCGCCTGCTGCCCGGTCTGGCCCTGCCGCGGCTGGTGCTCTACGCCCCCTACTACCGGCCCGCCGGTCGCTGGCGGCCGCTGGCGGAGATGCCGGTGGACGTCGCCGAGCAGCTCTACTACGCCCTGCTCGAGGGGTGGCTCGAGCGGGCTGAAGGAACCGACCCGGGCTTCGCCGCCGAGCTCGCCGAGCGCGCCGCCGTCACCATGGCGGCGGATCCGGCCGCGGAGCGTCTGACGGCCTTTCGGGCGGCGGTCGCCGGCTTCGCCGCCAGCGCGCTGTCGGTGGCGGGGGAGATCGCCCGCAGCGAGGGCCGGCGGCGGGCGGCGGGACGGCCGAGCCTCTGCCGCCTGCTCGACCACCCCGCCACCCTCTTCGGCGGCTGGCGGCGGATCTTCGACGGCGGTCTCTACCCCGGCGAGTATCCGGGGGCCGCCGATCAAGCCGGCGGCCGGCGGCGGCTGAAGCGCAGCCGCGGGGCGTTGTCGCGCGACGACAAGCGGTGGGTGATGCGGCGCGTCCTCGGCGCCGGCTGGAGCGGCGCGCCGCGGCACGACTTCGCCTGGCTGTGCAGCGGCTGAGCCGGCGGCCTCAGCTGCCGCCTTCGGACAGCGGCGAGTTGGGCTGGCCGGTGCTGTTCTCCACCTGTTTCCAGAACATCCCCTGGACGTCGACGCTCTTCTGTCCCCCGACCACCAGCTCGAGGGGCACCAGCACGTACTCCGACAACCAGTCCGAGATCATGCAGTCGGTGAAGCCGGCCAGGGCGTTGTCGACCGCCAGCGCGCCGAGGCGCTCGCAGAAGACCTGGTCGTGGGCGTTGGCGGGGCCGGAACGGATGTAGTGCCGCGGCTCGTTGGTGAACACCGACAAGGTCTCGCCGCGCACGTTTCGTACCCGCTTTCGAATCGCCTTCTTGAGCAGCTCGACGAAGTTGCCCGGCCGTCCTCCGGCGCTGCAGCGAACCGGCCGGCCTTCGATCGAGAAGCCCTGCTCGGCGAGCACGGTCTCCACCCCCTCGGCGACGACGATGATGGCGTGGGCGTTGGTCTCCGCCCGGGTGACGATGGTGGCGAGGTGGCGGATGAGCGAGTCCCAGTAGTCGGCGAAACGGTCGGCGCGCAGGCCGAGGAAGGCTTCCGGGATCAGCACCAGGTCGACCTGGCCGCTGGCCAGAGCGGCGTGGGCGACGACGAAGCCGGACTCGGCGCCGAAGAACTTGAGGATGCCGACGCGGCGGGTCGACTGGGCCTCGAAGTGCAGGGTATTGATCGCCCGCGTCGCCTGGGTGACGGAGGTATCGAAGCCGAAGGAGCGGCGGGCCCAGAGGATGTCGTTGTCCATGGTCTTGGGGATGCCCATGACCGCGATCCTGGGGTTGGCGCGCGCCAGGCGGTGGGCCACCTCCTGCGAGCCGTCGCCGCCGATGACGTAGAGGATGTTGATCGCCATGAGCTCCAGGTTCTGGGAGATGCGCGACACCATGCCGTCGAGCCCGCCGGCGGATTCGGGGTGGAAGTAGCGCACGTTGCCCAGGTTGGAGCCGCCCTCGCGCAGCCAGTCGATGGTCTCGGCCGGATCGAGCTCGATCTTATGACCGGGGATGTCGAGCAGACCTTTGAAGCCGTCGTAGATGCCGATGACGCTGCCGGCGTTGGGATTCAGCCCATAGGTATTGACGTGGCGGCTGACGATCGAGTGGACCACCGAGTTGAGCCCCGGCGCCAGGCCGCCGGCGGTGACGATCGCCGCATTGACCTGCACCGGGTCGAACCACAGCTCGCGCCGCGGCCCGGCCTCGAGAAAGGTCGGAACCTCCTTGCCGGCCTGCCGGAAGAGCTCGGCGATGTCGAAGTCGACGGTGGCGTAGCGGCGCGAGCGCGGGTCGTGGTAGAGGCCGATCTCCTCCTGCGAGCGCGGATTGGGGACCGGCTCCCCGGACCGTTCGACGCGGGCGCAATCCCCCGGAAAGCTCCGCTCGCGTTTCGCCCACTGGCGCAGGATCCGTTTCTCGGTCCGCAGGCGACGGATGTCGATCTGGCGTTTGGCCACGCCGGTCTCCCGTGGCGGGTCAACTTCGGCAACGGAGGGGTGCTCGAGCCCCCTCCCGTTGCGGCTCGACCGCCATCATAGCTCAGGGCCAACCGCCGCCTCAGGCCGGCAGAACGCAGCGGAATCCGACGTCGGGGTGGCGCGTCGTCACCCAATGCCAGCTGCGATGCGAGGCCGCGAGAGCGCCGGCATCGCTCCTCCAGGAGCCGCCGCGCCGCGCCCGCCGCTCGCCGTTGCCAACGCCGCCGACCGGGTCGACGCCGGCGGCGAGGACGCGGCCGAAGTCGTCGTCCCAGACGTCGGCGCACCATTCCCAGACGTTGCCCGCCAGGTCCTGGAGGTGGAAGAGCCCAGCCCCTGCCGGATGGTGCCCGACCGGCGCCGGGCCGGCCGTCGTGGCACCGTAGCAAGCGCGCGCGGCGTTCGGCGGCTGCTTCCCCCAGGGGTAGGGACGTCGTTCAGGTCCGCGGGCCGCGGCTTCCCACCGGGCTTCGCAGGGCAGGGCCAGACCGGCCCAGTCGCAGTAGGCCCGGGCGTCGTGCCAGGAGACGCCGACCACCGGCTGGCGCGGATCGCCGAAGCCCTCCCGGCGCCAGAAGGGCGGTTCGGCGCGCTTCGGGTCGGCGGCGAGGAAGCGCTGGTATTGCTCGCGGGTGACGGGGTAACGGCCGATCCAGAACGGGTTCAGGGTGACCTCGAAGCCGTCGCCGTCGCCGAGTCGGTAGATCCCGCCCGGCACGTAGACCAGCACCGAGCCGTCGATCTCGTGGATCCGTTCCATGCCGGCGGGGGGCGCGGAGGGCGCGACCGCCGGCGCGGCACGCGCGATCCCGGGCTCGACTTCCCCGACCGGCTCGACGCCGGCGGTCGGTCGCCTGGGCGGCCGTTCTTGCCGCTCGTCGCAGCGGCTGCGGCGGGCGAGGGGGTGGGCGAAGAGCTGGTAGGCGAGCCAGGTTGGATCCGCTTCGCTGCGGATCGCCCGCCGCGCTCGGTGCACCGCCCGGGCGATCGGTGCGCCGCCGAGGAAGGCGCGGTAAAACGCTTCTGCGAAGCACGCCGCGCGACCGCCGTCGATCGCCCACAAGGAACCGATGAAGGCGCCGCAGCCGGCGGTGAGGAAGGCTTCGGCCCAGCCGCCGATGCCGCTGAGCGCCGGCTCCGCCCGGCCGCTGTGGCAGTTGTTGAGGAAGGCCAGGGCGGGCGGGCCGTCGCCGTCGACGTTGCTGAGGGCGGCGGGGGTGAAGAAGCCGCCGTCTTCGAGGGGGATCTCGACGTGCTCGCGGTCCGCCGTCAGCTCGGCGTGGCCGGCGACGTGCCAGGCGCCGGCGATGCCCCGGGCCAGCTCCCGACGCAGGGCTTCTTCCGTCGCGGCGACGGATCTGACGTCGCACAGGCTCTCGAGGGAGGCCCTTTCCGCCTGCGCCTGCTCGCCGCCCCCCGGCGTCATCAGGGCGATGCGCTCGACCGGCAGCTGAAAGTGGAAGTCTCTGCCCGGCAACCAGCGGGCGACGGCGAAGGCTTCGCAGAGGAAGGGGCCCGGGCGAGTCCGGCCGGCGACCGTTCGCGGCAGCTTGAGCAGCTCCCAGGGCAGGTAGGGATCCTCGGACTGGAGGAGGAGCGTCGGCGCCTCGCCGTCCTCTCCCGCCAGCTCGTCGAGGAGATCGCCGAGGTCCTGCGGGATCAGACGCCGGCCGAGCTCCGCTCCCCAGTCGGCCAGGCGATCGAGCCGCGAGGTCGGGGGATGACGGCTGCGCTTGAGGTGCCGCCCGAGATCCGCCAGTCGCCTTTCGACGTAGACCCGCGGCTGGTCTTCGAGGGGCGAAGACCGGAAGGTCTTGCGATTGATCCCCCATTTCTCGCAGCTCAGCTCGTAGACCAGCTGCGGCCTCGAAGCCCCGTGCTCGCGGCGGATCGCCAGCTCGACGTCGGCCTTCATTCGTCCACCGGGCGGCTCAGATCAGGGGGAAGGTCTCGCCGTCGTCGGAGAACTTGCCGTCGATGTCGCGTTGCTCGTGCAGGAAGGCGTGCGCCCAGCTGTCGCCGTCGTCGCCGTCGCAGGTCAGGCGCATGGTGGGCGCGAACTTGCCGTAGCGCTCGTCGCGGCTCATCGAGTAGAAGCTGACGTAGAGGATGCAGCCGTCGATGACCACCATGCTGTAGGGGATGACCTTGGTCAGGTAGCGGCGGACGAAGAGGACGCTGGCGCGGGCTTGCGCCTCGCCGCTGGCCACCTCTTCGCTGAGGACCTGATGCGTCTTGGTGAAGAGGTCGTCGCTGCGTTTGAGGTGTCGCTGGTATTCCTCGACGCTCTGCCAGCGCTCGCGCAGCGGGTCCTCAAGCTCCCAGGCCTTGCCCGCAAGGGGGGCGTTGCGCGGGCTGGTCGAGGTGTGGGTCACGACCAGCCGGCCGGCCTGAACGTTGGTGGCGGCACGTTTCAACGCAGCGGCGAACTGCGGCGGCCGCTTGATCAGCTCGGTGATGTAGACCCGGGCGTAGAGGGAGACCGATCGCCGCGCCGCCTCGACGTCGTTCAGCATGTCGTGACGCGCGTCCTCGCGGGCGCGGTAGGCATTGGACAAGCCGGTGCGCTTGAAGGAGTCCTCGATCATGCGCGCCGAGGCGCCGGGCAGCCGATGCCGCCGGCCGAGTCGCTCGGCGTATTCCTTGATCGTCGCGGCGATGACGGCGAGGGCGGGACGGCCTTGTTGCTTGAATCGCTGCGCATCGTAGGTCATGACCCGCAGCTGGGGCAGAGGCGGACGTTCGTCGCTTCCCTGCGGCAGCACGATCGAGACCCGCTCGGGGCCGAGGATGCCGGCCAAGAGGCCGCTGGCAAAGAGCGGCGGAGCGGGTGCCTCGTCGTCGCCGGCACCGGTGACGAAGAGGGCGAGGTCGCAGTCGGCGACGACGTCACTCAAGCGGCCGGCGTCGGGCTCGGCGGCGTCCTGGAACGACGGCACGCACTCGAGCTCGGGCTCGAGGCTGATCAAGAGGGCTTCCGCCACCCGCCGGTCGGCGGGGGAGGCGCTGATCAGGATACGTAGTTTGTCCATGATGCGTCCCTACGCATGGGTTCAGGTGCGACCGATCGGCTGGGGAGCGGCGGGCCTGCCCGCCGGCGGCCGGTGGAGGTGGCTGGCGGCGGCGGCGAGCCGGCGCAGGTGGCGCCAGTCGCCGGCGCGGATGGCGGCGCGGGGGGCCAACCAGGAGCCGCCGACGCAGACGACGTTGGGTTGCTCGAGATAGGCGGCGGCGGTGTCGGGACCGATGCCGCCGGTAGGGCAGAAGCGCAGCTCGGGCAGCGGCCCGGCGAGGGCCCGCAGGTAGGCCGGGCCGCCGAGGAGCTCGGCGGGGAAGAGCTTGAGGACGCGGAAGCCGCGGCCGGCGGCGGCGAGGGCCTCGGAGGGGGTGCTCACCCCGGGGAGGAAGGGCAGGGCGACGTCGCCGGCGGCGGCGGCGAGGTCGTCGGTCAGGCCCGGGCTGACGGCGAAGCGGGCGCCGGCGTCGCGGGCGGCGGCGAGCTGGGCGGGCCGGGTGACGGTGCCGGCGCCGACCGTCGCCGCCGGAACCTCGCCGGCGATGCGCCGGATGGCCTCGAGGGCGGCGTCGCTGCGCAGGGTGATCTCGATCACCCGGAGGCCGCCGGCGACGAGCGCCCGCGCCAGGGGCACGGCGTCGCCGGCCCGGTCCACCGTCACCACCGGCAGCACCCGCGCCCGTCGCAGGATCTTGAGCATGGGGGGCATTGTACAGCGCTTCGGCCGGCCGGAGCAGGCGCGCGCCGTCGGCCCCTCGAGTCCGCCCGCCTACGGCCTCGCGCGACGAAGACCGTGGATCATGCGGACTAGTCCGGCGTGCCGTGGATGGCGTCGGGTTTGGCGCCGCGTTGGCCTTGCAGGAGAACGAAGCTGAAGTCGGCGCCGCCGGCGGCGGCGACGGCGTGGCAGCCCATGCAGCCGCCCATGTTGAACAGACCGCCGTAGGCGTGGGGGTCCTTGGGATTGGTCTTCTGCACGCCCGTGCCGAAATTGCGCCCGCGGCCGAAGTTGGTCAAGGCGCGGTCGAAGACGAAGGTCGGATGGGTCGGAAAGGGGCGCAGGGGAGGGCCGGTGACGTTGAAGCCGGTGGTGAAGCCGGTGGTCGGATTGTAGGGCGGCGCGCTGCCGTTGACCACGCTCGTCCCTCCCGGCGGCAGGCCCTGAAAATTCTGCAGCCCGAAGTTGGT
>RFGL01000337.1 GCA_003697015.1 Acidobacteriota bacterium | reverse complement strand
TCGACGTCGTCACCTGCCTGAAGCCGGGAGAAGGCTTGCAATAGCTCGATTTCGCTAGCGAAACCGAATTCGACGCCGTTGAAGGCGATGATCAGATCGTCCTTCGTAAGCCCCGCCTTCTCTGCCGGCGTTCCCGAGACCGTGCCGACCACGCGAAGCCTGCCGTAGCCGGGCCTTCCCGGATCGTCTTCGTAATCGAAACGAAGGCCGAGGTACCCCCGCTTCTGCGGGCCGGCGGGCGCAGCTTCAGCCCCGCTTGCGGCCCTCTGCTCCGTGCCTGCCGAATCTTGAGCCCACGCCGCAAGGTGGCCGGAGCCCACCGCGAGCACGGCACAAGAGATCAGGACCTTGAAGGCATTGCTCTCGATCATCGCCCTTCACCCATGACCGTTTGCAACGACCGATTCTCGCTTGCGAACCCGCCTCCGATCTTGTGGGGGAGATACCGTATGCGTAGCAGGGGAATTCCCGCTCTGGTTCGCCGGATTTTACCCGGCGGATCATGGGAAAACCTTCGCTGACGGATCGCCACGGTCGCCTGGTTGACGTTCAGTCCGTTGTTGCGAGTCGATTCTCGCCTCCGGTCGGCGCATTCTAAAGCATTATACCCCAACGGCTCGCTCTTTGGTCTGAAGGCGCAGGCTTCCCAAGAGCCGGAGGGACCATCGCGCGGGTGCGAAACCCGCTACTCTCCGCCCGACGCCGTCATGCGACGCTCTGGCACGAGACTTGCTGGTAGACTGACTCCATGACTACCGCACAGCGCTCCCACGCCCTCGTCTTCGCGCTGCTGGCGGCGCTCGGCGCCGCGGTGCCGGCGGCCGGCCAGGAGATCGCCAATCCGGATCTCTTCGGCAAGAGCTTCGAGGCCGCCCGCCGCGGCCTAGAGCAGTTCGGTCGTTACGACGACCCCGCCGCCCTCGAGCGGGTGGCCGACGTCGGCTATCAGCTGGCGCTCCAGTCCGGCTACCGCGAGGTGCCCTTCTCCTTCTACCTGATCGACATGCCGGTGCCCAATGCCTTCGCCCTGCCCGGCGGCCAGATCTTCGTCACCCGCGGCATGCTCGACCTCGGCCTGACCGACGACATGCTCGCCTGCCTGCTCGGTCATGAGATCGCCCACGTCACCAAGCGCCACGGCCTGCGCCTGCAACGCCGGGCGACCCTGCTCAACGTCTTGAGCCAGGCGCTCCTCCTCGGGGTGATGATCGGGGTGGACAACGACAGTCAGCCGGCGCGGGACGGCACCTACCAGCCGGGGGACAACCGCAAGGGCAACATGCTGCAGGGGGCGATGGCCACCGGGGTGGTGGTCAGCGAGCTGCTGCTGCGCAGCTACAGCCGCGATTTCGAGGACGAGGCGGACGACGAGGGGCAGCGGCTGGCCGCCGCCGCCGGCTACGATCCCGACGGCGCGCGCCAGCTGTGGGAGCTGATGAGCCAGCGCATCCCTCAGTCGAAGGAGTACGGCTACTGGCGCACCCACCCCTTCTCCGACCAGCGCCAGCGCGCCGCCGAGGCCCGCGCCAAGGAGCTGGCCATCCTCGAGCCCAAGCCCGACGACGACTACCGCGCCCGCACCCAGAAGGTGCTCTACGACTTCGGCCACGACCCGCCGGCCAAGCTCTTCCCCAAGCGGCCGGAGGCGGAGGAGGAGGGCGACCTGCGGCAGAAGATCCTCCGCTTCGCCGAGCAGTCGGCCCTCACCGCCTGGCCCGTCGGCGCGCTGGCGGAACAGATCCGACTGGCCGAGCTCCACCGCCTGCGGCAGGAGCAGGTGGAGAAGACGAACGAGCTGGCGCGCGACTACGGGGCGGTGATCCGCGCCTACCTGGCGCAGCTCGAGCGGGTGCGCGCCCTGACCCCGCAGAGCCCCTTCCTCAAGACCCTGGAGCGGGAGATCGCCGACCTGCGGGCGGCCGCCACCGCCCTCTACCCCAAGGCCCAGGCGGTGTGGCGCGAGGGGATCTACGAGACCACCTTCCTCGAGACCTTCCTCAGCAACTACCCGACCGCCAAGGAAGTGCCGGCGGTGGCCCTCGCTCTGGGCGACGCCTACAGCCGGCTGGGGCGCCATACCGACGCGGTGCGCGAGTACCTGCGCGCCGTCGAGGCCGATCCGCAGAGCGAGGCCGCCGGCCGCGCCCTGCGCGGCCTGCGCGCGCTGGCCGGCCACCTCGAGCGGCCGGCGGCCCTGCAGCAGATCGCCGAAGAGATCGACGACGAGACCCTGCGCCAGCTGGCCGACCGGCGGCTGGCGGAGCTGGCGTCGACCTTCGACGACATCGCCGCCGGCGCCGAGTACCTGGAACGCTTCCCCGACGGTCCCTACGCCGGCGAGGTCCGCGAGCGCATCGACGTCCTGGCGCAGAACCTCTACGGCGAGGTGATCCTCTACCAGGGGGTGGGCGACCACGCCAAGGCCCTCGAGCGCATCCAGCTGATCCTCACCCACGCGCCGTTCTCGCGCGCCGCCGAGATGCTGCGCGACAAGGCGGTGGTCAGCGGCTAGGCTGCTAGACTGGAGACGGAGACGGAACGACCTCGACCACCCCCCAAGCGAGGGCGCGAGCACCGGCTCGTCGCTCCGCCAGGAGACTTCCGCCATGAGAGCCACCCTCCCCCTCCTCACCCTGGCCATCGCCCTGATCGCGTCGTCGAGCGGCTGCGCGTCGAAGCAAGCGCTGGAAGAAAAGGAGGCCGCCCTCGCCGCCTGCGAAGAGGAGCGTGCCGCTCTGGCGCGTTCGGTCGAGCGCTGGCAGGAACGGTTCGATCGCGCGTCGGAGCGCTGGCAGGGCATGCAGCAAGCGATCAACGAGGCGGTGCCCAACGCCCTGGCGGAGATCGACGCCGAACGCGAGCGCATCCTCGAGCTGGTGCCCGAGCAGGTGCAATTCGAGGTCGCGACCCTGCTCGAGGACTACTTCGACGTCGTCGGCCAGAGCTTCGCTGCCGTGCGCCGCGACAACGAGACCATCCGCCTCCAGCTCGAGGCCACCCAGAAGGCCCTCGCCGCGGTGGGCAAGGACACCCAGGCGATCAACGCCGCGATCGAGGGGGCGGTGGCGGAAGCGCAGCAGCGCCTCGACGCCGAGCAGGAGCAGCGGCGGATCCTGGCCGGCGGCCTGGCCCAGCTGGTCGCGCGCCTGGTCGAATTCGACCGCCGGAAGCTGAGCTGCAAGGACTGCCCCGATCGCATCAAGCTGAGCCGCAAGGAGCGCGAGGCGATCCTCGCCTTCCACGGCGAGCTGTTGCGCGAGCTCTCCGCCCTGCAAAAGCAAGCCGGCCCGCCGGCGACCCCGGCGGCGGCGGACTAGTCGCCGGCGTCGCGCTCGATGGCGTCGCGCACCTCGGCGAGGCTGACCTCGCCGCTGCTGCGCACCAGGTCGACGGCGCATTGCGGGCACAGGCCGTGGCTCAGGGACGCGCCGCTGTGCTGGTCGAGGAAGGTCTCGAGATGGATCCAGCTCCCCTCTTCGTCGCGCACCTTGCGGCACTCGGCGCAGATCGGCAGCAGACCGCGCAGGAGCCGTAGGTGAGCGGCGGCGTCCTGGGCCCGGCGGGCGAGCTCGCGCTCGCGGCGCTCCAGGCGGGCGACCCGCAGGTGGTGCAGGCCGTAGAGCAGCCCCAGGGCGCCGGCGACGGCGGCGGCGACGACGCCCCAGCGGCGATAGAACGGCTTTTCGACGCGGAAGGCGAAGGTGGTGGGGGCACCGGCGAAGACGCCCGCTTCGTCGCTCGCCATCACCTCGAATCGATACGCCCCCGGCCGCAGGTTGGCGTAGCGCGCCAGGCGCTGGCCGCCGTCCATCACCCAGCCGTCGTCGAAGCCGGCGAGGCGATAGCGGAAACGGATCTTGTGCGGCGCCCGCAGGGTGGGGGCGGTGAAACGGAAGAGAAAGCTGCGGCTGCCCGCCGGCACCCCCGGCGGCGCGGCGCGGCGCTCCAGAGGCTCGCCGTCGACGCGCACCGACTCGAGGATCACCGGCGGCGCCGGCGCGATTTCGAGGTGAGCCGGGTCGACCCGCGCGGCGCCGCCGACGGTGGCGAACCACAGCTCGCCGCCGGGCGCCTGCCACACCGCCGGCTCGCCGCCGTCGCAGGCGGCGCGCTTGAGCCCGTCGCGGCGGTCGAAGGTCATCGGCCGGACCCGCGATGCCAGGCCCTTGAGGTAGACCTCGAGCTCGCTGCGGGCGATGCGCGAGATGCCGCGGCCGGAGCCCAGCCAGAGGTTGCCGGCGCCGTCTTCGACGATCGCCTGGACGTCGTCGTCGGCGAGCCCCTGGGCGCTGCTCAGGGAGGTGAAGCGGCCGCCGGCGTAGCGCGTCACGCCGCCGCCGAGGGTGGCCAGCCACAACCCCCCCTGACGGTCTTCGTAGATCGACCACACGTAGTCGCTGGCCAGGCCGTCGTCGCGGGTGAAGCGGTCGAACGCCGGGCGCGAGGCGTCGCCGGACGCCGCCCGCAGGCGGCTCAAGCCGCCGACCGCACCGATCCATAAGGTGCCCCGGCGGTCCTCGTACAGGGCCCGGATCTGGTCGCCGGCCAGGCCGTCGGCCTCGGTGAAGACGGCGACGCGGTCGTCGCGCAGGCGGACGAGCCCGCGATTGGTGCCGGCCCAGATGCTGCCGTCGCTGCCTTGCTCGAGGCAGAAGACCTCCTCGCCGAGCAGCGGGTGGCGATCGCCGAAGGTGGTGAAGCGACCGCCGGCGAAGCGCGCCAGGCCGCCGTTGGTGCCCAGCCAGAGGGAGCCGTCCGCCGCCACCAGCAGGGACCAGACGCCGTCGTGGGGCAGGCCGTCGGCGGTGGCGTAGGTCCGCACCCGATCGCCTTCGAGACGCACCAGACCGCGGTTGCGGGTGCCGATCCACAAACCGCCGCCGTCGCCGGCGAGGGTGTTGACGAGCTCGGACGGCAGGCCTTCGTCGCGGCCGAAGGTGGTGAAGACGCCGTCGCGCAGCTGCATCAGGCCGCCGCCGACGGTGCCCACCCAGAGGCTGCCTTCGCGGTCTTCGAAGAGGGCCCAGACGGTGTCGCTGGCGCCGGTCCGTCGCTCGTCGAGACGGCTGAAGACGCCGTCGCGGAAGCGCTGCAAGCCGCCGCCGTAGGTGCCGACCCAGAGGTTGCGATCGCCGTCCACCACCAGCGACAAGACGCCGTCGTCGGCCAGGCCGTCGGCCGTCCGGTAGGTGGTGAAGACGCCGTCGCGCAAGCGCTGCAGGCCGCGGTTGGTGCCGATCCACAAACCGCCGTCCGGCGCCGGCTCGAGGGCCCAGACGACGTCGTCGGCGAGCCCCTCCTCGGGACCGAAGACGCGGATCGTACCGTCCGCCGCCCGGTGGTTGAGGCCGCCGCCGAAGGTGCCGATCCACAGCCCGCCGTCGCCGTCCGGCGCCAGCGACAGAACGACGTCGTGGGACAGGCCCCGGCGCCGGTCGACGACCGAGAGCCGCTCGCCGTCGCGCAGGCGGCAGAGGCCGCCGCCGTAGGTGCCGATCCACAGGGCGCCCGCGACGGGCAGGAGCGCGGTGACGCGGCCGGCGGGCAGTCCCTCGCGTTCGCCGTAGAGCTTGAAGATGCCGTCCTTGAGGCGCACCAATCCGCCGCCGTTGGTGCCGACCCACAAGGTGCCGTCGTCCGCCGCAGCGAGGGAATAGACGTGGTGGTTGATCAGCGCCGGGGTGTCGCGGCGGGTGAAGACGGTGAAGCGCACGCCGTCGAAGCGCACCAGCCCGGACTGGGTGCCGAACCACAGAAAACCGTCCGGCGTCTGGGCGATGGCGCGGACGGTGTTCTGCGGCAGGCCCTGCTCGGTCTGCCACAGGGTGCGGCTGTACTGGGTGATCGCCCGCCGCGGGTCGAGGGCTCGGCTCGGGGAGGCCAGCAGGAGAACGGCGGCCAGCGATGCGACGACGCGCCCCACGCCGGCCGCGGTGCGCTGCCCTCGGGGTGGGTTGAGGTCGGTCATCGAAGCGAGGTCATCCGGTCGCTGGACCAGCGCCACTCCCTGCCGGCCGTCCGCTGGCCCGGAAAAATCAATCCTAGCAAGATCGGCGGCCTTTCGCGGTAGGATGCGCAGCTCGTACAGAGACGGGAATCGTGGCGCTTGGAGAGAGGGTTGCGGTCATGAGAACGGCTCGGAAGGCCTGCTGGGCCTTGCTCGTCCTAGCGCTTGCGAGCAGCGCCGCGGGGGCGCCGCCCGACGGCAATTGGCCCGCCTGGCGCGGCGACGGCTCCGGCGTCTCCGCCGACGCCGGCCTGCCCGAGCGCTGGTCGGCGGAGGAGAACGTCCGCTGGCGGCGGCGGCTTCCGGGCAGCGGCCACTCGTCGCCGATCGTCTGGGGGGAGCGGGTCTTCGTCACCTACGTCTCGGACCGGGTACCCCGGCGCGCGGTGCAGGCCCTGCTGTCGCCCCGGCTGCGATGGCTGCTGGCGGCGGTGGCGATCCTCTGGTGCCTGGGGACCTTCTTCCGCCACCCGGCCGACCCCCATCGCCCGCCGAAGGAGGCCGCGCGAGGACCCGGCGCCGGCCGCACCCTCGTCCTCGCCGTGCTCTACGCCGGGGCGACGAGCGCCGCCTACTACCTGCTCTGGCGCCACGTCCCGCTGCTGGGGGTCAACCTCTTCCGCGATCTCTTCGCCTGGGCGCTGAGCGGCCTGGCGGGAGCGGGGGCGGTCTACGTCGTCCAACGCCTCGCCGACCGCCGGTGGACGCTCGCCGGCGGCGGACCGCCGTGGCGGCGGCTGGCGGCGGCGGCTTGGGCGGGCTTCCGCTTCGCCGCCGTGGCGAGCTTCCTCGCCGCCGCCGTCGCCGTCACCCTGGAGCTGAAACGCACCGACTTCCCCATCTACACCGACGAAGGTCCGTGGCTGCTGAGCTCCCTGATCAGCTGCCTCGGCCTGATCGCCGCCGCCGCCGCCTTCCCGCCCCGCTCCCGCGGCCGGCTGGTGGTGGTGCTCCTCTCCCTGCCGGGCCTGGCCGTCCTCCTCTGGGGGCCGCCGAGCGACCCCGGCGCCTGGCTCCGCACCGACGCCCGCGATCGCTATCTGGCGCTCTACGCCGTCACCGTGGCGAGCCTGGTCTACCTCGGCTTCGGCGAGCGCCGGCGACGGACGGCGCAACGCGGGCTGCTCGCGGCCGCCGGCCCGGCGGCCTTGCTGCTGCTCGCCCTCATCCAGCTCGCCTCCGAGCCCTTCACCTTCATCCCCAAGGTGGTGATCTACCGCGTCCTCGCCCTCGACCGCGCCGGCGGCGAGACGGCCTGGGACGTCACCTGCAGGGTGGTCCCCGAGCCCAAGCTCGACTTCCGCAACACCGCGGCGACGCCGACCCCGGCGACGGACGGCGAGCGCGTCTACGCCTACTTCGGCAACGGCGGCGTCTGCGGCCTCGATTTCGACGGGCGGCTGCTGTGGCACAGCCCGGGGCCGACGACCGTCATGGACCACGGCGCCGGCAGCTCCCTGGTGCTGTGGCGGGATCGGCTGATCGTCACCCACGATTCCTACCACGAGTGGCTGACCTACGCCCTCGACGCGGCCAGCGGCGAGAAGGTCTGGGAGGTCCGGCGCCGGCGGCCGCCGGATCCGCCGGGGGACGACGCCTACGGCACGCCGATCGTCGTCCCCACCGCGGGCGGCGACCAACTGGTGCACAGCAGCACCGCGTCGGTGACCGGCTACGATCCGGCGACCGGCGCCGAGCTCTGGAGCCGGCCGCAGCTCGGGGCGCAGGTCGTCGCCAGCCCGGTGGGGTGGCGGGATCTGGTGATCGTCACCACCGGCAGGGAGCGACGCTACGGCCGCGCCGAGATGAGCGCCCTCCGGCTGACGGCGGACGGCGACGCGGCGGCCGGCGACGCGGTCTGGCGGGCCGACAAGATGCTGCCCGACGTCAGCTCGCCGGTGGTCTACGGCGATCACGTCTACGCGGTCACCAACGGCGGCGTCGTCACCTGCCGGTCCGCCGCCACCGGCGAGCTCGCGTGGCGAACGCGACTGCCGAGCTCGACCTACTACGCCGCCGCCACCGCCGGCGACGGCAAGATCTACTTCAGCAACATGGACGGTCAGACGGTGGTGCTGGCGGCCGACCCCGCCGCCCCGCGGATCCTCGCCATCAACGATCTCGAAGAGCCGATCTCGGCCTCGCCGGCGATCTCGCGCCGGCAGCTCTTCATCCGCACCCACCGCCATCTCTACTGCATCGCCGCGCCCTGACCGCCCGCTCAGGCGGCGGCCGCCCGCAGGGCCGCGGCGCGGCGGGCGATCAGACCGAGGCGGCGGCTGCGCGCCTGGCGCTCGACCTCGGC
>RFGL01000336.1 GCA_003697015.1 Acidobacteriota bacterium | reverse complement strand
GCGGGTCGCCCGCGCCAGCGGCCCGGGGGCCAGGGGCGCGGCGATCGCCTCGAGACGTACGTCGATGCCGCTCCACAGGTCGTCGCCCTCCGCCCCCGCCCCCGCTTCCCACAGCAGGCTGGCAGCGGCGTCGCCCAGGGGCTGCAGCAGGCCCATGTCCTGGGAGCGGTGCTGGCTGCGGCTGGCCATCGCCAGCTGGAAGATCGAGCGCCCGCTCGCCGGGTCGATCCCGCCCAAAGGCAGCGTCACCCCGGCGGCGTCGGGATCCCACCAGGCGGCGCGGTAGAAGGCTTGGGGCGACCACGGCAGCAGGCCCTCGGCGCGCAGCTCGGGGAAGGCGCCGGCGTCGCCGGCGCGGTCGAAGGCTTCGCGGGCGATCACCGCCGACGCCTGGTGCTGGCCGTGGCCGGCGCGACGATCGGGGGGGAAGATCGCCACCACCACCTGGGGCTTGAAGCGGCGCACGGCGCGCACCGCGTCGACCAGCAGCTCGTCGCGCGGCCAGCGGGCGAAGGTCTCCGCCAGCGACCGGGTGTAGCCGAAGTCGTAGGCGCGGGAGAAGAATTGGCGGCCGCCGTCGACGTGGCGGGCGGCCAGCAGCTCGCGGCTGCGCAGGATGCCGAGGCCGACGCCGAGCTCCTCGCCGATCAGGTTCTGCCCTCCCTCGCCACGCGACAGGGAGAAATAGGCTGCCTCGCCCCCCTGGCCGCGGGCGACCAGGGCCAGCAGGCGGTTGTCCTCGTCGTCGGGATGGGCGGCGATGATCAGCATTCGGCGGTGGGTCGTAAGCCGCGCCAGGGCGCGGTCGAGCTCGGCGACGCCGCCGGTGGAGGCGGGCTCTAAGACCCGCATCGAGGGCTCCGCCGCCGCCGGCCTGAGCACCGCGACGGCGAGGACGGGGAGGATGAGCACGGAGAGCGCAGCTCGCTGGATCGACATGGCGCGATTGTAGCCCGCTGCCGCCTCGAGGCGTCCTGCACGCTGCGCTCAGGTGGTAGGCTCGGTGACCGTGATGATGGGGATCGCATCCGCAACGGCCATCGCTCGCCAGCCGCCGGAGGCCCGCCGGTGAGCGACACGCCCTGGCGGGCCCCCGAAGTCGACGAAGAAGGCTTCGTGTCGATGGCGAAGCTGGCCAAGCGCGCCCGCCAGATCTCCTGCGAGGAATTCGTCGAGCGTTACCCGGCACCGGGCCTGTGGGTGGTGCTGCGCGATTCCGACGTCCAGCAAGGCGACGGCGTCCTCGACCCCTCGGACTCCGGCGTCCAGCTGCTGACCATGTCGATCAAGAGCACCGCCATCCTGCGTTACCTGAACAAGGTCGGCTTCGTCTGCAAGCGGCCGGGCAATCCCTTCGCCCACCTGATCGCCATCGGCCGCTCGGTGCGAAACGACCTGGTGATCGGCATCGACACGGTGTCCAAGGTCCACGGTTACTTCGTCAACCAGGACGGCCGGTGGTTCTTCACCGACCGCACCTCGACCAACGGCTCGGCGATCAACGAGCGTCCCCTCGAGCCCGGCGTCCGCACCCCGATCGCCGACCGCGACTTCCTCCGGCTCGGCATCGAGGTCACCCTCCAATTCCTCCTCCCCGAGACCCTCTGGGACAAAGCCCGCCAGCAATAGCACGGCGCGCGCATCCGTTCCCGAGCTCCGAAGTCCGCGAGCGCGCGGGGGCCGGGCGCCGCCGGCGAGGTTGCACAGAATCCTCTTGACAGGGGGGGCCGTACGGTCCAGAATGAGAACTTACCGACCGGTAAGTAAGCCGGGAACGCACCGACCATGGCCCAGACCACCGCAACCCAGGCCCCCGCCGTCAACCCGGCATTGCTGCACAGCGACGATCGCGCCGGGCTGATCTACCGCACGGCGGCGAAGATGATCTACGAGCGCGGCTTCGCCAACACCTCGATGAACGACATCGCCGAGGCGGTGGCGATGACCAAGCCCGGGGTCTACTACTACGTCAAGGGCAAGAAAGAGCTGCTCTTCGCCATCATGAGCTACGCCATGGATCGGCTCGACGCCGAGGTCATGGCGCGGGCCGAGCCGGAGAGGGATCCGGAGCGAAGGCTGCGGATCATCGTCGGCCAGCATGCCCGGCTCCTGATGCGCGACGAGCACGGCACCCTCGGCATCCTGATCGACGAGGTCGGCGGCCTGGCTGCCGATCAACGGGCGGTGATCATCCGCCGCAAGCGACGCTACTTCGACTTCGTGCGCCGCACCATCGAGGAGCTGTGGGCGGCCCGCGGCATCGAGGGCCGCAGCTCGACGGTGGCCGCGTTCAGCGTCCTCGGCATGATCATGTGGCTGTCGCGCTGGTACGACCCCCGCGGCCCCTTGTCCAGCGACGAGGTGGCCGACGACTTGACCGAAGTCGCCCTCGGCGCGGTGACGAATGCCCGCCCCGCGCCCGGCCGGCGAAGCAACCGAACGGAACATTGGGCGCGCGCCGGGGGGGCGGGCGCCGGCAACAAGGAGATACCGCGATGACGACCAAGGACGTCCAGGTCAGCGAGCAAGAAGCGATGAAGGTCGCCGAAGCCTCGCGCGAGAAGGAGTGGCAGCGGCCCAGCTTCATGCGCGAGATGTTCCTCGGCAATTTCCGCCTCGATCTCATCCATCCCTATCCGCTGGAAGAGGAGCCGCGACCGGAGTTCGCCGCCTTCTACCGGGCGATGGAGGAGTTCCTCCGCGACCACGTCGACTCCGACGAGATCGACCGCATCGGCGACTACCCCGACCACGTGGTCGACGGCCTGCGCAAGCTCGGCGCCTTCGGCATGAAGATCCCCACCAAGTACGGCGGGCTGGGCTTCAGCCAGGTCGAGTACGCCAAGATCATGGAGCTGATCGGCGCCCAGGACGGCAACCTCTCGGCGCTGCTCTCCGCCCACCAGTCGATCGGCGTGCCGCAGCCGCTCAAGCTCTTCGGCACCGAAGCGCAGAAGAAGAAGTACCTGCCCCGCTGCGCCAAGGGCGAGATCTCGGCCTTCGCCCTGACCGAGCCCGACGTCGGCTCCGACCCGGCGCGCATGACCACCACCTACGAGCTTTCCGACGACGGCGAGCACTACGTCTTGAACGGCACCAAGCTGTGGTGCACCAACGGCACCCTCGCCAAGTTGCTGGTGGTGATGGCGCGGCACGCGGAGTCGAAGGCGATCAGCGCCTTCGTCGTCGAGGCCGACTGGCCGGGGGTCAAGGTCGAGAACCGCTGCCACTTCATGGGTCTCCGCGCCCTGGCCAACGCGGTGATCAGCTTCACCGACGTCAAGGTGCCGGTCGAGAACCTGATCGGCAAGGAAGGCCGCGGGCTCAAGATCGCCCTCACCACCTTGAACGACGGCCGGTTGTCGATCCCCAACGGCTCGGTCGGCCTCGCCAAGCGGGCGCTGCGCATCTGCCGGGAGTGGGCCAGCGAGCGCGTGCAGTGGGGCAAGCCGGTCGGCAAGCACGAGGCGATCGCCCACAAGATCGCCGACATGGCGGCCACCACCTTCGCCATGGAGTCCCTGGTGCAGCAAGCCAACCACATGGCCAACCGCGGCGACGTCGACATCCGCCTCGAGGCGGCGGCGGCCAAGGAATGGAATACCTGCCGTGCCTGGGAGATCGTCGACGACACGATGCAGATCCGCGGCGGCCGCGGCTACGAGACCGCCGACTCCCTCGCCGCCCGCGGCGAGAAGCCGATCGCCGTCGAGCGCATGATGCGCGACTACCGCATCAACAAGATCTTCGAGGGCTCGAGCGAGATCATGCACCTCTTCATGGCGCGTGAGGCGGTCGACAAGCACCTGCAGGTCTCGGGCTCGTTGATCGATCCGGAGAAGAGCGTTTCCGAGAAGCTCCAGGCACTGCCCGACATCATCCGCTTCTACGCCACCTGGTATCCGACGCGCTACATCGGCTTCGGCCGTTTCGACGAGTTCGGGCGCTTCGCCACCCACCTGCGCTTCGTCGAGCGCAGCACCCGCCGGCTGGCGCGTCAGGTCTTCCACGGCATGGTGGTGCACCAGGCGTCGCTGCAGAACAAGCAGATGTTCCTCTTCCGCCTGGTCGACATCGCCAACGAGCTCTTCGCCATGGCGGCGTCGGTGACCCGTGCCCACGCCATGCGCAAGGCGCGGATGGCGGAGTCGAAGAAGGCCGGCGATCTGGCCGACCTCTTCTGCCGCCAGGCGCGGCGCAAGATCAAGCGCCTCTTCGCCGACCTGTGGTCGAACGACGACGCGCGCAAGTACCGCCTGGCGTCGGAGGTGCTCAAGGGCCGCCACGTCTGGCTCGAGGCGCTGCTCGACGGTCTCGACCGGCCGTCGGCGACGGCGGCCGGCGCCGCCGGCTCCGGTGCCGCCAAGAGCGCCCGGCCGCAGCCGGTGGCGGTCAACTGAGGCGACTGAGGCGAGACGAGAACGCCATCGCCCAGGGTCCGCACCACCGCGGGCCCTGGGCGTTTTCGTTCGGGGTGGCTCGGATCAGGGGAACTGGGCCGGCGACAGGCCGATGTCGACGATGCTGCAGCCGTCGATGACGTTGAGGCCGGCGGCACGGGCGGCGGCGATGACCTCGGCGTCGGCGGCGCCGGGGTTGAGCCACACCTCGCGCGCCCCTTTGGCGGCGATCTCGGGCACGAGCTCCAGGGTCTTGGCCGGCGGCAGGTAGACGCTGACGCGGTCGAGCTCGGCGTCGACGTCGGCCAGCCGGCGCGCGACCGGCAGGCCTTCGATCTCCCCCCCCGCCGGATTGACCGGAATCACCCGCCAGCCGGCGGAGCGGTAGGCGCGGACGCACTTATTGCCGTACTTGTAGCGCTGGTGGGACGCACCGACGACGGCGATCGTCTTCTCTGCCATCTTCACCTCCCGATCGTGGAAAAGCGCCTCAGCGGCGGACGATCTGCCGCCGGTCGCCCAGGCGGCGGGTCGTGCCGCTCGAGTCGAGGTGCTCGAGCAGCGGGATCGCCCACTTGCGGCTGAGGTCGAAGCGTTCCTTGAACTGCGGCACGCTGAACGTGTCCCAGCCGCTGGCCAGGAGCTCCCGCCGCATCGTCTCCAGGGCCGCCGCCGAGGTGATCAGGCCGGTGGGCAGCTGCACCAGCTTGCCGCGTTCGAGCAGATACCGGGTGACGCCGGCGAGGATCTGCTCCTTGGTGCCGAGCTCCTCGCCGATCTCCGCCGGCGACGGCGGCGTCAGCCCGGCGGCCTCGATGCGCTGCAGGAGAGTCTGCGCCAGGGCCGACTCCTCGTCGGTCAGCTGCGCCTTGCGGCCGGGGATGTTGACCACGTCGCCGGCCAGCACGAGGATCTTCTCCCGCTTCAGCCAGCGCAGGAAGATCTCGCCCATGTCCTGCGCCCGGCGGGGCAGGAGGCGGTTCAGGAACTGGGCCTTGGGCATGCCGCGGGCGAGGCGATCGCTCGTCAGGTAGTCGCCGAGCAGCTTGCGGCCGCGGTCGAGCACCCGCTCGACCACCGCCGGCGCCAACCAGCGCGGCCCGCGGCCGGTCTCCACCCGCAGCAGCTTGCCGTCCGCCACCCGGCGGTCGAGCTCCGCCTGCACCTCCTCCGGCCGCCAGCCCAGGCGGTGGCTGAGCTCCGCCGCCGCCAGGCCTCGCTCGCCGGTCTCCAGCACCCACAGGAGGATGGCGCGCTCGGGGTCGGCGATCGCCGCCAGGGCGTCGTGCAGCAGCCTGCCGCGTCGCCGGCGCCAGTGGGAGTCGAGGATCTCGCCGCCGCCGAGGGTGGTGGCGGGGGAGGGCCGGCGGACGACGAAGCGATCGCCGCGGATCGCCACCACCGGAGCCGCCAGACGGATCTCCACCAGGCCGGCAGCGCCGGGCTCGAGGGGGCCCGTCAGCGGCCGCAGGCGGCCGACCACCTCGCTGGAGTAGAGGTGAAAGCGTACCGGCGCATAGCCGCTGATCGCCTCCGGTGCCTCGGGCAGCAGGGTGAGTCGGGCGCAGAGAGTGCGGGTGCCGCGGAAGATGCCGGGGGCGGCGAGCTGGGCGCCGCGGCCGACCGTCTCGAGGCCGACCCCGGTCAGCTGCAGGGCGGTGCGTTCGCCGGCCAGGGCGCGCTCGCGGCTCCTGCCATGGACCTGGACGCTGCGCACCCGCGCCGTCTGCGGCTGGCGCAGCGCCGGGGCGTGCACCTCGGCGCTCTCTCCCGGCGCCGTGCTGCCGCCGACCAGGGTGCCGGTCACCACCACCCCCAGCCCCTTGAGGACGAAGGCGCGATCGACCGGCAGCCGGAAGGGCCGGGCCCCGCCGTCGTCGCCGCTCGAGGCGGCCCGGCGCGCGGCGTCGGCCAGGGCCTGACGCAGGGCGTCGAGGCCGCTGCCGGTGGTGGAGGAGACCGGCAGGATCGGGCTGCCGGCGTAGGGGGTGGTCTCGAGCAGCTCCTCGACCTCCAGCTGCGCCAGCTCGAGCAGCTCGCCGTCGACCAGGTCGGCCTTGGTCAGCGCCACCAGGGCGCGGGGGATGCCGAGCAGTTGGCAGATCGCCAGGTGCTCGCGGGTCTGGGGCTTGACCCCCTCGTCGGCCGCCACCACCAGCAGCACCAGGCGGATGCCCCCCAGGCCGGCGAGCGCGTTGTGCATGAAACGCTCGTGCCCGGGCACGTCGATGAAGCCGATCTGGAGGTCGTCCTCCTCCAGGTGGGCGAAGCCCAGGTCGATGGTGATGCCGCGCGCCTTCTCCTCCGCCCAGCGATCGCAATCGATGCCGGTCAGGGCGCGCAGCAGGGTGGTCTTGCCGTGGTCGATGTGACCGGCGGTGCCGATGATGACGCGCTGCATGACGGCTCGAGGAGCGGCCTCAGGGATTGAGCACCTGGCGCGCGATGCGGCTGATCACGGCGCCGTCGGCGCTGGCGCCGAAGCGGGCCATCATCGCCTTCATCACCGGCCCCATGGCCTTGGGGCCGGACAGGCCTTCGGCGGCGACGAAGTCCTCTACCGCGCGGCGGATCTCGTCCTCGCCGGCCTGCGCCGGCAGGTAGGCTTCGAGGATCTCCGCCTCGCGCTCCTCCTTCGCCGCCAGCTCTTCGCGGCCGCCCTTGCGATACTGGTCGGCGGCGTCCCGGCGCTGCTTGATGCTGCGCTTGACCACCGCCAGGAAGCTTTCCTCGTCGAGCTCGGCGCCGCGGGCGATCTGCTCGTTCTTGATCGCCGTCAAGAGCATGCGCAGGGTGGCGAGACGCTCCGCCTCCCGCGCCTTCATCGCCGCCTTGACGTCGGCCTGGATTCTCTCAACCGGTGTGCTCATGGCGCGCAGTATACGCCGCCCGTGCCGCCGGCCGCCAGCGGGCCCGGCGGCGGATCGATAGGCGATGCCGCGCCGCGCCTTGACTTCCAGGGCGTGCAGCTCTACCCTTGAAGGTCACCCAAATCCGCATGGATTCGGGGGCGAGAGGGGAGCCGAGCCAACCTTCAGCCTAGGGGGACGAACCCATGTCGGCCCATGACGAGTTTCATGGTTGTCGCCGCCTGATCGCAACCCTCGATCAGGCCGTGTCCGGAAACGATCCAGCGATCATCACGCGCAACGTCGAGAAGGCCTTCTGCCATCTCCTGGCCGAGGACGCCATCACGTTGCCCGAGCCGCTGCGCCAGCCGGCGTCCGACGGCTACGCCCGGCGTCTGATCCACCGCGATCCGCAGCGCGGCTACAGCGCCATCGCCATGGTCTGGGGCCCCGGCCAGGGCACGCCGGTGCACGATCACGACGGGCTGTGGTGCGTCGAGTGCGTGCTCGAAGGCCGGATAGAGATCACGCCCTACGCCCTGGTCGAGCGCAACGGCACGCGCTTCCGCCTGCTGCCCCAGGGCTCGGTCAACGCCGGCTTCGGCAGCGTCGGGCGGCTGATTCCGCCCTTCGAGTACCACACCGTCGCCAATCCCGAGGACGACGCCGTCGCCATCACTCTCCACGTCTACGGCGGCGACATGGAGCGCTGCAACGCCTTCGTCCCCCTGGCCGACGGCTGGTACCGCCGCGAAGAGCGCCGTCTCGGCTTCACCGCCTGACTGGTAGGATCCGGCCGGAAAGGCCATGGATTCCGACGAGCTGAAAGCACTTCTCTACGATCTCGAATCCGACCGGGTCGAGCGCAAACCCTCCGCCGCTGAGCGCGACAAGATCCGCCAGGCGATCTGTGCCTTCGCCAACGATCTGCCTGGCCACGGCAAGCCGGGGCTTGTCTTCGTCGGCGTCAACGACGACGGTTCCTGCGCCGATCTCACGATCGACGATCGGTTGCTCCAGACCCTCGCCCACATGCGCGACGACGGTAAGATTCTTCCCTTGCCGTCGATGAGCGTCGAGAAGCGGGTCATCGATGATTGCGAGATGGCCGTGATCGTCGTGCAACCGGCGGTAGCGCCGCCGGTGAGGGTTCGCGGACGAACCTGGATCCGGGTCGGTCCGAGGCGTGCGATTGCCTCTCTTGAAGAGGAACGCCGACTGGCGGAACGGCGTCGCTCGGGGGATCTTCCCTTCGATCTTCAGCCCCAGCCAGGTGCATCGATCGAGGACCTGGACCTGGAGTTCTTTCGCCGGCACTACCTCCCCCAGGCGGTGGCGCCGGAGGCCCTTGAGCAGAATCAGCGCTCGGTCGAGGAGCAGCTGCGGGCGCTTCGCTTCTTGACCGCCGACGGCGTGCCGACGACCTGTGCGATCCTGGTACTGGGCCACGATCCGAGGCGGTTTCTTCCCGGTGCCTACGTCCAGTTCCTGCGCCTCGATGGCGACCGGCTTAGCGATTCGATCCGCGACCAGAAGGAGATCGACGGGCCCATCCCCCAGCTATTGCGCCGTCTCGATGAGGTGATCGAGGCACACAACGAGGTGGCGACGAGCATCCGCGAAGGTCCATTGGAGATCCGACGGCCGCAGTATCCGATCCCGGCGCTCCAGCAACTGACCCGCAACGCGGTGCTGCACCGTTCCTACGAAGGCACCCACGCTCCGGTCCGTCTCAACTGGTTCGCCGACCGGATCGAGATCCACAGCCCGGGCGGTCCATTCGGCCAGGTGACGCAGGAGAACTTCGGTCAGGCAGGGGTGACGGACTACCGCAACCCGCACCTGGCGGAGGCGATGCGGGTCCTGGGCTACGTCCAGCGCTTCGGCGTCGGGCTCGAGGTCGCCCGGGACGAGCTCAGGCGTAACGGCAACCCGCCGCTCGAGCTGGTGGCCCAGCCCTCCCACGTCATGGCCTTGGTCAGGAGGAGCCAATGAGCATCCCGGTCATCGCCTTCTTCAACAACAAGGGGGGGGTTGGCAAGACCTCCCTGGCCTACCACCTCGCCTGGATGTACGCCGAGCTCGGTCTCGAGGTGCTGGCGGTCGACCTCGACCCTCAAGCCAATTTGACTGCGGCCTTTCTCGACGAGGAACGGATCGAGGACCTGTGGCCTGATGAGGAGATCCACCGGCGGACGATCTACGGTTGCATCGAGCCGCTATTGCGCGGCGTCGGCGACGTCTTGGACAGGCCCCACGTCGAGGAGGTGGAGGAGCGGCTTCACCTCCTCGTCGGCGACCTCGCCCTGGCCCGGTTCGAGGACGAGCTGTCGCAGCAATGGCCCCTCTGCCTCGACGGCAAGGAGCGTGCCTTTCGCATCGTCTCGGCCTTCTGGCGCAGCATTGAGAACGCCGGCCGTCAGGCCGGCGCCACCGTGGCGTTGCTCGACCTCGGCCCCAATCTCGGAGCGATCAACCGAGCCAGCCTGATCGCCGCCGATCATGTGGTCATCCCGTTGGTGCCCGATCTCTTCTC
>RFGL01000335.1 GCA_003697015.1 Acidobacteriota bacterium | reverse complement strand
ATTGATCCCCGGCCGGCGCCTGCGGCGGGCTTCCTTGCCCGCCGCAGGCGGACCCTCGCGTCGCCGGCCGCTCCGAGCGCCCGATCGCCGTCCGCCGCCCCCGCGGCGCCGGTGGCGCCGGTCGGGTGCGGGAAGGGCGGAGCGCCTCAGCGGTCGACGTAGCCCTCGCGGTAGCGCAACTTGACGCCGCGCCGCGCCGCCTCGACCGTCACCGTGCGCCAGCGGCCGTCGCCGTGCTCGGGGCGCGGGTAGTAGCCGATGGCGTACTGCTGGCGCAGCTCGGCGAGGATCTCGGCGAAGGCCGGGGCGATCTCCTCCGGCGCGCTCACCTCGATCACCCGGCCGCCGCTCGAGCGCACCGTGGCGGCGAGCAGCTCGACGTTCTTCCGCGCCTCCCTGGGGGTGTGCCAGGGGGTGACGGCGTACGCCCGCTCGAGGGGCATCAGGCGCAGCCAGTAGAGCAGCGCCTGGCTGTGCCGCGCCACCTGCTGCACCTCCTCCATGCCCAGCACGCTGTGGGCGTCGAAGCCGTCGGACAGCAGGATCACCACCCGCCGCCCCTGGCGCGCCTCGAGCGCTTCGAGGGCGAGGAAGAGGTAGTCGTGAAGCGCCGTGCCGCCGGTGGCGGCAACGGCGGCGAGGGCTTCGGCGATCGGCTCCGCCCGGCCGACGGTGGGGCTGACCTCGAGCAGGCGGTCGGCGATCACCAGCAGGCGCGCCTCGTCGAGCGGCTCCATGCCGGCGACGAAAGCGCGAGCACCGTCCAGGGCCAGGGCCAACTTGCGGCCGCTCATGCTCTGGCTGCCGTCGACCACCAGCATGGCGGTGAAGGGCAGATCGCCGCGCTCGAACGTCACGATCTGCTGCTCGACCCCCTCGTCGAGCAGGCGGAAGTCCGCCGCCTCGAGATCGAGCACCCGCCGCCCGCGGCGCCCGGTGACGGTGACGTAGAGCTGCTGCAGCTCGACGTCCACCCGCTCGTGGACCTCGAACGGCGGCGCCTCGAGCAACGCCCGGCTGCTCCTCCCCGATCGGTCGTAGGCCACCACCTCGAGACGGTGGCCGCGGTTGTCCTCCCCGACGTCGACCTCGAGGGCGTACGGCGGCTCCTTCAGCACGCCGACCGGCCGGTCGTCGAGCAGGACGAGCAGCCGGTCGAGGGGCTCGGCGGAGCGCACCCGGAGGCGGATCTCCTGGCGACCGATGAGCGGCACGCCGGCCGGCGGCTGCTCGATCACCACCTCCAGGACGCCGTCCTCCTGCCCGGCGAGGGCGGCGGCGAGGAAGGCGAACGCCAGCGCAGCGAGGAGCGTGCCCCTCATCGCAGCAACCTCAGCTTGCCCCAGCAGTGCGGCGCCTTGATCCGCGTCCCGTCGTCCGCTTCGATCGCTTCCAGGGTGCGGGCGAGGAGCGGCCGGCGACGATCGAGAGCGGCCTGGAGGTGCTGGCGCAGGCCGTCGATGCGCCGCGGCTCGCTGTCGTAGCGCACCCGCGGCGAGGGACCGGCATCCCCCTGCCAGGCGTCGAGGATCTCCACCGCCAGGGGCGACGGCCGGCCGTCGCGCCGGCGCAGGGCGTGGGCCAGCTGCAGAGCCAGCTGCTCGCTGCGCGGAAACCGTCCGGTCGCCTCCTGCAGCAGGGCGATCGCCCGCCCCGGGGCGCCGCGACGGGTCTCCAGGCGAGCCAGCTCCTCGTAGGCGAGGATCCTCACCCAGGGCTCGGCGTCGCCTGCCGCCAGCGCCGCCAGCTCGGCCCGCGAGGCCTCTTCCTTGCCGGTCCGCGCCAGGTTGACGGCGTGGCGCAAGGCCGCCTCCGGGTCGCCCGGCACGATCGCCAGCAGGCGCTCGGCCCAGGCGACGGCGGCGTTGTAGCGCCAGGTCTTCTCCGCCAGCAAGATGCTCAGCCGCGGGGCCTCGGTCCGCAGCGGCGCGAGGGCGGCGGCACGCGCCAGCAGCTCCTCCGCCCCGGCCGGATAGAGCGACCACCCCTTGACCTCCCCCCAGTGAACGAGCAGCCAGGCGAGGGGCTCGGCGGCCGCCTCCCCCGCCGCCTCGGCGTAGGCGTCGATCCACCCTTCGAGGCGCTGCTCGGTGCCGATCGCGAGCGCGAAGTGCCGCTGCTTGACCTGCTCGGCCCACAGCGCCACGTGCAGGCCCATCACCACCAGCCCGGCCTCGGGCTCGGCGTCGAGGAGGCGCTCGAAGGTATGGCGCTCGAGGCGGTCGATGCAGGCCCGCTCTTCGCTGCCGGCGAAGCGCTGCTCGAGGTCCACCAGCAACCCGCCGCCGAGCTCGAGCCGCCCGCTCCCCCAGTGGCGCAGGGCCAGACGGTAGGCGTCCTCGATCACCAGCGGCTCGGGGCGGCGGCCGTCGGGGCCGCGCAGGGCGACGGCGAGGAAATCCCGCCACGCCTCGGCGACCGGCGAAACGGCGGCCGGCGAAGCGGCGGCGGCCGGCGGCGGTGGGCCCAGCAGCGCCAGACACGCCGCCAGGGCGGCGCAACGGACGTCGAGGGAGAACCGAATGCGCTGCGGCCACATCCTGAGGGAGGATCCTGCAATGAAAATGCCACGGCGGCACGGGCCGCGCGGGCGCCCGCCGCGCGCCCGCCGTCCTGCGGCGGGGACGCCACGTTCCCGCAGCAGGACGTTCCGCGGCGCCGAAAGCGCGCGCCCGCCGGGCGGCTTGTACTACGATCACCGCGGGCGTCGGCGGACGATGGGCAAGCTCAAAGCGGAATGCTGCGGCAGCTACAAGAAGGGGGACAAGCCCTGCAAGGGCTGCCCGGTGATGGCCCCGTTGTCGAAACAGGAGCGCCGGGAGCTGCGCCGCAAGTACAAGAAAAGCAAGAAGAAAAAGAAGAAGAAGAAGGGGAAAAAGGACTGACGGCTAGGTGCCGGTGCTGCCGGTGCGACGGCCGGCGGCGAAACGGGCGATGGCGAAGCGCCGGCGCGGCAGGGGGTCGGGCTCGCCCAGGGCCAAGGCGGCGAGCATCTCGCCGATCACCGGGGCGAATTTGAAGCCGTGGCCGGAAAAGCCGGCGCCGATGACCAGCCGCTCGTCCTGCGGGTGGTGGTCGACGACGAAGTCGTGATCCGGGGTGTTGGTGTAGAGACAGGTGGTCTCGACCAGCGGCGCCGGCTCGAGCTGCGGCCACGAGCGCGCCACATAGTCGCACAGGCGGCGGCGCAGCTCCGGCCGCAGCCGGCGCGGGCCGTCGGCGTCGATCGGCTCCCCGGTGCGGTGCTGGCCGACCTTGACCCCGGGCACCTCGATCTGCGGCAGGGCGTAGAACGGGGCGTCGCCGCCGTGGTAGTCGATCACCGTCGGCAGCTCGCCGACGGCGTGGCTTGCAGCCCCCGGCCGCGGCGCGAAGTAGGCCACCTGCTCCTCGGTCGCGACCAGCGGCAGGTCGAGCCCCAGCGGAGCGAGAAGAGCGCCGCTCCAGGCGCCGGCGGCGAGCACCAGGCGCGGCGCGCGGGCGGCCCGGCCATCGGCGGCGTAGACCGTGATGCCGTCGTCTTCGACGGCGATGCGACGGGCGCGGAAGCCGCCGAGGATGCGCCCGCCCTCCGCCTCGACGAGGCGCCACAGCGCCGCCACCGCCCGCGCCGCCCGCACCACCCCGCCGTCGGCCTGGTAGAGGGCCTCGGCGCCGGCCGGCAGCCGCAGCTGCGGGAAACGGCGCCGGACGCCGGCCGCGTCCAGGCGTTCGAAGGGCACCTCGAGACGGCCCAGGGTGGCCGCGAGCTCGGCCAGCTGCGGGCTGTCCCGCGGGCCGCAGTCGAGGCCGCCGGTCCTGTCGACCAGCCGGGTCCCCGCCGCCGCCGCCAGCGCCGACCAGGCGGCGTAGGCGCGGCGCGCCATCTCGACGTAGATCGGCTCGGCGTAGGAGTAGCGGATGATGCGCCCGTCGCCGTGGGAGCTGCCGCGCTCGTGGCCGGCGGCGTACTGCTCGACCAGCGCCACCCGCCGGCGGCGGGCGAGGAGAGCGCGGGCCGCCGCCGCCCCGATCACCCCGCCGCCCAGCACCACGGCGTCGAAGGCGTCGCGCCGCGTCACCATCACCGCCGGTAGGACGGGTCGAGGACCACGATCCAGATCGCCTGCTCGACCGCCAGCCCGGCGCTGACCACGTGCACCGCCAGGCGGTCGCCGTCCGGGCTCCAGGCGAGGTCGGTGATCATCGCCTCGCCGAGGTAGTGGTCCGACTCCGGGTGGTTGAAGAAGGTCAGGCGCTCCTGCCCGCTGCCGTCGGCGCGCATGATCCACAGGTCGCTGCGCCACGGCAGGCGGCGGCGGTCCTCGCTCAGGGACGGCAGGTTGCGGTCGGTGGCCCAGACCACGTAGCGGCTGTCCGGCGAGTACCGCGCCACCTCGTCGCGCTCCAGCGGCGTGGTGGTCAGGGCCGCCATCTCGCCGCCCTCGAGATCGAGGCGCACCAGATCGAGGCCGTTCTCCGACTGGCCGAGGGGCAGGCCGGCGATCAGCAGGCCGCGGTCGTCGGGGGTGAAGGTCTGCGCCATCTCCAGACCGCGGTGGTCGCCGGCGACGAAGGTCTCGATCTTGCCCACCCGCGGCACCCCGCGGCGGATGCGGAATTCCGCCAGCCGCGCCGCCCACTGCCCGTAGCGGCCTCCGCCGCGGGTGCTGGTGCGCTCGCTCCACCCCAGGCGCCCGCCCTCGTGGGCGAAGAAGGGATCGAGCACCGCCCCGCCGCGGTCGCGAGCACCGGTCAGCTGCCAGGCCTGCTTGCCGTCCTTGCTCACCGCCCACAGCTCGCTGTGCAGTCCCCGCCACGGCGTCGCCAGGTCGGCGAGCTCCATCTTCAGCTTCTTCGCCACCATCTGCACCTGGCACACCAGGTAATCGCCGCCGGGATGCCAAGCCGGGCTCAGCACGTGCATCTTGTGGAAGGTGTAGTTGTCGCAGGTGACGCAGCGGCCGACGGTGCCGTCGGCCGCCGCCAGCCAGACGTCGTAGAAGCCGTCGTCGTCCGGCCGGTCGAAGGCGATGCGGTCGTCCTTGAGCGACCAGTCGAAACGCCCTGCGTCGCGGATCAGGACCCGCACCTGACGCACGTCGCGATGCCCCGGCCGGCCGGCGATGCGCGCCTTCACCGTCACGTCGTCCTCCGCCGGCTGGCCGCCGGCGGCCAGGGCCAGCACCAGCGCCGGGAGAGCGAGGACCGAGGCCCGTGCGAAGATTGGGGGAATCGCCTTGCTCATCGCCGTCGACCGTGCAAAATCCGTGCGCGCCACCCGCGGTGGCAGCGGCGCGCCCGCCGTCATCCGCGGCGGACGCCGTCGTCAGGGGTGGGGGACCAGCTTATACGACAAATCGCGCCGCCGCGCCACCGCCTCTGCTACCCTGAAACGCCGGATGACCAAGATCCTCAAGGGCGATCCCCGGCTGCGCCGGCAGGCGGCTCTGGCCGGCGCCCTGGTGCTGGTGGCGGGGGCCGCGGCCCTGCCCTACCTGGCGGCCGAGCTGCGCGCCGCGGCGGCGCTCCTGGCGGAGTCGCCGCTGCTGGCTCACCGGCGCTTCCTGCGGCTGGCCGGCGTCGTCCTCGGCTTGCTGGCGAGCGCCGCGGTCGGGCTCGGCGTCTTCTGGCTGCAACGCGCCTGGCGCGCCTGGCGGAGCGGCGAGCTGCCGCCCCCCGGCAGCCGCCTGCTGCACGACCGGCCGGTGATCACCGGCCGCCGGGCGCGCCGGCGGGCGGCGCTGTTGATCGCCCTCGGCCTGCTGGCCATCGCCGCCGGCGTGGCGGTGCCGGCGATCGTCCTCGGCCGCTTCGAGCGCACCCTCGGCGAGGCCCGCGAACGGGCCCTCGACTGGCACCTGTCGACCGGCGACGAACCGCCGGCGGAAGCCCCGCCGCCCCCGCGCTAGGAACGGCGGATGGTAGGATCCGGCGCCACGGACGGAGGACGGGGTTGAGCGCATGATCCGCCAGTCGCAGGCCACGCCGGCTTCCGGGGCGCGCCGCCGGTGGGCAGCCGGCTGCGCGGCGCTCCTCGGCCTGCTGCACGCGCCGGCGGCGACCGCCTGGCAGGAGACCGGACATCTGATCGCCGCCCAGATCGCCTGGCAGGAGCTCAGTCCCGCCGCCCGCCAGCGCGCCGCCAGCACCCTCGCCCCCCTCGGCGACGGCACCTTCGTCGACTTCAGCCTGTGGCTCGACCGGCGCCGCGCGCGCGGCCTGCACCACTTCGACGCCTGGCATTACGTCAACCTGCCGTACGTCGTCGGCACCCTGCCGGCACCGCCGGGCAAGCCGGCGGCGGAGAACGTGGTGTGGGCGATCGACCAGGCACGGGCCACCCTCGAGAACCCCGCCGCCGGCCCCTTCGAGCGCGCCTTCGCCCTGGCGCTCTTGATCCACCTGGTGGCCGACGTCCACCAGCCCCTGCACTGCGCCGACCGCATCACCCCCCAGCACCCGCAGGGCGATCGCGGCGGCAACGACTTCCCCATCCGCCACCCGGCAGCCAACCTCCACCGCCTGTGGGACCGGCTGGCGGACCTCTTCCCCCCCCTCGACCCGCAGGACCCGAACGCCGTCGCCCGGCGCCTCCCCGACTACGTCGAGCGCCTGCGCCAGCGGGTGCCGAAGAGCTCCCAGCCGGGCTGGCGCCAGCTCGACGCCCGCGGCTGGGCGCAGGAGTCCTACCGCCTGGGGGTCGACGTCGCCTACCACGGCATCGAAGAAGGCGCGGTGCCGTCGCCGGCCTATCTCGAGAGGGTGCGGGCGATCGCCGGCGAGCGCCTCGCCCTGTCCGGCTATCGGCTGGCCCATCTGCTCGAGCAGCTCCTCGCCTCGCCGTAGCCTCGGCGCGGGCGCCGGATCACGCCGGCGACGCGCTCGGCCTTGACTTACGCCCCACTTACGACTAGAGTATTACGCCTCGATTACGCCTCTCGGCGCGAGCGATGCGATGGACGAGCACGACCCGATCCCCACCCCACCGCCGCGGCACCTGGTCTACCGCCTGGCGGCCCTGCGCGCCGGCCCCGGGGCGCGCAAGGAAGCCCTGCGCCGGCGCCGCTACCCGCGCCGGCGGCGGGCGCCGGCACGCTACGTCGAGCTGCACGCCGCCTCCGCCTTCTCCTTCCTCGACGGCGCCTCCCAGCCCGAGGACCTGGTGGAGCGCGCCGCCGCGCTCGGGCTGCCCGCCCTGGCGCTGTGCGACCGCAACGGCGTCTACGGCGCGCCGCGCCTGCACAAGGCGGCGCAGGAAGCGGGCATCCGACCGCTGGTCGGCGCCGAGGTGGTCCTCGCCGGCGACGGCGACGAGCCGCCCGGCCGGCGGCGCAGCAGCCGTCTCGAGGCCAGCCGGCGCGGTGCCGCCGCCACCCGCCTGACCCTGCTGGTGCGCGACCGGCAGGGCTATCGCAACCTCTGCAAGCTGCTCACCGCCGCCGCCCGCGGGCGGCCCAAGGGCGACGCGCGGGCGACCTGGCGCATGGTGCGCGACCACGCCGCCGGCCTGCACTGCCTGAGCGGCGGCGGCGAAGGCCCCCTCGCCCGCGCCCTGGCCGCGGGGGGCACGGCGGCGGCCCGGACGGTGCTCGAGCGTCTCGCCGCGATCTTCGACCGCCGTCTCCACGTCGAGCTCCAGCGCCATCGCCGGCGTTGCGACGAGCAGCGCAACCAGGCGCTGATCGAGCTCGCCCGGCGCCTGCGCCTGCCGCTCGTGGCGACCGGCGGCGTGCGCTACGCGCAGCCGGCGGACAAGGCGGTCTACGACGTGCTGACCGCCATCCGCCATCACCTCCCCCTCGACGACGCCGGCCGCCGCCTCGACGCCGGCCGCGAGCGCTACCTGCGGAGCCCGCAGCAGATGGCGGAGCTCTTCGCCGACCTGCCGCAGGCGCTGGAGGAGAGCGTCGCCCTGGCCGAGGAGCTGAGCTTCACCCTCGCCGACCTCGGCTACCGCTTCCCCGACTATCCGCTGCCCGCCGGCGAGACCGCCGCTTCCTACCTGCGGCAGGTGACCTGGAACGGGGCCCGCGCCCGCTTCCGCCCGCTCACCGCCCGCGCCCAGGCGCAGATCGCCAAAGAGCTGGCGGTGATCGAAAAGCTCGACCTGGCGGGCTACTTCCTGATCGTCTGGGACGTCGTGCGCTTCTGCCAGCGCCAGGGCATCCTCGCCCAGGGGCGCGGCTCAGCGGCCAACAGCGCGGTGTGCTACGCCCTGTCGATCACCGCCGTCGACCCGGTGAAGATGGACCTGCTCTTCGAACGCTTCCTCTCCGAGGAGCGCGGCGAATGGCCGGACATCGACCTCGATCTGCCCGCCGGCGAGCAGCGCGAGAAGGTCATCCAATACGTCTACCGGCGCTACGGCCCGCACGGCGCGGCGATGACCGCCAACGTCATCACCTACCGCGACCGCCTGGCGGCGCGCGAAGCGGGCAAGGCCCTGGGCTTCTCCACCGAACAGCTCGGCCGCCTGTCGAAAGAGCTCGGCCGCCTGCGCTACGACCAGAGCCGCGGCGACCGGCGTTCCCTCGAGCAAGCCCTGCGCGCCGCCGGCTGCGATCCCGGGGACCGCCGGGTGGCGCTCTTCGCCGACCTCTGGCAGCGGCTGCAGAACCTGCCGCGTCACCTCGGCCAGCACTCCGGCGGCATGGTCATCGCCCACGGCCGGCTCGACGAGGTGGTGCCGCTGGAGCCGGCGGCGATGCCCGGCCGGGTGGTGGTGCAGTGGGACAAGGACGATTGCGCCGACCTGGGGATCATCAAGGTCGACCTCCTCGGCCTCGGCATGCTCGGCGCGCTGGAGGAGGCGGTGCCGTTGATCCGCCGCCACGAGGGCAAGAACCTCGAGCTCGCCCACCTGCCGCCGCAGGACCCCAAGACCTTCCGCATGCTGCGCGCCGCCGATACCGTCGGCGTCTTCCAGGTCGAGAGCCGCGCCCAGATGGCCTCCCTGCCGCGCAACGGCCCGCGCACCTTCTACGACCTGGTGATCCAGGTGGCGATCATCCGTCCCGGGCCGATCGTCGGCGGCATGGTGCATCCCTACTTCGAGCGCCGCCAGGGTCGCCAGCCGGTCACCTATCCCCATCCCAGCCTGGAGCCGATCCTGAAACGCACCCTCGGGGTCCCCCTCTTCCAGGAACAGCTGCTGCGCATCGCCATGGTCGCTGCCGGCTTCACCGGCGGTCAGGCCGAGGAGCTGCGCCGGGCGATGGGTTTCAAGCGCTCCGCCGAGCGCATGCGGGGGATCGAGCAGCGCCTGCGCGACGGCATGCGCGCCCGCGGCATCACCGGCCGGGCGCAGGAGGAGATCATCCAGGCGATCACCTCCTTCGCGCTCTACGGCTTCCCCGAATCCCACGCCGCCAGCTTCGCTCTCATCGCCTACGCCAGCGCCTACCTCAAAGCCCATCACCCGACGGCCTTCCTCATCGCCCTGCTCAACGCCTGGCCGATGGGCTTCTACCATCCCGCCACCCTGGTCAAGGACGCCCAGCGCCACGGCGTGCCGGTCTACCCGGTCGACGTCCAGCGCTCGGACGTACGCTGCACCTGGGTCGAGCTGCCGCCGGAGCGGCGCCGCCGGGTGGCCGGCGGCGTTCGCCTCGGCCTGCGCTACGTCCGCGGCTTGTTGAGCCGGGAGTCGGCGGCGGCGATCGTCGCCGCCCGCCGGGAGCGCCCCTTCGCCGGCCTCCAGGACTTCGCCGCGCGCTGCCGCCTGCGGCGCGGCGAGCTCGAGCAGCTGGCCTACGCCGGAGCCCTCGCCAGCTTCGGCCGGGGGCGGCGCCAGGCCCTGTGGCAGGTCGCCCGCCTCAGCCGTCCGGCCGGGCCGCTGCTCGACCGCCTGCCGGACGGCGACCGCCCATCGCCCCTGGACGAGATGACCCCCTTCGACGAAACCGCCGCCGACTACCGGACGAGCGGCCTGACCACCGGCGTCCACCCCGTCGCCTACCTGCGCCCCGCCCTGCGCCGCCGCGGCGTCTCGACCTGCGCCGACCTCGACCGCCGCGCCGCCGGCAGCCGGGTGCGCTTCGGCGGCTCGGTCATCGTCCGCCAGCGACCGGGCACCGCCAAGGGCATGCTCTTCGTCACCCTGGAGGACGAAACCGGCATGGCCCAGGCGGTGGTCACGCCGGACCTGCTGCGCGACCACCGGCGGCTGATCACCACCGACCCGGGCCTGTTGATCGAAGGCCGGATCGAGCGGCGCGACGGCGCCCTGTCGGTCAAAGCGGAGCGCATCTGGCCGCTGGCCGAGGTGGCGGCAGCGCCGAGTCATGATTTTCGCTGAGGTCACGATGCCCGCGATCCGCCATGCCCCCGCCGTCGAACGCCGGCCCATCGCGCCCCGGAGCACCAGGAACTTTCTGAGCGTTTGCTCAGAAATTTTCTTAGGCAGAGATCAGATCTGGCCCTATTCATTTTTCCAGGAATTCTTGGAGACAATACCTCTCGCGCCCCATCACGCCGGCAGCGGCGGACGTTCGGGACCTCCGGGACCTCCGGGACCTCCGCGCCCCGCAGCGAGCCGGGCATGAAAACGAAAGAATACCACAGCAAGAAAATGACCAACCCCGCCACCGATCGTTCCCCGATCCGCGTCGCCGTGGTCAGCGGCCACGCCTTCATCGCCGACCTCGCCCGACAGACGCTGGCGAATCTGCCCGGGATCGAGCTCACCGGCAGCGCCACCACCCCCAGCCAGGCGGTCGAGCTGGTGCAACGGGAGGACCCCGCCGTGCTGCTGCTGCTCGACGTCGGCTCCACCATCGACGAGCTCGACGTCATCATCCGCATCACCGCCCTCGGCCGCGACACCGCCATCCTGGTCATCCCCCACTACCCCAACTTCCACGTTTCCGCCCGGCTGATGGGCGCCGGCGCCAGGGGGATCCTCACCCGCGACGTCGGCCTCGAGGAGGCGCTCGAAGCGATCCGCATCGTCCACGGCGGCGAGCGCTATTGGACGACCGAGGTCCTCCGCACCTGCGCCGAGCTCCACGTCGCCGGCAGCAAGCGCCACGCCGAAGAGGCGCTCACCGACCGCGAGCACCAGGTGGCGAAGCTGATCGCCCAGGGCTACAAGGTGAAAGAGATCGCCGCCCGGCTGGGGGTGAGCGTCAAGACCGTCCACACCCATTTCACCAACATCAAGCGCAAGCTCCAGGTGCGCAACGAGGTCGAGCTGGCCCACTTCATGTACATCGAGAAAAAACTGCTCGCGCTCTGACGTCGCGGGCTCGAAACCCCAGCCGCGCTGCGGGCCCCGGCCGCCGCGGCGATCCCTGAATCGCCGGCGGTCTCCCGCTCGACGCGGTACGGACATTCCGCGCCGTCGCCGGAAGCCGCCGTCCGGCACGGACTGCGGATACGAAGATTTCTTAATTCTTCTAAGCTATCCAGAAGACAAACCATCAGACCCTGACGCATTCATTCGTCCAAGGTTTTCCCCGACAATACTCCTTGCCCCACTGCCACCGCCGGGCGCAGCCACCCACCGTGCCGGCGCGCTGGCGGAGAACGTTGGCTAGGAGACGAGAGGATGGGCCAGAAAACCAGCCGTTCCCAAGCGCCGCGCCATCGCGGCGACAACAAAGACGGCATCCGCATCGTGGTGATCGCCGGCTACGCCATACTCGTAGAGGCGATCCATCACCTGCTCACCACCTACGACGACCTCGACGTCGCCGGCACCGCCGGCGACGGCGCCACGGCGGTCGACGTGGTCCAGCGCCGGCGCCCCGACGTGGTGCTCCTGGCCCACTTCGGCTCGGCCCTCGACGAGCTCGACGTCATCGGCCGCCTGAACGCCGCGAGCTCGGCGCCGCGGATCCTGATCCTCTCCCACGACGCCAGCCAGCACGCCTCCCTGCGCATGCTGCGCGCCGGCGCCCACGGCATCCTCTCCCCCGACGTCGGCTCCGCCGAGGTGGTACAGGCGATCCGTACCGTCCACCAGGGTCAGCTCTTCCTCACCCCGGAGCTGCAACGCGCCTGCGCCGAGCGCTACCTCGGGGTGGACAGCGAGCAGGCACCGGAAGAACGCCTGACCGACCGCGAATTCCAGGTCATGCGGTTCCTCGCCTTGGGCCACACCAACCGCGAGATCGCCGGCCAGCTCGGCGTCGGGGTCAAGACCATCGATACCCACCGGGCCAATCTGCTGCGCAAGCTCGATCTGCGCAACAACGCCGACGTCGCCCGTTTCGCGATCAAGAAGGGCGTCGTCAAGATCTGAGGCGCAGGCTCCCTCGGGCAGTCCGGGGTGTGCTTTCGCCCCGCGATTCCACGCCTTTTTCCGATTATTTCTTACCTTGCTGCGAAGTATTCGTAGCCAGCGGACAAAATTTTACGCATTCAATTGGCTCCTGCCTTGGCTGACAATACGTGCCGGAACGGAACCTGAGCGAGTGCGGCGCGGCCGGGGGGCTGGAAGCTTACTCAGCAGGAGGCAAAAAATGACCGACCGAGAGTCTCATACGAGCGCGGAGCGAACCGGCAGCCGCGGCGGGCCGATCCGCGTCGCGGTGATCAGCGCCGTCGAAGTGCTGAGCGAGGTCATCGCATTCCTCCTCAGGGAGCACCTCGACATCGAGCTCGCCGGCAGGGGCGGCTCGCGGGAGGAGGCGCTCCGCATCGTCCAGTCCAAGAAGCCGGACGTGATCTTTCTCACCTTATCCGGCGCCGTTCTCAACGAGCTCAACCTCATCCAGCAACTCGCCGCCCTGGATCGGGCGGTCAAGATCCTGGTGCAATCCTACAACCTCAACCAGGATTTCCTGCTGTACCTGCTGGGCTCCGGCGCCCGCGGCATCATCTCCATCGCCACCAACGCGAAGGGGGTGGCCGAGGCCATCCGCAAGGTCCACCAGGGAGAGTTCTACCTCACCCCGGAGCTCCAGCGTGCCTGCGCCGAGCGCTATCTCGGGGTCGGCGCCGGACGCACCCCCAAGGAGCGGCTGTCGAACCGCGAGTACCAGGTCATGCTCCTGCTCGCCCGCGGCCGCACCAACCGCGAGATCGCCGACGAGCTCGGCATCGGGGTCAAGACCATCGACACCCACCGCGCCAACATGCTGCGCAAGCTCGGCCTGCGCAACAACGCCGACGTCGCCCGCTTCGCCATGGTGCACGGCTTGCTCGAGGAATACGCCGTCGTCGAGAAGTGACCGCCCGCCGGCGGCGATTCCTGGTAGATTGCTCGCCGCCATGGGCCGTCTCCTCCTCCGCCTCGCCATCGCCGTCGTGCTCGCCGCCTCGGCCTACCTGCTCTACCTCCGCCTGCTGACCCCGGCGCCGATCGAGGTGGCGGTGATCGAGGCAGCCCGCGGCCGGGTCGAGGCGACGGTGACCAACTCGCGCGCCGGCACGGTCAAGGCGCGGCGGCGGGCCAAGCTGTCGCCGGAGATCGGCGGCACGGTGGTGGCCCTGCCCCGCGCCGAGGGCGAGGCGGTGCGCGCCGGCGAGGTCCTGCTGCGGCTCGACGACAGCCTGCAGCGCGCCCGCCTGGCGGTGGCGGAGCGCGACCTGCAGGCCGCCGCCGCCGAGGTGCGGCGGGTCTGCCAGATCGCCGAGCGCGCCGAGCGCGAGCTCGAGCGCATCCGCGGCCTGGTGCCCGACGGCATCGTCTCCGCCGACCGGCTCGACCAGGTGGAGAGCTCCGCGCGCGCCGAGCGGGCGGCGTGTGCAGCGGCCCAGGCGGCGGCGGCGCGGGCGCGCGCGGCGGTCGACCTGCAGCGGGCGGAGCTCGCCAAGACGGTGCTCAAGGCGCCCTTCGACGGCATCGTCGCCGAGCTGGCGACGGAGATCGGCGAATACGTCACCCCGGCGCCGCCGGCGGTGCCGGTACCGCCGGTGATCGACGTCCTCGACCCGTCGTCGATCTACGTCAGCGCGCCGATGGACGAGGTCGACGCCGGCCGCCTGGCGCGCGGCCTGGAGGCGCGGGTCAGCGTCGACTCCCACCGCGGCCAGACCTTCGCCGGCCGGGTGCGGCGCATCGCGCCCTACGTCCTCGACCGCGAGGAGCAGAACCGCACGGTGGAGATCGAGGTCGAGCTCGACGACCGCGACCTCGCCCGCAGCCTGTTGCCCGGAACCTCCGCCGACGTCGAGGTCATCCTCGAGCGCCGCGACGGCGTCCTGCGGTTGCCGACCAGCAGCCTGATCGAAGGCCGGCAGGTGCTGGTGCTCGACGGCGGCGTGCTGCGCGCTACCGAGGTCGAGGTCGGGCTCCGCAACTGGGATTACTTCGAGGTCAGGAGCGGCCTGGCGGAAGGCGCCCGGGTGGTGGCCTCGATCGACCGCGCCGAGGTGCGCGACGGCGTGCGGGCGGTGGCCCGCGACGGCGCCGCGACGGCGCCGTGATCCGCCTGCGCGGCATCCGCCGCGTCTTCCGCGTCGGCGAAACGACGGTCGAGGCCCTGGCCGGCATCGACCTCGAGGTCGACGCCGGCGAGCACCTGGCGATCATGGGCCCGTCGGGATCGGGCAAGTCGACCCTGCTCAACGTCCTCGGCTGCCTCGACCGGCCGACCGCCGGTTCCTACGAGCTCGACGGCCGCGAGGTGGCGCGGCTGTCGGAGGCCGAGCTCACCCGGGTGCGCCGCCACAAGATCGGCTTCGTCTTCCAGAGCTTCCACCTGGTTCCCCGGCTGACCGCGGCCGCCAACGTCGAGCTGCCGATGATCTTCGCCGGCGTGCCGCGGGCCGAGCGCCGGCGGCGGGCCGCCGCCATGCTCGAGGCGGTGGGCCTGGCGGCGCGCGCCGATCACCGGCCGGAGCAGATGTCGGGCGGCGAGCGCCAGCGGGTGGCGATCGCCCGCGCCATGGTGATGGGGCCGAAGATCCTGCTCGCCGACGAGCCCACCGGCAACCTCGACAGCCGCTCGGGCCGGCAGGTGCTGGAGCTGCTCGAATCCCTGCACCGGCGGGGCCTGACCCTGATCGTCGTCACCCACGACCCGGCGGTGGCGCGCCGCGCCGCCCGCCTGGTGGTGCTGCACGACGGCCGCATCGTCGTCCGCGCCCGAGGCCCCGAGGAGATCGCCCGCGCCCTCACCGAGCTCACCGCCGGCGACGAGGCGGAGGACGCATGATGAACCCCGCGGATCTGCTGCGCTTCGCCGTCGCCGCCCTGAAGGGACACCGCCTGCGCACCGGCTTGAGCTTGGTGGGGATGGCGGTCGGGGTGGCGGCGGTGATCGTGCTGACCGCGCTCGGGGAGGGGGCGAGGCGCTACGTCACCGGCCAGTTCTCGGAGCTGGGCACCAATCTGGTAATCGTCGTGCCGGGCAAGAACGAGACCACCGGCACGGTGCCGTTTACCGCCGGCGTGCCCCACGATCTGACCCTCGACGACGCCCGCGCCATCGTCCGCCAGGTGCCGCAGGTGCTGCGCCTGGCGCCGATCTCCGCCGCCACCGAGACCGTCGCCTTCGGCCCGCGCCGGCGCCAGGTGGCGGTCTTCGGCACCAACCGCGACTACTTCCGGATGCGCCACCTGCACATGGCCTACGGCGAGCCCCTGCCGGCGGGGGACTTCGAGCGCGGCGCGCCGGTGGTGGTGCTGGGGCGCAAGACCGCCCGCGAGCTCTTCGGCGAACGCAATCCGGTGGGCGAGGTGGTGCGCGTCGGCGGCTGGCGCATGCGGGTGATCGGGGTGATGGCGTCGAAGGGGGTGCAGATCGGCGTCGACCTCGACGACCTGGCGCTGGTGCCGGTGGCGACGGCGATGAAGATGTTCGATCGCTCGTCGCTCTTCCGCATCGTCATCGAGGCGCGCGGCCACCACCAGCTGGAGACGATCAAGCAGCGGGTCGTCGCCCTGCTGACCGAACGCCACGGCGAGGAGGACGTCACCTGCCTCACCCAGGACGCGGTGCTCGCCAGCTTCTCCTCCATCCTCGGCACCCTGACCGTCGCCCTGGCGGCGATCGCCGCGGTCTCCCTCTCCGTCGCCGGCCTGGGGATCATGAACGTGATGCTGGTGTCGGTGGCCGAGCGCACCGCCGAGGTCGGCCTGCTCAAGGCCCTTGGCGCCGGCCGCCGCCAGATCCTCGCCGTCTTCCTCGCCGAAGCGACCCTCCTCTCCCTCGCCGGCGGTCTCCTCGGCCTCGGCAGCGGCTGGCTGGGGGCCAAGGCCCTGGTCGCCCTCTTCCCCGCACTCCCCGCCGCCCCTCCCGCCTGGGCCGTCGCCGCCGCCCTCGCCGTCGCCCTCGGCGTCGGCCT
>RFGL01000334.1 GCA_003697015.1 Acidobacteriota bacterium | reverse complement strand
CTTCGACTTCTTCCGCTCGCTCGCCTCCGACCCCTTGCCGTCCGCCGCCTGGGGGGCGATCCATGACGGGGCGGCGGCGAGGCCGAAGGCGAGCAGGAAGATGGCGAGAACGGGGAGCAGGACGGCATTCCGGATGGTGCGCATAAAGCCTCCTCAGCGTGGTCGCGGATAGCGGGCGGAATCAGCGTCTTCTACCAGGCGCCGGGGCCGGGGCGCAAGCGCGGCACATCCGGTATGCTCGGCGGCGCGTGACGCGACCGGCATGGAGATCCGCCCATGGAGTATCGTTTTCTCGGCCGTTCCGGCCTCAAGGTATCCGCCCTCTCCTTCGGTGCGTGGGTGACCTTCGGCAGCCAGCTCGACGAGGATCTGGCCTACGAGTGCATGAAGGTGGCGCGCGAGGCGGGGGTGAATTTCTTCGACAACGCCGAAGTCTACGCCCACGGCCGGGCCGAGACCTTGATGGGCAAGGCGATCCGCCGCGCCGGCTGGAAGCGCTCGGACCTGGTGCTGTCGACCAAGATCTTCTGGGGCGGCGACGGGCCCAATGACCGCGGCCTGTCGCGCAAGCACCTGCTCGAGGGCACCGACGCCGCCCTCGAGCGCCTGGGGGTGCGCTACGTCGACCTGATCTTCGCCCACCGGCCGGATCTCCACACCCCGATCGAGGAGACGGTGCGGGCGATGAGCTACCTGGTCGATCGCGGCAAGGCCTTCTACTGGGGGACCAGCGAGTGGAGCGCCGAGCAGATCATGGCGGCCTATGCCGTCGCCCGCCGCGAGCACCTGGTGCCGCCGACCATGGAGCAGCCGCAGTACAACATGTTCCACCGCCGGCGGGTGGAGCGGGACTACGCCCTGCTCTACCGCGAGATCGGCCTCGGGACGACGATCTGGAGCCCGCTGGCGAGCGGCATCCTGACCGGCAAGTACGAACGGGGCATCCCCCCGGGCAGCCGCGCCACGGTGCCGGGCTACGAGTGGCTGCGCGAGCGCTTCGAGAGCGCCGAGGGGCGCGAGCACGTCGCCAAGGCCCGGCGGCTGCGGCCGATCGCCGACGAGCTCGGCTGCACCCTGCCCCAGCTGGCCCTCGCCTGGTGCTTGAAGAATCCCCGCGTGTCGTCGGTGATCACCGGCGCGTCGAGACCCGAGCAGGTGAGGGAGAACATGGGCGCCCTGGAGGTGGTGCCGCGGCTGACGGAAGCGGTGATGGAGCGCATCGAGGAGGTGCTGCAGAACCGTCCAGAGCCGCCAGAGGACTTCCGCTAGCCGGGGGGGACGGATGTCGAAGACCCGGCCGGAAGACGTCCTGCGCCTGATCGCATCGCGCCACTCGACCCGCGCCTTCCGCGATCGGCCGGTGCCGCGGCCGCTGCTCGCGGCGGTGCTCGCGGCGGCGGCCAACGCGCCGTCGTCGCGCAACACCCAGCCCTGGGCGGTGGCGGTGCTGCGGGGCGAGGCACGGGACGCGCTGGCCGCCCGGCTGCAGGACGCCTTCGACCGCGGCGTCCCCCCCGAGCCGCAGTTTCTCAACAACCCATCCAGCCTGAGCGAGCCCTTCGCCGGCCGCGCCCGGGCCACCGGCGCCGGCCTCTTCGACCACCTCGGCATCGCCCGCGACGACGGCGCCGCCCGCCGCGCCCACCTGCGGCGCAACCTCGACTTCTACGGCGCGCCGGTGGCGCTGATCTTCCACCTCCCCGGCGACGCCGTGCCGGGCAGCTTCCTCGCCCTCGGCTGCTTTCTGCAGAACGTCATGCTCGGCCTCCTCGCCCACGGCGTCGGCAGCTGCCCCCAATACAGCGTCGCCGGCTACCCGGCGCTGATCAAGGAGCACCTGGGCATCGACGCCGAGCGCATCGTGGTCTGCGCCATGGCGGTCGGCTACCCCGACGGCGACGCGCCGATCAACCGCTACGTCCCCGAGCGCGCGCCCCTCGACGACTACGCCGACTGGTGGTGGTAGGCGATCGCCTCAGCCGCCCGCCGGGCGATCGGCCGGCGCCGGCGTCTCGAGCTCGGCGTCGGTGCCGTAGTAGGCGCCGGTCAAGCCGAGGAGCTGGCGCCGCATGGGGGTGTCGGCACGGGCGGCGAGCGCCGGCGACGGCTCGTGGCCACGCCACGGTCGCATCCACTTGTGGCCGTAGTTGAACAGCACCATGCGGCGGCTGCGGGAGCCGCGGTTGGGGGACGGGGCGTGCCACAGATTGCCGTTGAAGAAATAGGCGCCGCCGGCGCGGCAGGTGAGGGGGACGGCGCCGGGCATGTCCTCGGGACGCGCCACCCGGGGCAGCGGATAGTCGTCGGGGAAGCGGTGCGAGCCGGGCAGCACCAGGGTCGCCCCGTCGCCGGCGCCGACGTCGCCGAGGGCGAACATGGCGCGCACCATCACCGTCGACCGCGGGTGGTAGACGCCGGGGGTGCGGACGTCGCGGTGCCAGGCGCTGCCGTCGAGCTCGCCGCCGGGCGGGGTGAGGTAGTAGGCGTGGTCGATGAGGGCGACGTCGGTGCCGAGCACCGCCCGCACCTTGGGGAAGACCCGCGGGTGCTCGAGCAGCTCGAGGAAGAGCGGGTCGTATTCCAGGATGCCCTCGATCTCGATGAATTCCGGGATGCGGCAGCCGGGCCGCGACGGGTCCGCCCGCCAGGCGGCCTCGGCGCGATCGCAGGCCCGGCGCAGGGCGGCGAGCTCGGCGCCGTCGAGAGCGTCCTCGATCGTCAGGTAGCCCTGGGCGTCGAAGAAGAGGCGCTGGCGCTCGCTCAAGGGCTCCATGCGGTTCACGCCGGCCCGGCCGCCGCGGCGGCGCGCGGCGCCGGCGCGGCGGCGGCGTCGAGGCCGGCATCGTCGAGGCCGTAGGGAT
>RFGL01000333.1 GCA_003697015.1 Acidobacteriota bacterium | reverse complement strand
TGCCGCGCTTGAAGCGGATGGTGACGAAGTCCGAATCGCCGGGGAAGCGGATCTCGGCGAAACCGATGCCGCCGGAGGAGCCGGAGATGGCGTGTACCGGGTGGCGGCCCACCGCCACCGGGCTGAGGACGAAACGCCCGTCCGCATCGGTGCTGACCTCGTGCACCCATCGCACCGAATTACGATAGCCGAGGGCGATGTGGATGAGGGCACCGTGTACCGGCTGGCCGTCGAATCCGAGGACCTGGCCGCGGATGACGCTCACCTGATCCAGCTTCTCGACCAGGAAGAGGTCCTGGGTGAGGGTCGCGCCGTCGGTCACCGTCACCGCGATCGACGTGCGCTCGAAGGTGCGCGGGTCCGCCGCCCGCAGGCTCACGTTCCCCGCCAGCACCCCCTCGAGGCGGAAGAAGCCCCCCTCGTCGCTGACGGTGTTGGCCTGCTGCCGGTCGACCCAGACCACCATGTCCGCCAGCGGCGTCAGGGTGCCGTCCACCGCCTGGCGGAAGACCCGCCCCTCGATGGTGCCGCGCTCGTCGCGCAGGGGCACCGTCAGCTCCACCGCCTGATCGGCGGCGAGGTCGAAGAAGAGGTTGCCGCCGCTGCGCCGGGTCTCGGGATCGAAGACCTCGATCTCCGCCACCCCGGCGGGTACGGTGCCGAAGTCGAAGCTGCCGTCGGCGGCGCTGCGCAGATTGTCGACCAGCCGCTGGTCGACGTAGAGGGCGAGGAAGGCCCCCGCCACCGGCGTCGTGCCGTCGCTCTCCACCACCGTGCCGCGCACCGTGGCGCTTTCCATCTCGCTGCGATCGAGCAGGATGACCAGATCCTGCTCCACCGCGCTGCCGGCGAAGGGCAGCTCGACGGTGGCGAAGACGAAGTTGCCGTCGCCGTCGCGTGCCGTCAGGGTGACCGTGCCCACCGCCACCCGGCTGACCTCGAAGCGCCCGTCGCTCTCCACCCGGGCGCGGCGGCCCTGATCGAAGATCGGGTTGTAGACCAGCACCTCCACCTCCGACGGCACGGTGCCGTCGTCGTAGGTCACCCGGCCGGAGATGCGGCCGCGGCCGAGCATCACCACGTTGAGCTCGGCGGTCTCGCCGGCGAAGCGCAGGCGGCCGGTGACCTCGCCGTCGAAGCCCTCGACCGGATCGCGGGCGCGGACGGTGAAGCGGTTCTGCAGGTCGCAGGTCTCGGCGCGCACGAAGTCGAAGGCGTAGCGACCGCCGGCGTCGGCCTGCACCGCGGCGACGCGATGGGGCACGCAGCCCTCGATGCACTCGGTGCAGAGGTCGAACTCCACCAGCTCGACGGCGGCGAAGGGCACCGCCTCGCCGTCCGGACCGATCACCGTGCCCTCGAGACGGCCGCCGGGGGTGGTGACGGTGGTGGTCACCGGCACCAGCCGCCGGTCGAGAACGGCGCCGTCGGCGCTGCCGATGGCGCGCACCGTCAGCTGGTGGCTGAGGAGCGGGCTCACCGGGTTGTCGAAGACCACCCGCACCATGCGGAAGTTGTTGAAGGCGGCGAAGATCTCGTCCGGATCCTGCACCATCCCCTGCAGGCCGCGCTGGACGAAGCCGCCGTTCGACAGCAGGCCGGGGAGCTCGAAGTGGCTCGGATCGCGCGGATCGAGCGACGCCGGGTCGACGTCGCGGCTGAACAGCACGTCGACCACGTGGCCGGAGGGATCGACCAGCTCGTTCTGCCGCGCCGCCACCACCGCGAAGGGGCGCGGCGCCAGGGCGACGGCGGTCCCGGGCAGCGGATCGTCGAGCACGCCGTCGCCGTGGCGGTCGCGGTGCAGGGTGAAGCCGGCGTCGGACGCCCGGTACTCGACGACGGCGAGATCCCCGGCGGCGAGCTCGACGTTCCGCCAGCGCACGGCGCGCAGACCGCCGCCGCCGTCGCTGAGCACCAGGTGGAGGTCGGCGAGCCCCGACCGCCGGGCGCGCAGGATGGCGCGGTAGCCGCTCTCTTCCGGCACCGTGAGCAGCGCCAGCTGCGCCCCGGGCAGGGGGTAGAGGTCGGCGAAGGGCAGCTCGCGCACCGCCGGACCGGCGCTGCCGTCGCCGGCCAACCGCTCGCCGCCGGCGCGGCTCGCCAGCTCCAGATCGACCTCCCCCGTGGCCAGCAGCAGCTGCAGCGGCGGCAGCGAGGCGGTGGTGGCGGCGAAGCGCTCCACCATCGCCGCCGGCGAGGTGGCGGCCGCCTCGGCGGCGAAGATCGCCGCCAGGCCCTCGGCAAAGCGCAGCCCCTTGTCGCTGCGCCGGCGCAGCTCGTCCCAGCCGCGGAAGCGGTCGCGGGCGCCGTTCCACTCCGCCGCCAGCACCGCGGCGGCGTCGAAGAGCTCCTCGCCGACCACCACGTGGCGCGCCGCCTGGGTCAGGCGGTAGACCCGGTGGGTGATCATGTCGCGGCTGACCCGCGGCAGATCCGGGGTCAGGTCGGCGCTGCGGGCGGTGGAGAGGGAATGGCCGAGGCCGACCAGGCTCAAGGCCGGACGCACCACCGCCTCGGGAAGCACCTCGGTGGTGCGGGGCAGGACGATCACGTCGGGGGAGAGGGGGATGCCGTTGGAGATGCCGACCGACAGTTCGAAGTCGGGCGAGATCTGGCTGCCGCTCTTGGCGGTGGTGGCGATCACCTTGCCGGTCACCCGGGCGATCAGATCGAAGGTCACGGTCTCCGCCTCGCCCGGCGCCAGGGTGTCGATGCTCCGCTCTTCCGAGCCCACCACCGTCACCCCCGACAACCCCCCCGGCGGCAGCCGGAGCGACAGCAGGTTCACCGGCGCCGGACCGATGTTGGCGACGGTGACGTGGAGCGGGTACTGCTCGTCGGTGCGCACCACCTCCGGGTGGTTGAAGGTCACCTGCAGGTGGGGATCGCGCACCACCACCGCCCCCTGGGCCTGGCCGGTGATCGGCTGCGGACCCGCCGGCAGCCCCTCCAGCACCCCGGCGAGATCGAAGCTCACCACGTGGGTGCCCTCCCGCAACCCCTCGAGCAGAAACTCCGCCTCGCCGCTGGCCTGCGCCACCAGGAACGTCAGGTCGTCGCCGGTGCCCACCTCGCCGTCCGGGCCGGGCACCCGCACCGGCACCGGCACCCCGAGCGGGGTCGGCGGATTGGTCTCCGCCTGGCGCAGCCCCGGCGGCAGCTTGAGCCGCGCGGTGAGATCGCGCACCGCCAGCGGATCGCCCTCCGGCGCCCCGTTCTGCACCATCAGCACGACGGAGAAGAACTGGTGCAGCAGACCGAGCTCGGTGGGAAAGGCGATCACCCCGACGATCGGCGGCGGCGCGGGATCCTTGAAGCACTCTCTCTCCTCGCATCCCCCGGTCGGGATCTCGGCACGCTCCTCCTTCGGCAGCTGGAAGAGGAAGGGCGCGATCTGCGGCGGGCTGAAGCGCGCCGGCGGCGGCCGCCAGTCGCGCTCCGGCCGGATCGTCTGCACCCGGCGACCTCCGAGCCCGTCGGGCCTGAGGATGATCGGTACGTCGAAGTCGATGGTCTCGCCTTCTTCGATGCCGAAGCCGAAGGTGAAGTTCAGCGCCTGGAAATTGTCCTCGCCGATGACGATGCCGAGGCTCTGGATCTCGTCCAGGGTCAGGGCGCGGGAGGTGACCCGGGTGAGCAGGATCTCGGTCGCCCGCACCACCGTCGAGCGCGGGGTGGCGAAGAGCAGCACCTCGTCGCGCTGCACCAGGCGCACGTTCTCCACCACGTACTCCCCTTCCAGCCGCAGGCGCGGGATGCGCAGGGGCTCGCCGGGAACCGTCTCCAGCAGCAGTACGCCGTCGATCTCCGGACCCGTGAAGTCGGCCAGCACCCGCAGGTCCGCCGGCGGCACGCCGCCGGTGGCGCTGAAATCGAAGCCCTCCAGCCGCGTCTCGACGATGGTCGGGGTGTCGAAAGGTACCGTCTGGCTCTCGGGGCTGACGATCAGCCGCCCTCCCTCCACGTCGAGCAGGCCCGTCCCCAGCTCGCCGGCGAAGACGGGGGCGGCGAGCGCCGCGGCGAGAAGCGAGCAGGCAGCAAGCCCCCTGCCGCCGGCGATCCCACGGCGAAAGACGATCGAAACGGCTGCACCCACGGCATGCCCTCCGCGCGATGCGTAGAGAAAGCTAAGAGAAACGATCAACCGCCCCCCGCCGCTTTCAACCCCACGCTTCTGCAAAAACTCCTACGTCGGACCGATCACCGGCCCGCCGCCCCTCAGGCCGCGGGCCGGTGCCGAGCAATGTAGGCCAATCCCCGGCGAAAAAGCAATCAGAATCCGTTCACAGAATCTGACTGTAAAAACTTACAAAAAAGCAAAACCCTCTATATGA